>JADFOI010000049.1 GCA_022562935.1 Acidobacteriota bacterium
TTCGCCTCTTCTAGTGCTCCCCGAATGTAGAGATTCCCTACCATTACCTCCGCTCAGACCCTCGCTTCCAAGACCTGCTGCGGCGGATGAATTTAGAACCGTAGAGGCTGTCATGAACGATAGGCCACCTCCGCCTAAACCGCCACCAACACCTAAACCTCCTAGTCCTCCTCCTCCATCGCGGTCCCCACTCATGGACGCATAACCAGTTACTGAGGTGGAATCCTGCCTAATAGATCGAGCTTTCGATCACAAGATGGGTGTCAGTGGACTCAACCCCGTCAATCCCCTGAATCTTGGCTAACACAGTCTCTTCTAGCAATTCTTCGTTTGGCACATCTGCGAGCGTAAAGACATCAGGGCGTCCCCAGCAAGCGTTGGCCTGCTTGATGCCCTCAATTTGTCGCACCTTCTCTACAACTTCACGGGCCTTTCCTGCCCGAACATTGATAAGTACGTAGGCTTTCATAGGAGGCCTCCCGAACAAATTCTATCGGAAAAGTGGCCCAGCGGCGAGTGGCTGATCAGGACGCGAGGAGGCTACTTGACGGATTCAACCCGCTCCCACTTCATCCGCTCATCTACCATGCAGTTCTAGTTAGCGGTGTCCAGTCGCCGTTCACTCTGAGACTGAGGCGCAGTCTGAGAGCTGCTCCGGGGACATGGACACACTCCCAAACTGACCCTTGACGCTGACGAAATAGAGACGGAAAGACCGGCGTTGGACGGGTGTGGACACTGTCTAGGGATAAAAGTATCAAATCTAGTCGATAGGTTAACCGCCCTCCTATAGCTATCAGGAGTTTCGCTTTGGGTATCCATTGGAGGTGGGTTTGATTGGATTCGACATCTCATATCTTTATAACGTCCCACTTTCCTTTTGAAGCGGGTTAAAATGGGCCTTACTTCTGAAGGAGGTAATGTGAGTACCGAGCAGGAGATAAAGGATCTTTGCACAAGATCTGTAGAACTCTGCGAGGAGTTCTTCGGTGGCGTTGAACAAGACAAATCACGACAGTTGAGCCTTCTGGTTTGAGACCCCCCCACTAGCCTTCAGAGGGAGACAGGTTTATCATATTACAAACACAACGCATCCAATCTCTCCATGGAGGTGTCCTATGCCAACCAGAATGATTATCCCCATGTTAGTGGCACTGCTAATTCCAATCCCTGCCTTCGCACAGGAAGTAACCTTGGAAAAACAGTTCGAGGCAGGCCTATCAGCCTTCAAGGAAGGTCGGCTCGGCGATGCTGAAAAATTACTCCGGGACACACTTGAGCAGGCAAAGAAGTCCCCCACGAATGATGAACGCCTGGCGGCTATTATGTTTGCGTTAGGAGTAGTTTACCAAAGGCAGGCGAAGTTTTCTTCCGCTGAGCCTCTTTTTGAGCAGGCGCTCACAATGATGGAACAAGGCTTGGGTATCAAACATCCCGACGTGGCACGGGGTCTTAGCATGTTAGGAGATCTTAAGTCTGAGATAGGAAAATATACTGAGGCTGAAGCAGCTTTGAGCAAGTCTGCGTCTATCTTCGAGGAACTGTTTGGGCCTGATTATCCAGATTTGGCCCACAGTTTGAAATGGCTGGCAGACACCTACCGACTTCAGAAAAAATACAACAAAGCTCTGCCGCTAGCTCAAAGGGCTCTGGCAATCGACGAAAAGGCTATGGGACCCGAACACCCCAACGTGGCGATAAGCTTGAACATCTTAGCGGCAATTTACGCGGCCCAAGGTCTTTACATCAAAGCCGAGCCACTTTACAAACGTGCTCTGGAGATCCTGGAGAAAACCTTTGGCCCGAATCACCTTGGGGTTGCTGACAATCTCAGTAGTCTAGGTGTCCTTTATCGCCATCAAGGCAAATATGAGGATGCGGGGTTGGTTTACATACGAGCCTTGGCAATTCGAGATAAACAGTTGGGCCCGGAACACTCTTTGGTTGCTCTAACCCTTGACAACATCGTCGTGCTTTACATGGCAGAGGGTACATATGCCTTAGCTGATCCATTGTCGGCTCGGGCTGTGAAGATTTACGAGAAAATTTTGGGGCCCAATCATCCCGAACTCGCCAAGGCTTTAGAGAATCGTTCATTACTGCTGCGAAAGATGAAGCGGGAGGATGAGGCAGAGCAACTGGAAGCCCGGGTGAAGGCAATTCGGGCTAAAGCCCAATGAGACGGCCACACCGAAATTGCTGCTTCAGGCCTGACAGGTGACGACAGAGAAACGGCTGCCAAAAACCGAGACTCGATAGCCGAAAAGATGACCTCTGAACAAATAGCCGAAGCCCAGCGACTAGCCCGTGAGTGGAAGCCCAAGAGTTCAGGAAGCCAGTAAGTCCATTGTATCCAGTAAAGCGAAAGCCCTCGAGGTATTGGTAAGGGGAGGTCTTGGGGGAGAAACACAATGGGAAACTGTTTGAAATGCGTCTTGGGTAGTGCGTGAAGACTATGATGGCGGGTCGGGGATCTTGGCGGGTGGTGGGAGTTTCGGGTTGGGGTTCGGGAGAATGGTGGTGTGATCAAATGAGACCCAGCGAGATGGCTGGCAACTTCTTGAAGGCCCTTGGAAAAAGTGCATGGACATACGTTGTTGTCGTCGCGACGTTTATCACGGTTGCCCTGATTCCAAAACAGTGGTGGTGGTTGATACCTTCTGCGGTTAGTTTGGTTGTCGTGCTGGCTTCAATAAAGGTGTGTCAGATCTATGCGCTGCGTATTGCACAATTAGAAGAGGAAGTCCGGGGAGCACAAATTCGACCTTACGATGCGCACCAGAAATCTTTGGCAGAACAGAAATTGGGATCGTTAGGATCGGATGGTCTGGAATTTCTTCGATACCTTCTGCACCATGGGCGCACAGAAGTCGGGGTCCTCGCCAAGGAATTCAAACTGGATGCATCTAAGGTCAGGTTGGTAATGAGCGAACTCAACAACGCCGGCTTGGTGAGTGTAGAACGCGGTTCTGGCACTTTGAAACATTTTCAGATAAAGCCAGAATTTGCAGACGTTCTGAAAGATCTACTGTTCAACTCACCCTGAGAGGGTATTCTGGTAGGGCGGCAGTGAGATCTCTTGGCACTGGCGCGCTGCTGCTATCCCATCCCTATTTCTGGGGCCAGATCTCCATCTCAGCCCGTAGATCCTCTTGTCGATTCCAAGAAGCTGTCTGAATGAACCGTCTCACCTGGGGCGGTCAAAGGGGGGTTACCTGGTTGTCTTGGCTCACTTCCCAGACGGATTCCTCTATAGGTGTAATCTTTGCGTCACTTTCTAATTGTCTGAATACAAGTCGACTACGCGCCCAGGTACGGTCCTCCGGTGCCAGCCGCTCCAACACCAAGCGTTCAGCTTCCATTATCACGGCGTTAAAATCTAAGCTTTCCATGAAGCAAGTTTAGCATGAACTGAGAGCCTGGTTTACTCCAATCCTCCAGTTGCAATTGCAACCGAAAAGGCCAAAAATTCCCCGATTTCCCCAAAAAGTGAGACGCCGAGTTTTGGCGGAAACCCTTGGGCACACTGGGCGAGAGAGGAGTTGCGGGTTTATTGGTGGAGACGAAGGGATTCTCCGCCATCTTAGTACCTGGAGACTTCACAGAGGAGATGCTGGAAGATAGTGTCTGCACTCCTGGTTGGGCGCCGAGATTCGACTTCGTGCACTTACAGAGCACTTACAAATTCACTTCAACCTCGGAAACTGGAGCCGGCGAGAGGAATTGAACCTCCAACCTACGCATTACGAATGCGTCGCTCTACCGTTGAGCTACGCCGGCTCATAAGCTCCTAACTGATTAAAACGAAGTAATTTAACGCTTCGTCACTTCTTTGTAAACAGTTTCATTCTAACCGATGCTTCCGCTTCCTTTCCAATCCCGCCTCTTCCACTGCCTGCATTTTCATTTAAGCGTTGGCATGGGACAGCAATCACACGTAGGATAATGGGGTGATCCCACTTCGCGATGACAATCCCACCCAGATCGTGCCCGTGGTGACGGTGGGCCTGATCGTTCTAAACGTCCTGGTGTTCCTCTACCAGAGGTCACTGGGAACTGCTGGGGCTGAAGTGTTTATCTACCAGTTTGGTGCCATTCCCGCGGTGATCTTCGGTTCCCAAACCCTTCCCTCCGAGCTGGTCGCCATTCCTGCCTCATTCAGCGTGTTCACCGGCATGTTTCTACACGGTGGGTTCATGCATCTGATTGGCAACATGCTCTATCTGTGGATTTTCGGCAACAATATCGAGGATGCCATGGGCCACGGGCGATTCGTCGTGTTCTACCTGCTGACTGGCGTGGCTGCTTCCATGGCCCATTTTCTCACCGATCTAACCTCGGAGATTCCCACCATCGGTGCCAGTGGTGCCATCTATGGAATTCTAGGTGCCTATATCTTGCTTTATCCCAGGGCACAGGTCCTGGTTTTGATTTTTTTGGGCTTCTTTATCCGGGTGATGTACATCCCGGCAGGATTTGTTCTGGGATTTTATTTTGTCATTCAGATCTTTCAGGGAACCTTAACCTTTGGCCAGGGCGGGGGGGGAGTCGCCTGGTTCGCTCACATCGGAGGATTTATAGCGGGTTTGCTCCTGGTCGGATTGTTCAAACAGCCCACGGTCCGATTTTTCAACCAGCCTCATCACCACGCTCGGCGCATCAATCGTTGGTGAGGAGCTGCCAGGAGTTTACTCTGACTGCTAGTCGCAGGGCGGGTGTTCCGGGGATAAAAGCAACTTGTCTGCCAGTGAAGTATTGAGGCCGCTCATAATTCGAAAGGTCATCTGGTCTGTTTCAAAGATGCCCTGAAGGACGTCTTCTTCAATCTCGGAGAGATCTGGTGGGATGAGTCGCAGACGATCATCCGAGTAGATCGTTGCGTCCCCATCCAGGAGAGTCACGGTGAAGTTGGTCACACCCGCTACTTCGCCTCTTACCTGCCACCGGTCAAGCCCTCCCTGATTATTGGTAATATTCACTTCACCCGTCCCCTTGAAGGTGCCCGACCAAAAACTCAGGGCAGGGTCATCCCAGCTGAAGGACCAGCTCTGGACCAGACCGTCGTAGTGGCCAAGGCCCGAATCTCGGCTGGCATCCACTGGCAAGATGGAGTTATCCAGATGGACCGTCAACTTGAAGCCGCTGGTGACCCGGAAAGTAGTATCGCAAGCCTGCTCAACGGTAGCGGTCCCGGTGAAAGTGACGGTGTCTGCCCCCAGCACAGGCGTGCAGGCCAGCACCCAAACGAACCATCTCAATTTGTACCCTCCCCAGAATGGGATAAGCCCTGTCGAAAGGAGATATGGTAGACATCCTTTTTTTGGCGAGCAGGGCTATCCCCGATAGTGGGTAGCAAGATCTGTTCCACAAAGGAGCAGAAGAAGCTAAGCGAATTGGAATGAATCAGTTAGCGGTTTACCTTGGGTGAAGGGCGTCCGCGAATCTGCACGTCAGGTCATAAAAAGTGCAACGGTTGTGCGTTCAGTTGGTTCCGCTCACAAAGGTAGGTAGCGCCACCACTGGCTTAAGCGAGACTTTCCTGATAGCCTGTTCTTTGATTACTTATGATACTCTCGTGTAGAAAAAAGCGCAGAGGAGAGGCATAGAGTAACTTGCCGAGAAGAGGAGTCGTTTGATGCAGGTGTATCTGATCAATCCCAGTGACGTGGCCTTTGGTATCGGGGTGATTACTCCGCGCTGGTTGTACGTTCTCGCTGCCGCCACTCCAAGCGAGTTCGGAGATCCCAGGACCGTTGATGAGACGCTGGAACCCTTTGATTTCACACAGATTCAACGGGGCGACGTGGTGGGAATTGGGATTCACACGCTCAATGCGTTGCGCGGCTACGAGGACGGGCGGAAGGCCCGCGAGCAAGGAGCCTACGTCGTTTTTGGTGGAATTCATGCCACCCTCTACCCGGAGGAAGCCTACGAGTTAGGGGGTGCCCACGCAGTGGTCAAAGGCGATGGAGACGTGGTTTGGGGGAAGGTGGTCGCCGATTGCGCCAACGGGGGTCCCCAGCAACTCTACGAAGGAGGGCAAATCGAGCCCGACCAGTTCCTCCCGGCGCGGTGGGATTTGCTGCCGCCCCGCGGATATATGTGGGCATCGGTCCAAACGGTGCGCGGATGTCCCAAACACTGCTCCTTTTGTTCCGTGTGGCGAACCGACGGACAGCGCCCGAGACAGCCGGTTGTGGATAGGGTCCTCGAAGAGATTGTGGCACTTCGTCGTCAGGGATTTCGATTCATCACGCTGGCCGATGACAACTTCTATCCCGTGACGCTCGAGGATCTGAAACTGGCCGAGAGTCGTAACCAACCCCAGCGGCTTGCCGAGCTGAAGGCCATCCGGCAGGAGAGGTTTGAATTGATGGACCGGCTGTCCAGGTTGCCGAAGGACATGTGCTTTTTCACCCAAATCACCATGGAGGCCGCTGACGATCCGGAATTTCTGGACGCCATGTGTCGAGCCCAGATCAAGGGAGCCCTGGTGGGAGTTGAATCGGTCACCCCGGAAGGTCTGAAGGCGGTCTTCAAGGAGTTCAACTCATCGGGCGATGACCTGGTCCGTCGGCTCCGAATTTTCCCTCAACACGGCGTCCATGTCTTGGGCTCATTTATTTTTGGGCTGTCCAGCGACCGCCCGGAGACCTTCGACACCACCGTCACCGTGGCCCAGGATGCCGGCATAGCCTTTGCCCAGTTCGTGACCTTGACGCCATTTCCCGGAACGGTGGATTTCCTGCGCTGGGAAAAAAGTATGAAGAACGACCCCACCCGGATTGCAGGTTATCCTCTGACCCGATACTGGCTCATTCCCAGGGCGGTTCGACCGAGACTGCTTCTGCCCCATCCGGAAATGTCCCCCGAGGAGATCCGCCAGAACACCCAAGGGGTGTGGGACCGTTTTTATACCCTGTCGTCGATTTGGCGTCGATCCCGCATCACCCCGACCCTGCGCTCCCGGCTTGCCTTTGTGTTGCTTTCAAAGCTCTACCGGCAAATGTACGCCGGCACCGGCCTGGCCACCGATAGTGCCCGGATGAGCAAGGCAGTCGATTGGGCGTCGTTGGTGGTCAAGCCGCTTCGAAGATTATTTCAGTCGGAACCCATGCCGGAGCTGCAAGTGCCTGGCCCCAGTTCTTCACTACCATAGCCATTGCTGACGGGCCTTGACCCGGCAAGGTCAGGAGCGACGCAGAGATCGCCCGCAACCCCCATCAGCCCGAAGGGTGGCGGCGGGACGGCATCGATTTCTTTGTCGCTCCTCCTCTACGATGTCACTGACATCGCGTCGTCGTTGCTTCCCGAACTTGACGCCGTCGCGCTCGCCACAAACGTCATGGTATTCATGGGACGAGACACTAACGTCATCTCGGTGACTTCGGGCCGACAATTAAAGCGCACGGGTGGGACGGTCACGCCAATGCCGCGGTTGGTGTACAACCACATGTCTTGAACGCGATAAAGACCCTGATCATATTTTCTGCCGTAAGGAGGCAAAACAGGAGCGCCTATACCGGGCAATCGCACCTGGCCTCCGTGGCTATGTCCGGACAACTGAAGGGAGATCCGGCTATCGGCACTGAAGGTGTCGGCAAAATCGGGCTCGTGGATGAGCAGGATGGTGGGCACGTCCTGGGGTTGCTTCTCCAGCGCCTGGGAGAGATCAAAGCGACGCATCCATCCGTCACCTAGACCCGCCAAATAGATTCTGTCCTTTCCCCGGCTTAGGGTGAGGCCGGAGTTGTCTAGAACGGGCAAGCCGGACTCCTCCAGGCCTCTTCGAACGATTGTTGCGCCTTTCCAATGATCGTGATTTCCCAGGACGGAAAACACGCCATATGGGGCATTGAGCCGGGCAAGAACCGGAGCCAATTCGAATATCGAATCGGCTTCATCGAGCACATAATCTCCTAAAAGGGCGACCAGGTCAGGCTTGAGATCATTGGCCATGTCCACCGCCCGTCGGATGAGTTCGATCTCGGTATGGGGATAGAGATGGAAATCACCCAGAAGGGCGATTTTGAACCCCTCGAACGAGGAGCCTAAATTTTTCACCGGAACGGTGACCCTCTCAAGTTGCAGCCATCGGGTCTCAATTCGAAAGCTGTATTGAGAGGTGCTCAGGGCAGCAATACCGGAACCCAGCACGGTGTATCCGAACATTTTCAGGATGGTCCTTCGACTTTTCTTGTCTGACATTCTTCAGTCGCGCTGAAAAGGTATCACGCCTTAAAAGGTATCAACGGAGGCCGTCTGTCCGCTCAGCTGGAGTGGGTGGGGACCTCGCTTGTTTCGTCCATCTCCTTGCCCAACTCTACGCCTGCCCTGAAGGGTTCCACGGAAGGGGCCCAATTCGCCACGGCACACAACTGACCACCCCACTCGTGCTTTCGTGAAGTCGTGGGTTTACACGGGTGGTGAAGGTGCTGCTCACTGGGTTTACGACCCGTGTTTATTCAGGCTGCTCTGCAGTTTTGGCCTTGGCCCCCATCTCCTCGGCCTCCGGAACCATGCCCTTGGCGTTGTAGATCATGGAGAGGCTGGTGTAAGCCAGAGGGTTGGAGGGTTCCTGGTCCCGAAAACGTTTACCGAATTCCAGCGCCTGATCGAGATCCCCGTGATGGTAGTAGCACATGGTCAGGGCATGCAAGGCATCTCCGAATTCCGGTTTTGCTTCAACCGCCTGTTTTAACTCCTCGATGGCAAGTTCAAGTTGATCCTCGGCAAAATGCTCCATTCCTTTTTCGTAATGCTCTTCATGCGACATAGGCTTCTCGATCGATTATAGGGGAGTGCCGTGGATATCGTAAACACGAAGCTCGCCGATCCCTTGGAGCTCCTTTTCCACGCTCTCCCGGTCCGCAACAACGGTCACCACCACTCGGTCCGGATCAAAAAAGCGCCTGGCCATCTCCACCACCTTCTCTGACGTTACACTCCGAACTTCGGGAATGAAGTTCTTGTAAAAGTCAGCCGGTAATTCATGAATCCGGCGGTCGAGCTCCAGAACGCCGATGGAAGCCGGCGTCTCCATTTGGCGGATAAAGCTCCCGATGAGCTCCTGTTGACAGCGCTCCAGTTCCTTTTCTTCTGGGAGGCGCTCACGCAGGCCTTCCAGCTCCTTGAAAATCTCTTCGATCGACTCCCGGGTGACTTCCGTTTTGACACTAGCCCCGGCCATATAAAGACCCTCGTGGCGATAGCTCTTCAGTCGACTGTAGGCTCCATAAGTGTAGCCTTTCTGTTCACGAAGGTTGAGAAAGAGGCGAGCACTTGCTCCACCCCCCAGAACCTGATTGGTAACCTTGAGGGGTATTGCCTCGGGATCTGCTTTAGGGAGCGTTCGACCGGCCACCAGAATCTGTGACTGGACGGAATGGGGACGGTGGATCAGGCAGACCAACCGTCCCTCGATGTCGGGTGGCCGTGGATAGCTGATCGAAGGCGTTTTTCCGTTGGCCCAGCTTCCCAGAAAACGGTTTCCCAGTTCCATGGCCCGGTTCCCATCGAAAGGCCCGGCCATCAGAAGATGGGCGTTTCCCGGACCGTAATGATTCCGATAGGTCTCCTGGACCGATTCTCTCTGAGTTTTCTCCAGATGCTCGGGAGTCATGCTGACTTTGGCATAGGGGTGGTTGGGATAGAGGATCTTGAAGGTGCATTCGTTAGCCAGGAAGTTGGGTTGTGAGCGCTGAGCAATCAGATGACTCTTCCACCGAACCTTTGTCTTCGCTAACTCCTCATCGGGGAAATTCGCATTGGAAACCATATCGGTTAGAAGCTCGAATGCAGGCTCCAGCTGGTCTTCAAGAAAGGTCATGGAGAGGAAACTGTGCTCCATCAGGACTTCACTCTCGTATTCAATAGCCCGCCGATCGACGAAATCGGAAATGTCCTGAGCCGAGCGGGTGTGAGTACCACTTTTGACCATTTCCACGGCTAGAGAGACCAGAGCCAGATTGTCGTCCGGATTACAAACTCGCCCTGCGGGTAACACCAGTGTCAAAAACATTTGGGGAAGGCGATCATCCGGAACCACCAGAACTCGGAGTCCGTTGGAGAGCTGTTGGTCAGGGATTTCCGGATAAGAGATGTTCTTTTCAGTTCCAGGAGGTGGCGGTTTCATTTTTCAAGTCCAAGTTTCATGTTTCAAGTGCCGACTTCGTTCTGTTGTCAGGGGTCAGCTGTCAGTCTACCCCTGGCTCGACGAAGAGCAAAGTCCGATTCTGGAGGTTGAGGATCTTTTGAGCGGCTTGCAGAATATCGTTCTCGGTAACGGCCAGGTAACGATCCAGTTCGTGGTTGATCCTCTTGGGATCGTCCAAAAAGAGAGCGTAGTGAGCCAGGAGCTCTCCGATTCGAGCCACTTTGGCCATCTGTTCCACAAAGCGGAAGGCGATCTGATTCTTCGCTTTCTCGATCTCCTGGGCTGGAATCTTTTCTTCTTGAACCCTCTTCAACTCCTGGTCTATGGCCTTTAAGACCTGATCGACATCGACGGCGCTCTGAACCTGGAACCAGATAAAGAACAGTTCCGGTCCCTTATATTGGTTCGGCCCTACCGAAAAGCTGGTCACCCAGTTGTTGTGGTAGATGAGTTTTCGGTGGAGCCGCGAGGATTCTCCGTGAGAGAGAATGACTCCCAGAACCGACAGGGCATAAAACTCCGGGGAACCTAATGCGGGCATGTGATAGCCGGCATAAACGGCGGGTAGGACAGCCAGCGGATCCGTCATCCGCTCGACTTTCTCCGCAATCTGCTCGGGCTCCTCTAAATCGGGCAGCTCAGGATGGGTCTGGTCGCTGAGGGCACCAAAGTACTGCTCGACTTTCTTCAAGGCCGTCCCCTCATCACCCGTATCACCTGAGAGTACCAGCGTCGCATTGCCGGGTCCGTAATAGGTCTGATGAAACTTTGCCGCGTCCTCCAAGGTGGAGTTCTCCAGATCCTCCACGGCGCCGATGATGGGATGAGCGTAGGACCAGTTTTCGTAGGCCAACTCCTCAAATTTCAAGGTAGCCAGTCCGTAGGGCCGATTGTCATAACTTTGCTTCTTCTCTTCAATGACCGTTTGAAGCTGATTCTCAAAGTTCTCTTCCGTTACATTCAACGATCTCATCCGGTCCGCCTCTAGCCACAATGCCAACTCCAGATAGTGAGAGGGCACCGTCTCGTAATAGTTCGTCCTGTCTTTACTGGTGGTGGCATTCCAACGGCCTCCGGCGTTGTCGATATAACCCCCGTGCTCGTTTTTGGCCACATTTTCTGACCCTTGAAACATCATATGCTCGAACAGATGGGCAAACCCGGAAAGACCCTGTGTCTCATAGCTGGATCCCACCCGATAGTGAATGCTCAAGTGAACCAGGGGAACTCGAGTGTCCCGATGCAACAGGACCTGCAGTCCGTTTTGTAGTCGATGTTCTTCAAATTCAACTCGGGGTGTTTTGAACATTAACTCATTCCTTGCATCCGATCGGGCAGGCTCCTAACCCGTGATATCTTCTCCCCCATCCACCCGAATCACCGTGCCCGTCATCCACTGAAGGTAGGGGTGACTCAGGGCGACGATTGCCTGGGCCACATCTTCAGGTGTGGTCAAACGCCCGCTGGGGTTACAGCGAATGGCATTCTTCATGAGTTCTTCATGCCCGGGGATCCCACGCAATGCTGGGGTGTCGGTCACGCCCGCTTGAACCGAGTTCGCGGTGATCCCCTGAGGGGCCAGTTCCAGTGCAATTTGGCGAATATGTGATTCCAGAGCAGCTTTGGCGGCTGAAACAGGGCCGTAGTTGGGCCAAACCCGGTGACCGCCCGAGCTGGTCATGGCAAAGATTCTCGACCCCTCGGCAAACATTTCTCGAGTCATTAAACCCTGCACCCAGTAGACCAGCGAGTGAGCCATAACGTCCGCGGTCATATTCATCTGAGCATCGGTGACGGGCTTTTCCGAATCGGCCGCAAAATAGCGGCCCAGAGTTCCAAAGGCCAATGAGTGTACGAAAACCCGAATGGTGCTGGGGCCACCTTTCTCTTTGACAATCTTTTGCATTTCGTCCAGAGCGGACTGGCGCTTATTGTCGTCTGCTGCGTTGATATTGAAAAAGACACTTTCTTTTCCAGTGGCCGCGATTTCCTCACGGACGCGCTCCACGTTGGGCATAGTGGCCCGCCGATCCAGATGCACGCCGAAAATGTTCATTCCGGCACTGGCCAGTTCTAGAGCAGTCGCCGCTCCAAAGCCACTGGAGGCACCCAGTATGAGAGCCCAATGGTTTTCCAAGGGATGGGTCATTCTTATTTCCTTCCTAGCTCAAACTCAAAAAACATGAGCGACTCGCGGTCCGTGATGTTGAAAAGTTCGGGGATATAGAGAAGATTTCCGGCAAGGTCACCTTTTTCCGGAAGCCGGAAAAAAATCACGCCTGATTCGGAACTTTTGGCGGCAATGAGCCTCTCACCGAAAGCCTTGTTTTCAAAATCCTCCAGCATTTCTCGGTCCACTCCCTGCTTGAGTAGTACCTCCGGTCTTGTGGAGGTTGCCTTCCCCTCCTCCAGCTCAATTCGAATCAACACCTCAGTGTAAGGTAGGGAGGGAGCCAGAGTACCCTCGGCGTTCACTAGCAGGATGTCCTGTTCAAGGATTCGAATCGCAAAATCGTTGTTGTTTTCAACCACCACCAACACGGGCATGATCTGCTTTTCATACAGCTTTTTGGTATCGAAAAGTTCCAGGGTCTTGGCTTCGGTCTCACACGGGTAAGCGGCAATCACGATGTTCTGAAAATCTTGATGAGCGGCGTATTCCCTGGCTGACTTGACCTGGATCTCCTTGATCTTATACCTGGCCAGCAGGTCCGAGGTACCCAAAAGAAAAAGCAGACCGACTAGGCCTTGAGTTAAAGGCTTTCTCATAATCGACGTATGATAACTGATTGCGCGCTTCGCGCGCAAAGGACACCGTCTGAGCGACTTTGAGCAGTCGTGCTTTTGAGCAGTCGTGCTTTTGAGCAGTCGTGCTGTCGTGCTGTCGTGCTGTAGGCGCTTCGCGCGCAGAAAAGAAAAAAAGTCTAGAGATCAGTGGAACCGGTCTGCACTCAGTCCTTTCTTCTCAGTTGTCTGTGGTCAGTTGTCTGTGGTCAGTTGTCTGTTGTCAGGTGGTCTGCCGGGCCAGTCTTCCCCAGCATTTCCTGCAGCCGTCGGCAAACCTGCTCTCCTAAAACATTCCGATTCTCCGTGGTGATCTTAAATAGCTCCAAATCATCACGCTGCTTCACTTGTTTAATAAAACCGGTGCCCTTCAGGGAAATAGTTCCCAGCAGCGGACAATCCGAGTCCAAGGCTTGAAGCAGACCCTCTCTGAAGGGCATGGACAGCAATTCCATTTTGGCGATTTCATCGATGATAACCAGGTGGGCAGCCTGTCCCTGGGGGGACAGATGGGCTAGCACCAGCCTCTCCAGAACTTCAGGATTGACGCCATACTTTCCAACACGATGTTCTGGCCCGGTTTGGAAGTTGCGATGAGCGAAAACAGCCGAGCTTCCGTTCATGGTCACCGCTTTGAAACCCAATCGAATCCCTTTTTCCCGGATCTCTTCGGTGTAAAAACCGGTCATGGTCAGATGAGCAAATCGTTTGATGATTCCTTGGAGCATCGTGGTCTTACCGACACCCGGGTGGCCTGTCAAAAGAATATTCTTGACCATGGAGTTAGCCGGGGTTATGGATAGGTTTTCGTGACGAAGTGCCGCAAACGCCGCGACGACAAGGCATGCGAGGGCACCCGCTTGTGCGGGTCGGGGGCACCCGCGCTTGCGGGTCGCGCAGTCGGCGTGGATGATTGCGGCACTGCAGTAGACAATTTATGCATCATCCCGGCTATGCATGACCCGAAAGCTGGCCGATCAGATACCGGCACATGTGCCAACCATCCATGTAACTAAAGGGGAAAGTGGCTATGGTGTAGTGACCGCAGGGCAGGGAAATCCGCTGGTGCGGAATGTTATGGCTCTGGTATTGATGCAATACCTTTTCTGTGAGTTCGGGCCTGAAGGTGAGGTCATATTTGGCGGTGATGAGAAGATGAGGACGAGAGCCGGTCTTGAGACGATCAATAAAAAAAAAGGGACTGATGGGTGCCCAGCATTGCCGTAAGTCCTTCAGGGAAATGTGGCCGTCCAAACCCCAGCGGATGTATCGAGTGGAAAGTCCTGTCCAGACCACGTCGGCAAAAAAGGAGGAGACGTGGTTGAACACGGCGGTACAAATCGAAGGATCGTGAACAAAGGCTAAATAGGTCACACAGGATCCAATGCTGGTTCCCACCACGGCGATTTGCTCGTAGCCCTGCTCCTTGAGCCAGGTAACCAGCTGTCTAACCTCTAAAACTGCCTGACGGGTAGCATGGACGGTTCGACCAATGTTGGGGCTTACCATGTAGTCGGCTCGCTTCATGTTAGAGGGCAGGCGCTGTTCATGATAAGGCATGCAAAGACGCAGGGCTGTGATGCCCAATCGCTTGAATACCTGGCAAAGACGCACATGACTTTGCGGGTCGGCATTCCACTGAGGGACAACGATCACCGCCTTTTTGGAACCTCGGGCCGGAAACAGGCGACAATAGACCGTATTGTTTTCCGGATGAGGCGAAGGTGTGGGCGTGGCCATGGTCAAAAGATTGTCCTTGACCGCACAGTCCACGATCGGGGGCGGCTTGAAAAAGGCATCGCTGTCGCTTAAGACCCGCTCGGCGTACTCTTTCAAATAGGTCAGGGGGTCTGTTGAGCCGGGATTGTGACTGTTCCGGACCCACTCCAGGCCCCAATCAAAGGGGAAAATCTTACGGTGCGGATCCCGAAGGGTCAGTTTGCGCTCGCGTTTGTGAATCCAGCGTTGATAGAAGGTCATTTCTCTACTGGCTCGGGAACAGGCTGTTGAAATTCCCTCTTGTACAATTCCAGAAAGGTCAGGCCCAGAGCGACGATAATGGGCCCGAAAATCATGCCCACCAGCCCGAAATATCCGATGCCGCCCATGATGGACAAAAACACGATGAATGTATGCATCTCGGCTTTCCCCTCGATGAAAAGTGCTCTTAAGAAGTTGTCCATGATGCCCACCAGCAGACCTCCAATCACCAGGATAATTCCCTGGATTGTAGACTGGGTCAGGAAGAAGTAAATGGCCCAGGGACCCCAGACGATGCTTGTGCCCACTACCGGGAGCAGGGAGAACAGGGCGGTTAAACAACCCCAAAGAAGTGCGTTGGGGATTCCCAGGATCCAGTAAAGCAGGCCTCCGGCAACGCCCTGAGCTACTGCCGTGAGCAAGGTTCCAATCACGGTCGCTTTGGACACCTCTTGGAACGTCTTGACGATGAGTTGCCGATAACTTTCCGTAAGCGGGGTCAGGGTCTTGAACATTTCTGTGAGATATTCCCCATCTCGGAAGATAAAGAACATGCAAACCAGCATAATCAGGAAATTCATGGTGACACGAAAGATACCGGAAACGATGGAGGTGCTTTGGCGCAGGAAAAACAGGCTGACCTGCTGCAGACCGGCACCCAAACTGCCCATCAGGTCAAAATTTTCCAAATCGGCGTATTGACCGATCCAGTCGGTCCAGGGTTTGAAACGAGGGTTGTCCTGCAGATTCAGAAACTCCTGCCAGGCCCCGCTTTCCAATCTGGACTGAAACTGCTGGTAGACTTCAGTCATTTGCGCAGTCAAGAGTATGACCAGGACGACGAAAGGAACGATGATGATCGCCGTTACCCAGATGCAGGTGAGTAAAGCCGCCCAGTTACGCCGACTCTGCAGCCTTTGACACGTCCAGTTGAAGACCGGAAAACACAAGGTGGCCAGGATGACGGCCAGACTGATGGGTAGAAGGAAGGGTTGAAAAATGCGGTAGACAAAATAAAGAACAATGAGAAAGAGAATGAGAAAAGAAAACCGCAGGTACCTGTGCTCTTCCATGGGAAAAATGATACACAGTAAAGGCAAAAATACGAAACGCAAACTGCGAAATACGAAGTGTGACGAAGTGCGAAGTGCAAAGTGAAAAGTGAAGGCCGCAGTTCGAAGTTCGAATTTTTCACTTGGAGTTGAGTTGATGGAAGAGTGCCCGATTTGTTTTTGTCAGCAATGGGAGCTCTTTACGACCGCCGTCGATCGTGTTCTCCTGCGGCCTGGAGAGAGTTGGGAGATTCAACGCTGTCAAGACTGTGGGTTTGGCCTCACCACGCCGGTGTTGAGTGAGGAGAAGATCAAGCATTATTATCCATCCACCTATCACGGAGATACTGTTCGAACCATTGAGGCCTTCCTGTCCGGAAAACTGCAGCGAAGCCGTTCCTGGAAGGGGGAGAAGGAAAAGGTTGATCTGGTCCAGCGGTTTGTGGACAAGGGGCGAATCCTGGACGTCGGTTGTGCAGATGGCAAGTTTCTGTGGGCGCTGGACCCTGAAAAATGGGATAGGACAGGAGTCGAGTTTGCCGAGCAAACGGTGCGGTTGGTGAATGACAAGATCCCGGACCTTACCCTGATTGAGGGAGATCTCTTCTCCGATAAGCTCCCAGAAAACTCATTTGATGTGATCACATTCTGGCACGTCCTGGAGCATTTGCCTCAACCTCGGGCGGTGCTCGAGCGAACCCAAAAACTCCTACGGCCCGGCGGTTGGCTCTTCATTTCCTTGCCCAATTTCGATAGCCTCCAGGCCCGGTTGTTTCAGCGTCACTGGTATGCTTTTGATGATGTGCCCAGACATTTGTACCATTTCTCTCCTCGGCCCCTGGCCCTCTTGCTGAAAGAGAATGGTCTGAAAGTCTTTAAGCACGTGTTTTTTTCATCCAGAGTGAACTTCCACTGTTTAAAGTACAGTCTCATCAACTGGTCCGAAGCACATTTCGGCAGCCGCTTCCCTTACTACATGTTCAAGCCTCTCCTGATGGTTTTTCCGTTACTGGAACGACTCAGCGGTAAGTGGGGTATGTTGACGACCATCAGTCGTAGAGACGATTGAAAGTGAAACAACGGAATCCCACAACGTAATATACTTCGGGGGATGGCTGAAGCTAAAACTGATGCCCAGTTGGTCAAGGCCACTGTGGAAGGTGATCCCCAGGCCTTTGAGGAAATAGTTGAACGCTATCAGCGGCTGGTTTTCAATATTATCTATCACTATATGGGCCGCCGAAATGAGGTTGAGGACTTGGCCCAGGAGGTGTTTTTGAAAGTGTTCCGGGCCTTGGATACTTTCGATGCGACACGACCCCTGAAGTCCTGGATCGGACGGATTACCGCCAACACCTGTCTGGACGAAATCAGAAAGGCGCCCAAGCGCAAGGTGTGGAGTTTTGCCGATCTGGGTGGAGATGAAGAGAGTAAGATCGAGTACTTCTATGAGCGTTTCGGTCAGCACAGCTCTCTGACTGAGAAAGATGTCGAGGATCTGTTCGAGCTTCTTGAAAAGCTCATGGAACGGTTAAATAAGAAGGACAAAATGGCCTTTGTTCTCCGGGAGCTGGAAGGGCTGAGCTATCCTGAAATTGCCAAGACCCTGGAGAGCAGTGAGCTGGCGGTCAGACTTCGGGTCAGCCGCTCCAAGAAGAGGTTGCAGAAGGATCTCGAAGAAATTCTCTATTCGGGAAAGAAGAGGATCGATGACTAAAGAGCATATTCCTTTCGAGGAACTGGAGTTTGAGGACATACCGGATCCGTCTCACCTGAAGGATTGTGAGGAGTGCCGGAAAAGGTGGCGAATTTTCAGCTTCCTGGGCTTTCAAGTGAAAGCGGTTCCTCGAATGGATCCCCCTCCGTTTTTTAGCCAGCGAGTAGCACGGCTGGCTGAGGTGCCGATGGTTTCCTTTGCTTCCTTGTTTCAACGGGTGGCCCAGCAGCTGATTCCTGTGTTTTTAGCCGTGGTTCTGGTCAGCAGTTTCCTGCTCTATAGGGTGACCGAAGCGGAACCGGTACTGGAAGAGTATGCTGCAATTTTCTTCGAAGAACCGGCACCCGAGAACTTTTCGGTCGAAGATGTCGTGGATTCCCTTGGAGAACTGCCAGTGGAGGGGCTCCTTCCTTGAACAGTCGCAGCAAGGCAACCTTCCTGGTACTGCTTATTTTTGGAATCGGTGTCTTGTTTGGGGGAACTCTGGTCTTCTTTTGGGCCCAACCTCGATTCCCGTTTCCTGAAGGCGCCCCTGGCCGGCGCCAGGAGGTTCGCAACAATCCGTCTCCAGAGCGCAGTATTAGGCGCTTGTCGGATGCTTTAGATCTGAGCCCATCGCAACGAACAGAACTTCGCCGGATTCTTGAGGAAAGTCGCCAGCAGCTTGGTGAAATCAACAAGGAATCCAACGGACGGCATCGAGTCGTTCGAAGAGAAACTCTCGAGCGGATTCAAACCATACTGAAACCGGACCAGATGGAACGATTTGAGGAGTTTCTGGCCCAGCGTGAGCAACGCGGGCAACGAAGAAGGCAGGGTCCTGGGTCCATGCGCAGAAGAGAGAGAACCCCAGACGGCTCTCCGTAAGTATGAAGTCCGAAGGAATCGGAACCACTCCTCCTTCCTCACTTGTCGCATCCAACAGCTAAAATGGAGTTCTTTTGAGGAAGGACACAGATGCTCAAGTATTGTCTGCTCTCTTGGCCGCTCCTTGTGCTGTTGATGCCTGAAGCCTTGGCCCAGATTCCATTCCCTCGAGAGGAAAACAGGTGGGAAATCTCAATGTTTGCGGGTGTGAGTGGGCTGGGCGACAAGACTCTGGTCACGCCCGTCGAAGGGGGTACAATCCGAGACGTTGGCTTGAATTTTGATTCGGGCTACCTGCTGGGTTTTCGCATCGGAGAAAATCTCACGCCGCGTTTCGGGGCCGAGCTGGAGTATGCTCTGGCCAATCAACCACTCCTTTTTGTCAACTTGAGCCCCTCGATTCCTTTGCTGGAGTTGAGTCATAAGGTTCACAAATTCGCCTACAGCGTTCTTGTTTACCCCATGCGGCGACAGGGCCGTTACATTCCTTTCCTCTCCATCGGGATGGGAGCCTCATATTTCAGGATCTCCAGTGATTCGATAGACGATGCCTTGCTGCAGGGAGTGGACCTGAAGAATCGATGGAAGTTTGCTTTTACCTATGGTGGAGGGGTCAAGTTCCCCATGGGGCCTGAATGGGGCCTCCGTGTTGATGTCCGCGACCATGTTACCGGCGTGAGTGATTACGGGTTTCCCTCAACAGCTCCTCCCCTTGGCGCAGGCCTGCGTCCCAACGGAGTTCTTCACAGCTGGCAGGTGAGTGGGGCTCTCCTCTACACCTTCGGTGACCGCTAGGAGAATTTGGGGACAGTCCCCAAATTCTCCTAGTGAGTCATGGCGTAGATGATGTAATTGATTCCCAGCTGGAAGGCGAGGTTGGCATATTCACGCGGATAGATTTCGACGTCAGCCCACTCCCAGGCGTCTCCCAGGTCGACGTTGTGATTGATCATCACCATGAGCCGTCCCTTCTCATCCTGAATGCCCTTGTAGTGAGCATCATAGCCCCCTTTTTCCCAGGTTCTCCCACTGTAAACGAACTGAAGTCCCGGGATTTGGATGAGTTCCTTGATGTCGTAGTAGCAGTGAAAGATGGGGTGGCTGATGTCGAGGTCAACCGGCTCGTACTCCGGGAGAACCTTCTTGATTTGTCGGTAAAAGTTCTGCCATTCGTATTCCCCGTGAAAGTCATCCACCACCAGAAAGCCTCCTCGGAGCAAGTATTCCCTCAACTGGCTGGCTTCCTGGTCCGATAGATTCATGGTACCCACTTCAACCGCATAAAGAAAAGGGTAATTGAACACTTTAGGGTCGGAGATGAGAAGGGCCTGATGTTCGGTGTTCACAAACCCGAAATCGGTGAGTTTTCTCAGTCCATAGAGGAACTGCTGGTCGGCTTTGGGATAATCGATGGCCCAGGACGAACCTGCCCAGTCGTGTCCGGAATACACCAGTCGCAGGAAGGTGAATTCCGGAGTACCGGCGCTCTCTTGAGGATCGGGGAAATCGTCAATTCGCGCGCTTGCAAATCCAACAAACAAAATCAGTAACAGAAACCTTGTATACATGTGACTCTACTATTATAGCCGGGGTTTGATAGACTCTGGGTTGAGGAGCTTGACTGCGATGGTTGATCGATCCAGATCCTTTCTCCTGAGAGGACTTGCCGTTGCTTTTTGCGCCCTCATCCTTTCTTTGATCATTGGTCTGCCTCAACCGCCCCAAAGGGAAGCGGAGGAGGTCCCCACTCTAGCCGATCGAGAGTTTGAGCGGTTGTCTCTGGAACTGAGCGAAGAACCGGGTTACTTCGACACCGATAATTTGATCTCCAATGAGATTTCCTACCAACAGGTCCTTCCAAAATTGAAGGAAATTACGAGAGCTGGACAGGTCTATTTGGGAGTTGGGCCCGATCAGAACTTCACCTACATCGTGCAGGTCAGACCTGCAACCGCTGTCATCATTGATCTTCGCCGCGATAATCTATTGCAGCATCTTTATTTCAAGCAAGTCATCGAGTCTTCAAAGGACCGTTGGCAGTATCTCTCACTCTTGTTTGGAAAGGAATCTCCGCAAGACTTTCGACCCGATCTTTCAGCCGATGTGAACCGTTTGGTTCAGCACTTTCGGAGTCTTTCGTCAGACCAGGATTTCTTTGAACAGAATTTTCAAAAGGTCTGGTCATCCATTCGAGGACGCTTTCCCCGGTTGATCCGGGAGGAGGATCGCGACACCCTTCATGAAATCGCTGCTACCTTTTTCAAAGAAAACCTGCAGCTCAGATTCCGGAGCCATGGCCGTCGGTCTCGGTCTCACTACCCTACCTATGAGCAGTTGATGACACAGACCGATAGCAGCGGTGAGATGCGAAATTATTTGAACTCCGAGGACGATTTTCAGTTTTTAAGAAAGATGCAGCTGGAGAATCGGATTGTGCCGATCATCGGGGACTTGGCAGGGCTAAAAGCCATGAGAGATGTAGGAGAATACTTGAAGAAACAAGGCTCTGTGGTTTCGGCTTTTTACGTGTCCAATGTGGAATTTTACTTGTTCGGTGATGGAAGGTTTCCCCTTTTTCTTGAGAACGTGAAAAACCTGCCTGTCGATGAAAACAGTGTCCTGATCCGGAGTGTTTTCAACCATTGGCAAAGGCATTCAGAAACTCTCCCCGGATATTACGTCACCACCTTGCTGCAGCGAATCGACGGTTTGCTGAGGCTTCACCAGGAGAGACCCTATCGAGACTACTGGGATGTGGTCACCACGGATTACATCCCAACTCAAGTGAAGTGATACAGGACCCGGCAGCCCTACTGCATAGAAAAGCTTTTAGAACTGCTCAGGGTTATGGGTGTCTTCGAAGCCAGATTCTGGACAAGGAGATGACGGTGAGAGCGAAAAACCTCCGCCTGTCGAAGAATCTTCTTTTCAGAATTCGTGTGGTCCAACTCTAAGGTCTCTCGGATAAAGGAAACCACTCGGGCCAGATAGAGAGGCTTCAGGGCCTTGATCACTTTTAGCTTTCCAGCACGATCCGGGGCACGGTCGTAACTGCACAGAAAGTCATAAACGAGATTCATCCACATCAGGCTAGAGAGTCGGAAGCGATGAGCTTGAAACATTTCCTTTATTTTCCCCCCCGTCTCGGGCGGCAGAATCTGCAAAATCAAACTCTGGCTGGAAGTGAACTCCCGAGCGGCCTGTCGCTTTAAATCCTTATAGTCGATGGGCAATTGCTGGGGTGCGGGGAGTGACGGGGCGCGGCCGTACACAGGTGGCGTCTCGACTTTGATCAAATCTCGGTTCCACCGCTCTTTGGATTTCAGCAGGCTGTCAAACAGAGTATCCACAACCTGGGTAAACATTTTTCCCAACTTTGGTGAACTGGGATTGTGAACCTTGGAACCCAATCCCACCAGGGCAAGGCGAAAATTCCCCAGGATAGCCTGGGTGGCCATGAAGATGTCCACCCCATATTGACGAACGTTCCTTCCCCATCTTTGGCTTCTCCAATGTTCCATGAGTCTTGAGGAAAAGGCGAATTCGCCTGCAATCGGCTGACGAATCTTTTTGCCCAACAGAGCGTAGATCAGAGGATAACAGAGATGGTTGGTAATCGTTCCATCGTACTCGTTTCGACTGTAAAGCGGCACCACAAAGTCGTAGCCATTGATGATGGGTTCGGCCAGAGAACGTGGCCAAGAGGGGCGAATACTGCGCAAATCGGCATCCACTACCACCACCACCCTCGGTTGATACTTGGAGAGGTAGGTAAAAAGATTGTGAAAGTTGTTGCCTTTACCTTCGACGCCGGGAGGAGTGGAGAGGTAAATCTTGGGAATATCTCCACTTTCAGCTCTCAGAAAAACATCCTTGGTTCCATCCTGAGAGGAATTATCGGAGTTGATGATTGCGGTGTTGAGGTGCGGGTAGTACTTTTCCAGTCCCTGGGCGACTTGCTCGACCACGAAGCCGATGTTGTCGGCCTCGTTGTAAGAAGGTATCCCGACCACTAGATCAACAGGATGGCCATTGAGGTCATGGGTGACCATCAAACGCGTTCGTCTCATCATACACAAATGACCTTCTCAACCCTCTCCAACAGCTCCGCCAGGAATTCGACTGGGCTTCTTATACCAAAGGTCTCTGACTACTCATTCTGTTAGATGCATCTGCCCTGCAAGGGGTTCAGAAGCTTCTTCTTTCTTCAATCTATAGCATAACAGTTCTGGGCAGGTACCCGAGATTTCAAGGTAGACTTTTGTCACGAAGCTCGATTTTCCGTTAAAATGAAAGACATGGAAGAAAAGAGAACCAAGACTCCTTTTCATCATCTGCAGGTGGGTTCTTCTCTGGAAGTCCAACAGTCGGATCAGCTCAGAGAAGCCTCTGTGACCCAGATTTCGGAAAATGAATTGTTTGTTCAACTTTCCAAACCCGAGGTAACTTCTCCTTTCAAGAACGGGGAGCAGGTTCGGATCAAGTATTGGGATAAACAGGGGATCTATTTTTGTAATGCTGAAGTTGCCCAGGTGTCCGGGCCGGGAAACCAGCAGGTGGAACTATCCATCGTCACCCGGCCGGTGGCTATGCAAAGGAGAGGATCCTTCAGGCTTCCTCACAAGATCGAAGTTCGGTTGGAAGTGGTGGATGCGATTCATGGAGGGCTCCCCCCCGGTAAACTCTTTCAGTCGGAAACTCTGGATATCAGCCGCACTGGACTGAGCTTCGAGAGCGACGCTCCCTTGAAAGTCATGGATGAGCTGAAAGTAAGTTTCTACCTGACCAAAGAAAAGAAAGTGGACGCGTTTGCTACGGTCGTCAGTTCCGAGAAGGTGCAGAAGAAAGGGAAGTTTGTCAACTCAATTGGCCTTGAATTCCACGGTTTGCTTACGGAGTCTCAGACTTATCTGATGGAGTTTTTGCGTGAGATTAATCCCACCGAAGGTACGGACAAGACGGAGTAATCCTGACCCGTTCACTTTTAGACTAGCCCGCATTTCTCACACCCAATCTAGCCCGGATTATGCATAGTCCGGGCTAGTGCGGCAGCGGATCTGGCTAGCTACTCAAACAATTTTCTCAACTCCGGCTTGTTGACTTTGCCCATGACATTGCGAGGCAGTTCATCCAGGAGACGAAGTTGAGCAGGCACCTTAGGTTTTGCCAACCGTTTCTTGGCCCAGTTGCGAAGACTTCCAAGTGACAGGGAATGACCGGGCCGGGAGATCACAGCAGCGCAGACTCGCTCCCCCCACTCTTGATTTTTGACCCCCACCACTGCACATTCCTGGATGGCCGGATGGGCCCTCAATACTTC
>JADFOI010000050.1 GCA_022562935.1 Acidobacteriota bacterium
GATATAACAACTGGTGTCTAAGGCAATTCTCACTGCCAAAGTGCCAGATCAACTTGATCCTGTGCTCGGATAGCCTCTTCAAATTCAGGGTCTTCCACCCAGCTTCCTGCGAGGGAGTCCAGGTCGTGGTAGCGAATTCGCTCCCGGCCCAATCCTACCAGGGCTTGGAGGGCTTCAAGCGCAATCTGGTTCAAACTTTTGCCTTCTCGCCGTGCCCGGCGTCGGACTAGCTTATCGAGTCGCGGCGGAATCCCTCGAACCGTGTACTGCACAACTTGTTTGCGCTTCATGCCTACATTATAGGCAAAATATGTAGGCACTTCAAGCCCGGGAATTCTAATTGTCGCTGATCACTGAGTGCGTAAATTTCACCTTGAAGGCGCTGGCGGAAAACTCGAGCGATGGTCTCTGTGCGATCCCGCAGGACCTCAACCCAGACGGAAGTGTCCACTAGAGTCATCTTTTGGTTTTTCTGAGCTTCTTATGATCGTAGCCCTTGAGAAATTGGATCGAGCCGGCAAGCTCAGTAAGATCCTTTCGTTTTCTCAGATTCACGAGTTCTCTAAGTGCTTCGTGGACGAGCTCCTTTTTCGTTTTCGCCTTGCTGACGGAGAAGGCTTTACGTATTAGGTCATCGTCCAGAACAATATTGGTTCTCATGATCGACCTCTATACACATCCAATACACATTATGATAGAGGTGTCAGCCCAGGGGAAGTTTGATTTCTTCTACATGAATTCATACAATAAAGATATGAAATCCACATTGTCAGAGCGGGGCCAAATTACAATTCCCAAGAAGATCCGCGAGCAGTTGGGGCTTCGGCCGGGTCAGGAATTGGAGTTCGAAACGCGGGATGGTCTTTTGATTGGCCGCAAGCGCATGGCGGGTGATCCTGTCTCAGCCGTAACGGCAATCCTCAACCCTCTGGATGTGGATCGCGCCCTCGAAGAGAGTCGGGGACCAAAGTGGAGCCCAGAACTCGATGCGGACCGCGGTTGACTCTTCCATTTTGCTGGATGTCTTTGTAGGTGTGGGACCTTTTGTCGGTCCTGCCCAGAAGGGGCTTCAGGAGGCGATTGCCAAGGGAAGTCTCATTGTGAGCGAAGTGGTATGGGCCGAGGTACGGGCTCATTTTCCCTCGGAGGAAAGGTTTCGCCAAGCCATCGAAACACTTGGGATTACCTACGAGCCGAGTTCGGCTTTAGCCGCCAGTGAGGCTGGTCGTGTCTGGGCTCTTTATCGAAAGGGAGGCGGGAAGCGTCAACATCTGATACCGGATTTTCTGGTTGCCGCTCACGCTTCAATCCATGCAGATGCTTTGCTGACCCGTGATCGCGGCTTTTCCAAACGCTACTTCAAGAAGCTCAATATCTGGGATCCGACGACCTGATTTGCGGGTCATTCGGTGACTGTCCTTGATTTTCGGCGGTCAGCGGTCTCTTGTCTGTTTTCCGCCGGTCTGTGTCAGTCCTCTCTTCTCTGTTGTCAGCTGTCAGTTGTCAGCCGGTCTGGTTCCAGGTTTGGGATTTGGGATTTCAGACCGGTCTGCCGGTCTGTGTCAGCCTATTTAAAGGCGCGGTAGCTGGGGCAGGTGATCAAAGTGCTGGTCCCGGGCGCACAGCACCAGATCGTGGTGGACGACAAGAGCGGCAATCCAAAGATCGTTGGTCGGGATGGGTGTCCCTTGCTTTCTCAGCTGGTAAAAAAGGCGGGCGTAGTGGTGAGTTGTCTGCTCCTCAGGGTAGAGCACCTCGACCCGGGGAGAGTTCAGAAAGCGAGTTAAAGTGGCCTCATTTTCCTGCGATCGGGTGCCGCATAGAAACCCGGCGCGCAGCTCGGCTAGAACCATCAAGGGGAGGAACACCCGTTCCGCCTCTTGAATGACCCGAACAACATCTTCATTGCCCCGGCAAAAACCGATATAACAACGGGTGTCTAAGGCGATTCTCACTGCCAAAGTGCCAGATCAACTTGATCCTGTGCTCGCATAGCCTCTTCAGTTTCAGGGTCTTCCACCCAGATTCCTGCGAGGGAATCCAGGTCGTGGTAGCGAATTCGTTCCCGGCCCAATCCCACCAGCGCTTGAAGATGTAGATCTTCAACTCCTTGACTTCTCTCGGATCTCCGTAAAGCAGCCGGCAGCCCCCGACTGAGGAGGTCAGCCACCGACCGGTCTCACGGGATTGCGGCCGCGCGACGAGGGGCCACTCCTGTTGTATGAACCACCACGGGGATAAAATAGCAGTAGATGGGCAATTTTCACCGATACACTCTCGTGATCCGACCCGATGACAATGGGACGTTTGTTGCCTATTTGCCGGCTGTTCCCGGATGCCACGCCATAGGCCGCACTCCTGATGAAGCCCAGGCAGAATTGGTCAACGTTTTTGAGATGATTGCCGAGGAGTACAAAGAAGAAGGTCGAACACTTCCTCCAGACGTACCCGCCTTGGTCGCAGATGCCGGTTAAAGCAGGTGATCTTGCGCGGGTTGCCCGAAATTGGGCTTCGTAAAGGTCCGCCAGAAGGGAAGCCACGCTAGGTGGAAGCACAATGACGGACGGGCCACAACGATCCCTGTTCATCCCTCAACAGAGATCGGCGGTTGGTTATTTCACGAAATTCTTTCGCAGCATGGTATCTCCGAGGAAGAGTTTGGCCCTTTGCTGTGATCTTTCGGAGCCGGGAGAAAGCAAACCGCAGGCTGTTCCGTGAACATCCGTGAGCACAGCGGTGCAGAGTCCAGGTCCAACGCCTACAACCCTTCATCTTCTGAGCTACTTGTGGAGTCTGCCTCTCGGAGAAATTTAACTGGGTCCATCTTTTTGCGCAGGCGGATGGGTTTGAGATCTCGAAGTTTGGCTGTGAATACAAGGCGTGTGACCCGCAAGCGGGGGTGCCCCGGAGGCCCCCGCAAACGTACTGTAGGGTACGTTGAGGAGGCCTACCGAGCACAACGCAGTAGACGTGGCCAGATCCGCCGACGGAGTAGATGGGGTGTGAGAAGTGCGGGCTATAGGCTAGACCGTGTAAGAAAGAGGTGCTCCCTGCTTTTGGGAGCCTTTGGGTTGATAGTAGAGTGCGTCACCCTCCAGATAGATGGTCAGGGTCTGCTTTTCCTTCAATTTTCCCTCAATAATAAGCTCGGCGACGGAATCTTCAATGTATCGTTGAATAGCCCGGCGCAATGGACGCGCTCCATAGGAGCGGTCATGGCAGGTCTTTCGGATGATCCAATTTTTGGCTTCTTCCCTGAGATTGATCTTGATCTTCTTGGCTGCCACGTTCTCGTTGACTTGTCTTAAAAGGAGTTCCACGATCTGGCGCAGATCCTCTTCGGTCAAGGACTCGAAAAGGATCACTTCGTCGAGGCGATTCAAAAACTCCGGATTGAAGAGTTTTTTAACCTCCTTCATGATCAACTCTTCCATGTTTTTCTGGCTCTCATCCTGTTTTGTGGAAAATCCCATCTGGGTTCGATCCACCAGATAACGGGCTCCGATATTGGAAGTCATGATGATGATGGCGTTCTTGAAATCAATGGTATTCCCAAGGGAATCGGTCAACTGCCCATCCTCAAAGACCTGGAGTAGAATATTGAAGACGTCAAAGTGAGCTTTTTCAATCTCGTCCAGCAGCAGGACGGAGTAAGGATTCCGCTTCACCTGCTCGGTCAACTGTCCCCCTTCCTCATGGCCCACGTAACCCGGGGGAGAACCTATAAGCTTTGACACCGAGTGCTTCTCCATATACTCGGACATGTCAAAGCGAATCAGGGCCTTGTCGCTGCCAAACAGTGCGGCAGCCAGTGCTTTGGCCAGTTCCGTTTTCCCCACCCCTGTGGGCCCCAGAAACAGAAAGGATCCAACCGGCCGGTTGGGATTTTTCATTCCTGCCCTGCTGCGACGAATGGCTCTGGCAAGCGCCGAGATGGCTCGATCCTGACTCACGACTCTCTCGTGAAGTTGATCTTCCATGCGCAGCAATTGCTCCTTCTCCTCCTCGTGCAAAGACGTGACGGGGATACCTGTCCAGCGTGATATCACATGTTCCACATGCTCCTTTGTCACTTGGGGAGAGGTGTGTGTCCGGACACTCCAGCGCTCCTTGATCACCTGCAGGTTTTCGCGCTCCAGCAACTCTTCATCCTTTAGCTGGGCGGCCCGATCAAATTCCTTGGCCAGGATGGCGTCGTCCATTTGACGGACGATGACCTTGAGTTTCTTTCGAAGATCATTGACACCCTCGGGAAGAACCGTGTTGTCCAGTTTGACGCGAGCACCGGCTTCATCCAGGACATCAATGGCCTTGTCGGGGAGAAAACGATCGGTGATATAACGACTGGACTGATAGACGGCGGCGTGAATAGCCTCGTCGGTGTACTCGACCTGATGAAACGCTTCGTATCGGCTCTTGATCCCGTTGATAATCTCCAGTGTCTCTTCTTCCGTAGGAGGACCCACTTTGATGGCCTGAAAGCGCCTCGCCAAAGCGCGATCCTTTTCGATGGAACGCCGGTACTCATAGGGAGTTGTAGCCCCAACGCACTGGATCTCTCCCCGTGAGAGGGAAGGCTTTAAGATATTAGCCGCGTCCAGAGACCCCTCTGCTGAACCTGCACCCACCAGGGTATGCAGTTCATCGACGAAGATGATGAACCTGGGATTATCAACCAACTCCTTCATGATGGTTTTGAGACGTTCCTCAAATTGACCTCTGTATTTCGTTCCCGCCACGATCAAGGAAATATCCAGAGCCAACAATCGCTTTTCCGCGAGCATGGAAGGGACATCCCCATTGATGATTTTTTGGGCCAAACCTTCCACGATTGCCGTCTTCCCCACACCCGGTTCTCCGATGAGGACAGGATTATTCTTGGTGCGCCGGCAGAGGATTTGAATCACGCGCTCGATCTCAGCATCCCGTCCCACCAGGGGATCCAGTATTCCGTTGGCGGCTGCTTCGGTAAGGTCACGGCTAAACTCGGTCAGGAGCAGTGCCTCTTTGGGCTTGGAAGGTTCGGGCCGATCGCTGCTGGCTCCCGCCAGCTCCTCGCGCACACGCGAAAGCCGGAGACCGTTTTCATAGAGAATCTCACTAGCCAGGGACTTCTCTTCGCGCAACAAACCCAGCAGGATATGTTCTGTTCCAATGTAGTTGCACATCAGCCGATCGGCCTCCTCGGCCGCATAAGTGAGAACCCTTTTCGATTCATCACTCAAGGGCAACTCTACAGAGGTGGAGATTTTCTCCCGCACAGAGCTACGACTTTCAATTTGTTTTCGGATGCTTTCGAGGGCGGCTTCGGCATGGGGGAAAAAACGGTTACCGAGAGCTTTATCTTCCCTGAGCAGCCCTAACAGAACGTGCTCCGTTTCGATTCGTCGGGAACCTAACTGGCTGGTTTCATAACGTGCAAAGAAGATGACTCGTCTGGCTTTTTCCGTGTATTTCTCAAACATAAGGTCGCACCAACAACCTGTTCTTATCTTTTAACAGAAATTGCCTTCCTCCGGCAACTCCCAACACCAGCTGTGACGATAAAGATTCCCCCTGACATTGAGTATTTGGGTAAGGAATTAGGCTCCGGAACCGTTAGCCGTCCGAGGATGCATTCGGACCGGATTCAGCACCTGAATGTGTTTGGGTTTTGTGTTTTCGAATTTTGAATTTTGAATTTACGGGAAAGGAGTGACAATCACTCCTTTCCCGTTTACACCAGCTTGCCTTCTTCAAGACGCTTTTCCAAACTGCACAAAGCAGCCAACTTGGGGTTATGGGTGACGATAATTGAGGTCAAATGGTGACGGCGATGGATGTCCAGAAGAAGCTCGTAAATCGTCTCCGCCGTATGTTCATCCAGGTTGCCCGTCGGCTCATCGCCCAGCAGCAGGCTCGGTTTGCCCACCAGCGCACGGGCAACGGCAACCCTCTGTTGCTCCCCTCCCGATAATTGCCCCGGCTTGTGGTGGGCTCGATCGGCCAGGCCCACTTCGTCCAGCAGGACGTGTGCCCTAGTTCTGGCCTCGGCAAAAGGGATCCGCCGCAGTAGCAGTGGAAACATCACATTCTCCAGGGCAGAAAACTCCGGAAGGAGATGATGGAACTGAAAGATGAATCCGATCTTAGAATTACGAAATTGGGCCAACTGCTGGCCCTCTAGACGAGTGACTTGCTGCCCTGCCAGAAAGATCTCTCCAGCGTCGGCTCGGTCCATGCCTCCCACCAGATGAAGAAAGGTACTCTTGCCCGATCCGCTGGCGCCAGTCACCGCCAACATCTCTCCCTCTTTCAACTGCAGGGACAGATCGATCAGGATGCGCAGCTTCTCGCTCCCGGATTGGAACGATTTGTAAAGTCCTTGAATCTTGAGGAAGTTATTCATACCTCAATGCTTCGATGGGATCCAATCGGGACGCCGCCCTGGCCGGATATAAGGTGGCCAAAAAAGTGATCAGAATCGCCATACCCGACACCAGAATCAGATTACCGAGGTTCAAATCAAAGGGAACGTAGGGGATCGCATAGACTTGCGCTTCAAGGTGAAAGACCTGGTAGGTATCGAAGTACCAAACTGCCCCACTGCCCAGCAGATCTCCCAGAATCGTTCCCACCAATCCAATCGTCAAACCTTGCAGCATAAAGACCGCCATGATGGTTCGAGTGGTCCCTCCCATGGCCGTTATGATGGCAATGTCACGACTCTTCTCCACCACCATCAGCGTCAGTGTTCCCACGATGTTGAGAGAGGCCACGAGTATAATCAGGCCAATGGCGAGGCCCTGGACCCGTCTTTCCAACTCCAAAGCCGAAAACAGAGGCCGATTCAGTTCAATCCAGGTACTCACCAAATAACCGGAACCGGCGATGCTCTTCACCTGGGTGGCCACCGAAGGAGCCTCGTCAATATTGTGGATCCGCAACTCGAGAGTTGAGGCCTGGTGGGGAGAGAGCCCAAAGAAGTGTTGAGCGGCCTCAATGGAACAGAGGACCCAGTTGGCATCGTATTCCCAAAGACCCGACTCAAAAATGGCGATCACCCGAAAGGTCTCAATACGCGGCATCCGACCCATAGGGGAAAGCTCTCCTTGAAGACCCATGGCGCGAATATTCTCACCCACAGCCACTCCCAGAGACTGAGCCAGATTCTTTCCCAAAACAACAGTCGGGATCAAATCCACCTCATTAAAACCGTCCAGGTTTCCTTCGACGATGGTGGGAAAGAGATCGGAAAATTGATCCGTTCCGCTGAGATCGATCCCCTTGAGCATGACGGGCTGTTCGCGCACATCACTCACCAGAAGAGCCTGACCATAAATGGTGGGGATCAGGGCCAGCACTTCGGGCATCTCTCTGATCTGTTCAGCCAGGGACTGATACTCGGACATAGGTCCGGAACTGGCCTTCAACACGTTCACATGTGAGGTGGCACCCAGGATCCGCTTCTGGAACTCTTCTCGAAAACCCGCATTCATAGCCAGGGCAATATTCAGAGTCGTCACCCCCGCCGCCACCCCCACCACCGAGATTAAAGTAACGACCGAGATGATCGCCTGCTTGCGTCCGGCTCGCAGATACCTCAGGGCCACAAAAAGCTCGAATTTCGTAAAGAACACTGGTTTTATACTCCCGTAAGAGTCAGGCCTCAGTCCGGATTATGCATAGGTTCTTGTCACGAAGCGACGGAATTCGGGGACTGTCCTAAGAATTCTGTCGCAGTAGAGAATTTATGCATAATCAGGACTTGGGTCTAAGCTGCGGAAACAGAATCACCTCCCGAATGGAGTCCGAATCCGTCAACACCATGGTAAGGCGATCGATACCGATGCCCTCTCCAGCCGTTGGGGGCATACCATATTGAAGGGCTTTCAGATAATCCTCATCCATCTCGTGGGCCTCAGAATCTCCACGGACGCGGGCCTCCACCTGTTCCTTGAATCGTTTCCTCTGCTCTTCCGGATCATTCAGCTCACTGTAGGCGTTGGCAATCTCAAGACCTCCAATGAATAGTTCGAATCGCTCAGCGAAACGGGAATCTTCATCCTTGGTCTTGGAAAGCGGAGAGAGCTCAGTGGGAAAATCATAAATGAAGGTTGGCTGGATGAGGTGCTCTTCCACGACATGCTCAAATAACAATTCCAGCATCTTTCCCCAATTCAGACCTGCTTCAAAGTCCAGGCCTGCCTTTTGCACCACAGCACCTAACTGCTCGTGCCGGCACAAATCTTCAGTTGAAGGGGCACTCTCTTCCTTCCAGAATTTTTGAATGGCTTCAATCATGGAGTATCGGACAAACTTACTGAAATCGATCGAATTGCCGCTGAATTGCACCTCGAGACCGCCCGTGACCGCTTGAACGACCGTCTGCAGCATCTCCTCGGTCAAGTTCATCAAGTCCTGATAATCACTGTAAGCCTGATAGAATTCCAACATCGTGAACTCAGGGTTGTGCTGTGTGGAAATTCCCTCATTTCGAAAGCTCCGGTTGATTTCGTAGACCCGGTCAAAACCACCCACAATCAACCTCTTGAGATAAAGTTCGGGAGCGATTCTTAGAAACAGGGGAATGTTGAGCGCTTCGTGAAAAGTTTTGAAAGGCCGTGCCGCCGCTCCTCCCGCCAGCGGCTGCATCATCGGGGTCTCCACCTCCAGATAGCCTCTCGATTCCAGAAAATTCCGGATCTCAGATATGATGCGACCCCGGCGAATGAAGATGTCTCTGACCTTCCGATTGGCCATCAAGTCCAGGTAACGCTGCCGATAACGGATCTCCACATCGCTTAGACCGTGCCACTTCTCGGGCAGCGGCAGCAGGCCCTTGGCCAGAAAGTCCAGCTGCTCAGCCTTAATGGTCAGCTCATCCGTCTTGGTTCGAAACAAGGTGCCCCGGCAACCGATAATGTCTCCGATGTCGAACAAGCGGAAAAGCTGGTGGTTTTCCTGGCCCACTCGATCCTGTCGCACATAAATCTGAATTCGCTCACCGGAACCCTGGAGATCGGCAAAGCCGGCCTTTCCATGTCCTCGAAGATTGACCAGCCGACCGACCGTCTGCACGGACACTTCTTCCTGCTCCAACTCCTGCCCAGACTTTTTGGAGAATTCGTGGACCAACTCAGCCACGGTATGACTCAGCTCATACCTGTGGGGATAGGGATCGTGTCCGAGCTTGCGAATTTCTTCCAGCTTCAGCGAGCGCTGCTCGATGAGATCAACTTTATCACCCATGCTGACCTTCTTTTACGGGCCGATCTTCCATTTCCTCTCGAACAGCGTCCAGAATACCATTGACAAATTGGGAGGACTCGGCTGTGCTGAATTTGCGGGCGATTTCTACGGCCTCATCAATCACCACAACATGAGGGGTCTCGGTATAGAGGAATTCACTCACCGACAAGCGCAGTATATTCCGATCTACGGCAGCCATTCGCTCCAATCGCCAGTGTTGGGCATGCCGACGAATCAGTTCATCGATGTGGGATCGGTTTTCAAGGGTTGCCTTGAATAAAAGCTCTGCAAATTTGCGATTCCCTGGTTCGGCTGGATGGACCTCCCAGAAAAGCTCTAAGACCTCCTCCGCTGCAACCTTATTGAGGTCCTGCTGAAACAGCATCTGCAAAGCCAACTCACGCGCCTTCCTCCTGCTACTCATGGGGGAACCGCTGACAACTGACAGTTAAGGGAAAATAGCAACTGGTAGACATGGGATGGGTGGCTTGACTCTGGTCTGATTCCATCATTTCCCTACTTAGAGAGCAAATATCAGTGGTCAGTGGTCAATTGTCAGCTGTCAGCCTCCAGATCTTTCATCAGATTGGCCATTTCAACGGCACTGGTGGCGGCTTCACTCCCCTTGTTTCTGCCTTCCACGTCGGCTCGCGCCAGGGCCTGTTCCACGGTGTCGGCCGTGATGATGCCAAAGGTCACGGGAAGATCGTATTTCAGAGCGACTTCGCGAACTCCGTTACTGGCCTGCAAGCAAATGTATTCGAAGTGGGGTGTCTCCCCCCGAATCACGGCCCCGAGGCAAACAATCGCCTCCAATTTTCCAGTTTGCGCCAGTCGCTGGGCCGCTAGTGGAATCTCAAAGCTTCCCGGTACCCGTACCAGTGTGATGGCTTCATCGGCGATTCCCGCTTCCTTCAGGGTGTTCAAGGCTCCAGCCAGCAACCCCTCCGTAATCAGCTCATTGAAGCGGCTAACCACAACACCAATCTTGAATCCCTGGGATTCCGTTTCCCCAACAAACTCTTTCACGTCTGAGAACCTTTTACCTTCCCTTAAATTGCGGCTTCCTCTTGTCTATAAAAGCTCGGGTCCCCTCTTTCATGTCTTCCGTGGCGCAGCAAAGGCTAAACAATGAGGCTTCCAACCGTGTCGCTTCCTGTAGAGGCATATCCAGCCCGCTGTTCACGGCCTCGATGCAAGATCGTACCGCCAGTGGGCCGTTAGCCAGTATCCCGGCCGCCAGTTCCCGACACCTGGGAATCAAATCTTTCCGGGAGACCACCCTATTCACCAGCCCGACTCTCTCCGCCTCCTGAGCGCTAATACTCTCTCCGGAAAGGATCATCTCCATGGCCTTTCCCTTACCCACCAAGCGAGGCAATCGCTGAGTTCCGCCGTAGCCGGGAATGAGTCCTAACTTGACCTCCGGCAGGCCGATTTGAGCACTCTCAGCAGCGATGCGGATGTGGCAGGCTAAAGCCAGCTCACAGCCGCCTCCCAGACAAAAACCATTGATGGCGGCAATCACTGGCTTTGAAAAGCCCTCAATCAACTCCAAGAGCCTATGTCCCTGGCGGGACTTTGCTCTGGCCTCCAGGGGATCCAGTGCAGCCAATTCCTTGATATCCGCGCCCGCTACGAAAGCCTTCTCCCCTGCGCCGGTCAGGATGACAGCGCCCACATCATCCTGTGCCAGTCTCTCCAGAAAGGCCTCCTCTAGTTCCTCCATGGTGGCCTGGTTCAGAGCATTCAAGACCTTAGGCTGGTTGAGCGTGACCAACGCAATCCGATCTTCGATTTCAAGTTTCAGGGTCCTAAATTCGGCCACTCCTCAAACCTCTTCCTGATTATACTCAAAGAGCTTCATCCCCCTGCCCATATAATGCAGCCCTGAGATGACGGTTAAGGCAGCGGTCAGATAGAAAACGGAGCCCCAAAGCGGCATGTCGATGTTCAGAGCGTTTGCCACCAGCACCATAAACACGGTCAAGAGTTGCAAAAACGTAGTCGCCTTCCCATAGATGGAGGGAGAAAACAGGTGTCTTCCCATGGTCAGGTTAATGATGACGACGCTCACCACCAGCAGGATGTCTCGGCCGATCACTGTGATCGTCAACCAGAGGGGAATGTTCACACTCAGTTCAACAACATTGCGTGAGAGCAGGATGAAGCAACTGACCATCAGTAACTTGTCGGCAATCGGATCCAGAAAAGCACCAATGGGGGTTTTCTGACCAAATTTCCGAGCAATGAAGCCATCCAGCAAATCCGTTACGCAGGCCAACATGAAAACAGCCAGAGCGCCGATTAAGTAGTTGTACACCACCAGCAAGACCAGGAGCGGCACAAAGGCCATACGTAAGATGGTGAGCTGATTTGCTGAAATCATTTACAAGCCGAAAATCAAAATCCGAGATTCACAATCCGAAAACAAATTCAAAACCCAAAATCTGAAACTTGGAACCTGAAACTTGGAACCTGGGACGCGCGCGCAGCGCGCTATCGTCTATTTTCTATCTTCTAACTTATCACTTCCGTCTTCTGTTTCTTCATGAACTCATTGACATAGTCTTCCACCTCTGCCAGGGTGGCCTGCCTGAGCACATCCTTCACCATTTCGGCTGCCTCGAGACAGGAAATCTCTCGCAACCTGCCCTTGACCTCGGGAATGGCAAACGGGCTCATGGATAAATGCCGGAAGCCCATTCCGATAAGAAGGCGGACATAAACAGGATGGGAAGCGACTTCACCACAAACCAAAGCCAGTACACCTTCTGCTGCCGCCACTTGGGCTACTCGATAAAGACTCTTCAAAACAGCAGGATGCAACGGCTTAAACAGGTTGGCAATACGATCGTCCGTTCTGCTGGCCGCTAGCGTATACTGGACCAAATCGTTGGTACCGACTGCAAAAAAGTCAACATGGGGGCAAAGCGCTTCCAACATGATGACGGCCGCCGGGACTTCCACCATGATACCGACTTCAATTTCCTCATTGAAGGCAACTCCTTCTCCGAGAAGTTCCTCCTTAGCCGCCTGAATGAGTCGTCTGGCCTGGACCACTTCATCGACATCGGAAACCATGGGGAGGACAATCTTCAGATTTCCGTAGGCACTGCCTCGCAAGATGGCCCGAATTTGCTCCCTATAGATTTCCGGGTACCGCAGGCTGAGCCGAATTCCCCGCAAACCCAGCGCGGTGTCGGTCTCACCCAGGATCGGGGAAAAATAGGGATGTCTTTCCCCCCCGAAGTCCAAGGTTCGAATGTGGGCGGGACGACCACCCACCACCTTGGCCAGATCCTTATAAATCTTGAACTGTTGCTCTTCACTAACAGGCTTTTGCTTGTCCTTCATGTAGATGTATTCTGAGCGGAACAACCCGATTCCTCCGCCCCCCAGCCTGAGTCCAAGCGGGACCTCACTGTCGATCTCAACGTTGGCATACAAGAAAATTCTCTGGCCATCAGAAGTCAAACAGGGAGATGTGTCGCCCACCAGCTCCTTTTGGAGTTTCTGTTCCTTCCGGACTCGAGCCTGGTAGCTCCTGATTTCCTGTTCAGAGGGTCGGACTCGGACCACTCCTAAGGTTCCATCCACAATAAGCGTGTCTCCCGTGCGGATGACTTCCTTCAAGTTCTGAATTCCAGCCACCACAGGTATTTGATAGGAACGGGCAATAATGATGCCGTGTGAAGTGGTCCCTCCCCTCTTCACCACCAGCCCTTTGACCCGCTCCAGAGGATACTCAACGAGCAGAAAAAGGCTGGCCTCAGGGACCACCAGAATCAGATCCTCCGGCAAACCTTCCTGACCATGCGAATCGAGTTCCATGAGATTGAATATCAGGCGTTGTACCACCTCTTCCACGTCGGAACCCCGCTCCCGGAAAAAAGGGTCTTCCAGGGAACGATAAGCGGAAATCCAATTCTCAGCAGCTTCTCGAACGGCCCGCTCCGGACTTTGCAGCTCCTCCTGAATTTTCTTTTCGATTTCTTCCAGTAAGAGAGGATCTTGCAGAATCAGCAGATGGGCATCGATAATGTGAGAGTGCTCCTTGCCCAGTTCCGCTTCAAGTTTTTCTCTTGCCTTCTCCAGCTGTAGGCGTGATTCCTTTAGAGCGGCATGAAGTCTCTTCAATTCGCTGGTCACTTCATCGGAAGCAATGCGAATCGGATACATGGCCACGATCTGCGGCTCAACTTCATAGGCTGTGCCAATCGAGACTCCGGGGGAGAGTCCAACACCGGAGAGCTCTTGAGGCGAAAGATCCCGCCTAGATTGGGTCATTGCTCTTCACCAAATCGGTCATTCACCAATCCCACCACCGCTTCCATGGCCATTTCTTCGTCTTTTCCATCGATCATCACTTCAATTTCCGTTCCCTTGGCGGCGGCCATGAGCAGGATTCCCAAGATACTCTTCGCATCAACTTGCTCCTCGACATTGAGCCGGGATAACTTGATGTCCGACTCGAATTGGGAGGTCAGTTTCACCAACTTGGCGGCGGCACGCGCATGCAGGCCCAATTCGCTCTTGATTCGAAGAGTTTTTCGAATCATTCCCCCAAAAGCTCGCTGGCGATGGAGATATGGCTTTGTCCCTGTTTCTTCACTTTGGTGACCAATTCTGAAAGCGAGTCAGTGCTGGATTGATTTGCCACCTTGATCACCATGGGCAAATTGACGCCCGTGACAATCTCCAGTTCATTTCTCTTGAGCAGAGGAAGGGAAAGATTCGAGGGAGTGCCGCCAAACATGTCTGTAAGAATGATGACACCCTTCCCCTGATCCACCTCTGCTACAGCTTGCTCAATTTTCTTCTTGGATTCGTTAACATCATCATTCCAACCGATCGAAACCGCCGCAATATAAGAGATTTCGCCCACAATAGCCTGTGCAGCAGAGACGAGCTCCTGCCCCAACTGACCATGCGTGACAACGAGCGCACCCACCAAAGAATCCTCAGTCATTCGCTGTGTAGATCCCGATGAATCAGATTAACTTTGCGCCCTTTCTTTTTCAGGCGCTTCTGCAACTCATTGGCCACCAGTACGGAACGGTGTCTTCCACCGGTACAACCAATGGAGATGGTGAGATATTTCTTACCTTCTCTACTGTATTTGGGCAGCAAGTATTCTAACATATCGTGGATTCTGCCCAGGATCTCCCCAGTCTCCGGCTGTTTCAGCATATATTTGGCCACACTGGGATCGTTTCCCGTCTGCTCTTTCAGATCGGGAACAAAATTGGGGTTGGGAAGAAATCGCACATCGAAGACCAGCTCGGAATTGTGAGGAATCCCGTTCTTGAATCCGAAGCTGACCAGGGAAACGTTCAGAACCTCCTCTTGGTCCGTCCGCTGAAAGTTCTGGTAGATGAAATCGCGGAGATCGTGAACGGTAAAATCACTGGTATCGATGACCAGGTCGGCTAGAGTCCGGACACTGGAAAGCCTTTTTCGCTCCGCGCGAATGCCTTCGAGCAGTGTTGTGTCCTGGGCCAGCGGGTGAACGCGGCGGGTTTCACCATATCTTCTCGCCAAAACCTCTGTCGAGGCATCAACGAAAATGATCTTGGCATTGGTGTGAGACTGCCGGATCTCACCAAAGAGCTTTTCGAAGCCTGCCAGCGGCTCCCCGAGTCGAACATCAATAACAATCGCCAATTCCTGGAGCTCACCCCCCGATGCATCGGACATCTGGATAAGGCGAGAGATCAAAGAGGTGGGAAGATTGTCGACGCAGAAATAACCTAAATCCTCAAAAGCGTTGAAAGCGGTATGCTTTCCCGAACCGCTCATTCCGGTGATGATGACCAGTGATTGAAGTTTTACAGGCGCCATGCTTCATCGGAGGAAGACCGAGGCGGTTTCAGACGTGCGTCCAACCGTTTAAAAAACTCCCCGGAAGGGCTGTAACCCTGACTTTTCAGCATTTGCAGTCGTACGGCAACTTCCACCAGTGTGGCCAGATTTCTGGCGGGTGCCACGGGCATCGTGATCAGGGGAACGGAGACATCCATCAAGGTGTATTGCCGTTCATCCAGGCCCAGTCGATCGTACTCCTGCTCGGGATTCCATCGCACCAGATCCATGGCGATATCGATGATTGTTTTTGAACTCAACACCGAAATCCCAAAGAGTTCCTTAATGTTGACAATTCCCAATCCGCGAAGCTCCATATGGAAGCGGAAGTCACTGGGGCCCGAACCCATTACCCGGTCAGAACCGAACTTCCTGATCACGATCATGTCATCGCTGACCAACCGGTGACCGCGTAAGATCAAATCCAGGGCGCACTCGCTCTTTCCAATCCCGGAGGGGCCCAAGAGCAGAAGCCCCAATCCATAGACTTCCATCAAGACTCCATGAATCGTGGTCCTCAGGGCCAGCTGTTCTTCCAGAAAACCTGAGATTTCCGTGATGGCCACCGAACTCAAGGCCTTGGTCTTAAAGAGCGGGACCTTGTTTTCCTCGCAATTGCGCAGAAGAGAGGCAGGAGTTTTCAGATCTGAGGTAATCACGACACAGGATAACTTCCGGGCAAAGATCTGTTTAATGGCTGTTTTCCGATCAGCCGCGGACAAAGTCTGCAGGTAATGGATTTCCGTTCGGCCCACCAATTGCACTCTTCCTTCGTGCAGGTAGTCGATATAACCGGCCAAGGCCAGTCCCAGTTTTTGAATTCTCGGCGAGGTAATAGGATTATCCAGGCCTTCCTCACCGCCCCTTAGGGTCAGTTTCAGACGTTGGCTCGATAACTGACTCAATTCTCTGACGGTGGTGGTTGGATTAGGCGGCTTGGTCTTTTCAGAGGCCATTGAGACACACTAAAAGAGCACGGCCATCTTTCGTTCGCGGGATCCAGGAATTCGCATCTGATCGCGATACTTGGCTACGGTCCTTCGAGTGATTTGAATCCCGTCCACGTTCAGAAGGCTGGAGATCTTCTGATCCGAGAGAGGTTTCTGGGTATCTTCATTAGCAAGAATCCCTTTGATTTTCTCTTTCACCTGCACCACTGAAACATTCTCACCGCTGGCACTTTCGATTCCACTGGTGAAGAACTTTCGAAGCGCGATGATACCCTGCGGTGTATAGGCATGCTTGTTGGCCACAACCCGGCTAACGGTCGAGGAATGCACACCCAGTTCTTCGGCCACATCCTTGATCAACATCGGTTTGAGATAGGGAGCTCCATGATCCAGAAAACCCTTTTGTCGCTCCACGATGGCTACGCAAGCCCGATAGATGGTCTGCTGACGTTGATCCACACTCTTCAGCAATTCCATGGCGGAGCGAAAGCGCTCCTTGACAAAACTCTTGGTTTCCTTGGACACGTCTTTCTTCTTGAGCAGTTCGCGATAAGCGCGACTCAACCGCAATTTGGGCAAACCGTCGTCGTTCAGAGAAATCTGGTACTCATCCCCCACTTTATATATATGAACATCAGGCTGGATATAGACCGGACTTTGAGTACTATACTTCTGACCCGGTTTGGGCGAAAAACTCCGGATCGTCTCCATGGCTTCTGCGATGACTTCCAGTTCGCAGTCGAGTTGCTTGGCAAGTTCTCGAAACTTCTTGGCCTGAATCAAGGGAAGGTAATCCAGCACAAGCTTTTCGGCCAGCGAATTCTCCAACCCGGCCGCCCGCATCTGGATCAGCAAACACTCCTGCAGGCTACGGGTTCCTACCCCGATGGGATCCAGGGCCTGCACCACTTGCAAGGCTTTTTCAACCTGCTCCTCTGAAACCTTAAGGGATTCTGCGATCTCCTCGACAGGCAGGTTCAGGTAGCCGTCTTCATCGATATTGCCGATGATAAAGCAGCAAATATCGTGAATCTCAGGGGCAACGTCACTCAAGTTCAGTTGCCAGTTGAGATGATCGTTCAACGTGGACGGGGTGGCCAGGAAAAGTTCAAAGGAGGGTTGCTCGCTTGTGCCTTCCCACTCACGGGGGCGGGAACTGGGACTCAGGTATTCACCGAAAAAGTATTCATAGTCGAAGTCCTCATACCCTTCCGTATCGGCAGACTTCTCCTTTTCTTCCGTGCTCTCAGCCCCATCAACTTCTCCTTGGCCGACGATTTCTTCGAGTACGGGATTTTCGGCCAGTTCCTGGTTCAGGAGATCGGAAAGTTCTAGTCGATTCAGGGTGAGAAGTTCAATCTTTTGCAGTAACGAAGGTGTCATCACCAGTCGCTGCGAAAGGGTTAATGCTAAAGTCGGCCTTAAATGTTTGTTCATCGAGAGGTCTTGAAACCGTGAGTACAAACACGACGGAAATTCACAGCCTCCTTACTGTGTAATCCCTGTAAGTCAGTATAATCTAAAGTTTTCACCCAGGTAAACTTTGCGCACTTCAATATCGGAGGAAAGCAGATCAGGCGTTCCCATTCGGAAGATTGCTCCCTCATTAATAATATAGGCCCGGTCGGTGATTCTCAGGGTTTCCCGTACGTTATGATCGGTGATCAAGACGCCGATGTTCTTGGACTTGAGTTGGGCAACGATGCGTTGGATCTCCAAGACGGCCAACGGATCAATCCCCGCCAAAGGTTCATCCAAGAGAATGAATTTAGGTTTGATCATCATGGAACGAGCAATCTCGAGACGGCGGCGTTCACCTCCCGAAAGGGTGTAGGCCAGACTTTTTCTCAAGTCCGCAATCCCAAATTCCTCCAGAAGTTCGCTGACCGATTGATCCGCCATTCCTGGCGCCAGATCCAGTGTCTCAGCCACCGCATAAAGATTATCCTCCACGGACAGTTTGCGAAAGACGGAAGGCTCCTGAGGCAGGTAACTGATTCCCTGTCTGGCCCGCAAGTACATGGGCAGTGAGGTGATCTCCTCTCCATTCAAGTAAACGCTGCCGCTGTCCGGAGTGGTCAGACCGACAATCATGTAAAAAGTGGTGGTCTTTCCGGCACCATTGGGTCCCAGCAATCCCACCACTTCTCCCGATGAAATCGTTAAGCTGACATCGTTGACGACTCTTCTTCCCCGATAAGCCTTCTCGAGATTCTGGACCTCCAGTGTGAGGGGGACCTTTTTTGAGTTCATGGCGTCTCGTGGACAGAGGGATTTTCAATCAAGAATCTCTCATCTCCGATGAAGAAAATGAGTTGACGACCCGTGACCGTATCCTTGTTGCTTTCCACGACCTGGGCGGGATCTCCGGTGAGGACAACCTTTCCCTCGATGGGAAAATACACCGCCTGATCCCCTTGGGCACTTCTATCCCCTTGGGTAATCTCTACACCTCCCCAGGCGACAATCTTCTGGAGCTGGTTCTGGTCGGCTGCTGCAAAAACGAAGTCCACAAAGGGAGCATCGACAATCAGATCCTCTGTACTGACCCGAACGTTCCCTTCGTAGCGTGCCCGCAGGTCGGCTCGCTTGTAGAGCAGCCGGTCCGCTTCCACTTTATACACTTTCTCCTCTACTGGGCTCTCCTGGATCAGGAAACTCTCTACGGTCTCCTCGACCACCAACTGTTGCTCCCGGTGATTGTAGCGTATGGTGTTCCCTGTGATGGAGTTGGAGTGTTGCACGATTCTCGGATTGGAAAAGTAATGGATCCAGCCCGTCTCCGGATCGGCATGCATGCGACCCGCGGTGATGACGATGGGACCGTCCTCCTCTCGAAGAAAGCTTCTCACCCGCCCAGCGGCGCTCACCTCGCCCGTCTGCGGATCCACCTCGAGGCGCTCGGCCACGGTCTCCATCGGTGAAGCGTCAGCGCCGCCGTTTGTGCCCATGAACTTGAGTGTTGGGCTCTCTCCCGTCATGGTCACTCTCTGAGTGGCGGGATCATAGACGGCTCGATCCGACTGTACATCAATGGTGGCAGGAGTACCCTCCCAGAAGTGGAAATGACCCGACTGGATGGCCCGCTCCATCTTCTGGTCCTGATAAGAGACCTCCAGTCGCTGACTGCTCGTGTATCTGGATTTGCCCTTATTGTTCGATTCCAGAGTCACTCCCCCTTGCGCCATCATGTTATCCAGAAGACCTCGGCGATAATGGACATCGATTAAAGGAGCTTTCAAGACGATTTTCTCATCAGGGCTAACCCTTTCCATTCGGCTGTCTCCCCGACTCACAACTCGCTGAAGAGCTCCCTCCAGGTAGCTCACCTCCACGGATTCCCGAGCCGAGAGATGACGATAACCCTGCGCGGAATCCAACCGTAAGTCCACATTGCCAGTGGCTCTGACCTGCTCAATCTCTTGAGTTGGCCCAAAGCTCAGGCTCAAGGCCTCACTGCGAAGTTTTTCCTCGGTCGAGGCCTGGGAATCAGGCCTTCGGGTGATGGAAACTTGCCCTCGAAGATCGAGCTGCCGCAAATGCTCCCCGTTCGGGAAAAACTGCCCTTCCATCTGGTTGGATCTGGACTCCTCAATCCCCAGGGTGGGAGAGTGAAACCGCACCTCCCCCTGGGCTGTAAATTTCTCCAAGAACAATCCCTGAAGGTTCTCTGCCCGATTGGGGAAAACGATAATCTGATTGGCCTCCAGAAAGTAGTTTCTCCCCGGTCCCTGCTCCGAGTAAACGGCTCTTTCAGCTGTCCTGGGCTGCTGGCTCAGAACTTCAATCGAGTCGAACCGGCCTGCAGTAGGATTGAAAAACACATTGATCTGATGACCCGATAGTGATTTCGAGTCAGCGGATTCGAGGTGGGCTCGACCCGAGCTGAGAATCTTTTGAATTCGGTTTTCAGGGGTCAGAAAAACAATCATCTGATCCGCCTTCAGATCCGTCCCACCCCCTGAGATCCGGGCCTTCCCCATAAGGGTGATTTTCCCTTCCGAGAGCATATAAACAGCCTGAGAAGCCGCCCCTTCTATTGGGCCTGATTCGGAATCGGTCCGCAAGTGCAATCCCTTTTCCACCTGAAGTTCCCGGCGGGGAAAGTGGTAAATCAGGAATTCGCCATCCCCCTCAATCTTTCCCTTCTTGAAGCGAAAACTCCGTTGGATCACCGCACTTTCCTGAACCAGGTCGGCACGGACCTGGTCTGAAAACACCTCGGTGCCATCGGCCAACCGAATGGTGGCATTACCGGAGAACTCAATCTGTTTTTCCAGGAGGTAGTAGACCGCTTCCTGAGCCGAGATAACATCGGAAGGTTCTTCGCCTTCGTCGTAATAAGTAAAGGTCACATTCTGCAGCGTGTGGACCTGGCTGACCGTCTGTGTGCTGGTCTCTGCATCAACAGTGAACACCGTCTTTCCGCGCTTGTGCTCCGCATATTTAAACTGTGTGGTCTGACGGCTAATGTCCGGTGAGAGAATGGCGACCTCAGGAAGGACCACCCCTCCCTGACGGCGGGAGAGAATACTCCACACAATGGCCGCTCCCCCTAAAAGGATGCACAGGAGCAAGAGGAGCCGAACTACCTTAGAAAGGTTCATTACCCTTTTATCCCTAAGCCCTTATTTGTGCAGCTTGTGCGAAATCAAAATGTGAAGCAGCTTTATACAATGACCCGTACCACAACAGGATTCTAACACTTTAGGGCCGAAACTCTCGGCAAAGCGAGGCAAATTTTCTGCATTTCCGCACCCCCAGCGCACCCACTCTTTCAGACAAGTGGTTTACTGGTCTATCATTAGCCGCAGTTGAATCGCTCTGAAGTAAACAGAAAGAAGAGGAGTCAAAAATGAAATCTAGAATTTTTGCGGTGTGGGTACTCATGTTTGCTCTGAGTCCATTAGCGCTGGCCCAGGACTTTGGGAAGGACTATAAGATGGAGCTCACCGCCTTCTTTGGCTACACCTTGAGTGAAGGGATCAACTTTGGTCCCGATAACATTAGCGGTGGCCGCCTCATCGACAAGATCACTCCCACGAGTGGCGTGGGCTGGGGTTTCCAGGCGGATCTTCTGGCCGGTGAAATGAACGCCTTCGGGTTTCAATACAGCGAACAATTAAGCAAGATGGAGTTAAGCGGTGCGGATGGACAGAAATTGGAGATCACGGACATGACGGTTCGAAACTACCACGGCATGTTCACCTTTAACTTTGGGGCACCCGATGCACCCCTCAGACCCTTCCTTTTTATTGGATTGGGAATGACCAGTTACTCTCCCGACAACATCGAGGGAAACAGTGTCGAAAGTAAGAAAAATTTTCCGCCACCGGAGGTGGCGGCGTAAAGTTGTACAGGAGTGATCATATAGGCGTCCGGCTGGCCGCTCGCTGGACTCCCACTTACATCAGATCAGATCCCGGCGGCTACTGGTGCAGCCCCTTCTGGCTAGGCGGCTGTTGGATCATCGAGGAGCCCAATTACTCTCACCAGCTGGAATTCAGCGGGGGTGTGACTCTTCGTTTCTAATGGGAAGTTCATCTCCGGCCACTTGGGAATGGCCTGCACAACTTAAGGAAGCTGCATGTCACGGATGGTCAACAACACTCCAATATCCGGAGTTCTAGGATTTCTCACGGTGGAGTGTAAATGCCACCAGCCCTAGAATCTCTCCCTCTGTGACACCTATCATTAACAACTCTGACACGACAGTTGGGTTGACTAATGGCTTCGAGAAGACTATGACTAGCGCACTTATGGGTTCAGTTGGCTTGTGTTCTCTGAGGGCTAAACCGTTTTATTATCTTACTTCTAAGATTCCTTCCGGATGGAAGCAAACGAGCGAAGATCAGCCTTTGAGGCATCCTTGAGCAAATCCGGGGGCCTCTGGCTTCTTGTTCTGAGTTTCGCCTTTTCGATCATTCTGCGCGTGCCCTTACTTTTTCAGCATCCCTTTACTTTTGTGGACGAAGCCTGGGTCGCCAGTATCTCTAAAGTCCTGGTGGAGGGGGGAACCCTCTACCAGGATGTCTGGTCCAATAAACAACCGCTGCTTCTTTTCTTCAGTGAACTCCTGTTCCAAGTCTTCGGCCTGCACATGGAGGCCCTCCACCTGGGCACCCTTTTCTTGGTTTTCCTCGTGTCCACACTATTGTTCTGCATCGGTTCTTCTTTCTTTTCGCCTGGAGTTGGAGGCGGGGCCGCCCTCACCTACGCACTGCTCAGTACCACCTACTACACACCACGAATCATTGGGACAACCACCGAGACACTGATGCTGGTTTTCACCTGTGCCGCTATTTACTGCTTTCTCCAAGGCAAAGTGAATGCTCGAGTGTACGGCTTTTTTGCAGCCGGCCTACTGTCTTTTCTGGCGGTCATTTCCAAGCCTGCCGCCGTGACTCTAATTGCACTGTTCTTCATCCTTCTGCTGCCCAGACGCAGCCAGCCCAAGGAATTGCACCTGAAGTCGCTGACCCTTTTGGGTGCAGGATACCTCTGTGGCTTGTCTTTGCTGGTGCTTTATCTGGCAGATGCAGGCTCCCTGGAACTCTGGTGGTATCAGAGCCTCATCTCCAGAGTGGATTATGTGAGTCAGATCACCCTTCCCGATTTCCTGAGCAAGCTCATCCGCCAACCCTTCTCCTTTGGATTGATTACCAGCTGGATCTGGCTGTTGAGTTGGGGGGGCCGCCAAGGGAAGGAACAAAACCGGATTGCCTATTGGGTGATCCTGAGTTGGCTGGTCAGCGCTTTCGTAGGCGTTTCAATGGGCAGACGATTTTATGCGAATTACTTCATTCAGATGTTCCCGGCTATGTCACTGCTGGCAGCGGTAGGCGTCACCCACCTCTGGCAAATGCCTCGAAAGCGGCTCAACAAGATCTTTCTCTACACCAGTGGCGTCTTATTCTTGTTACCCTTCCTGTGGTTTCAAGCGCGTGTCCTGGTCCATTGGTATTTCTTTGTTGATCCACAAGCCCACAGTCAGATCCAGCTGTGGGGCATGTGTGTGGGAAATCGCGAGGTCGTGGAAGCTTCCAACTACATAAGGTCGCGGACGCAGTCGGGCGACAGTATCTTCGTATGGGGTCCGAAACCCGAGCTGTATTTTCTCAGTGGCCGGGACATGGCTACCCTGTATCCAGTCTACGATGTAGCGGACAATGGCGAACCGCCCTTTGATACCTCGATCGATCTTGAAACCGTGGAAGTGCTGCGAAAAGCACGACCTCGCTATATCATCGATGTGATGAGGAACATACATTTAGAAGACTTCGCACCCTGGAGAAACCTGGTTGAGGAGGCTTATGATTTTCAAACCCAAATGCACGAGATGCGCTTCTATCGGCTCCGTGACTAATCTCTGCGGCCCGGGAGCGGGGGTGAAGGACCTTCACAACTCAAGGAAGCTGCATATCACGGATGGTCAACAACAACTTGTCTTTTCCCAGGTAATTGTCCCGGCTCATCGTATAAGCTAAATCCACTTGAGAACCTACCTTG
>JADFOI010000051.1 GCA_022562935.1 Acidobacteriota bacterium
AGGCGCGCCTGGATGAGGCCAAGCGGGTGGTCGAGGCGCGGGAGAAGACCTGGGCCGAGGCGGAGCGCGCCTGGATGCGGGCGGCGGGCAGCGATTACAACGCCGCGCAAACCGGGATTACCAGCGGCACGAAGTACGACGAATCTGCGGCCACGATGGACCTCCACGACGCCAATGACAAGGCGCTCGCCGCCTGGCAGGAAGCGCGCGAGCTCCAGGGCGAGGTGATGGTCGAGAAGACCAGGATCGAGCGGCGCGTCTATGCGCGCGCGGACCGGCGCATGAAGCGCGACACCGAGCCCGAGCCGGCGACGGCGCCGGCCGACAAAAGCTGGCGCGACCGCCTGAAGGCCGCGGTCACGACGTCATCGGCTCGTTGAGTCCACCATGATCCGCCTTTTGGTTGTGGCAGGTCTTTTCCTACGACTTCGCCAGAATTCCGTACTAGGTCAAAGGCGATTTCCTCTGGAAGCCCCAGATCACTTAACTGGCCTAAGAGGTAGCCGAGATATACAATCCCCTCCCTATCCACAAAAAGCAGTGACAGCTTTTTCCCACTTCCACCAGGATCAGCAAGTTTAACCTTCAGACTTCCCACACCAGCTTCGATAATACATCCGCGGTTTTCCAAATCTTCAAACATCTGTTGAGCAAAGCAGTGGAGTGGGGGATTCTTGCTGAAAACATTGGAACCAAGGTCAAGCTGCTGAAAGTCCAAAACCAGAGCCTCCGCTACCTCAGTGGTGAAGAACTGAAAAGCCTGCTGGGTGCCGCCTCATGCTATCTAAAATCCCTCATCATTTTGGCGGTCAACACGGGACTGCGGAAAAGCGAACTTCTGGGACTAAAATGGCCAGACCTAAACTTCCGGACTGGATACATTGAACTCCTTGACCAAAAGAATGGGGATGTCAGCTACATTCCCATGAATGACGAGGTCAAAGAAGCTCTCCGGAAAATCCCCCGAAGGCTGGATAGCGAGTACATCTTTTGCACAAAGAATAGGCAGCCGCCCAAAGACATCAAGTATCATTTCCTCAAGGCATTGGAAAAATCAGGGATTGCCCACTGTAACTTTCACAGCCTGCGCCACACTTTTGCATCTCACATGGCCATGAGCGGAGTTGATTTGTCTACCATCAGAGAGTTGATGCGTCACAAGTCCTATGCAATGACTCTGCGGTATGCCCATCTGTCGAGCCAGCACACCAAAAAAGCCGTAGATACGTTATCCTTCTTTCATAGCGAGAAGGAAAAAGAACAATCTGAGAGCTCCGGATCGTAAAAAAATTTGGGGAAAATTGCACCATATAGCGCCCAAGCCTATTTTGGAGAAAATAGAATTCCGCTAAAGTATTGAAAACAAATTATTAGCCGGCGTAGCTCAACGGTAGAGCACCGCATTCGTAATGCGTAGGTTGGAGGTTCAATTCCTCTCGCCGGCTCCAGTTTTTTCAATGAGTTGCAGCGATCTGTACCTGGGCATGAGGATCCATCATCCGTTTTTCACCTGCTAGTCACCCGTTCCCCACTCTTTTGCCTGAACCGAACGCACATCTTCCAAATGGGGTTCGTCTTGCCAAAGCTGGGTATCGTTGGCGCCCTCTCTCTCAAGGCTGGTGAGATCTTCGAGTAGAGCCGAGGTCCTTCAGTTTGAGCTTGCGGAATCGTGAAACAGGGACTGGAGCAGGCCCTTGCGGAACTTGGATTTTTCCACAAAGTAACTCCCCAGGACGGACAAAGGAAACAGTCTTCCTTTGTCCTCTTCATCAACATATATCGTCCCATCCACACCGCGGAAAACCGCTCTCAGCGACTCACCCCGGATACGGTAGAACATCTCATCCCCCTCCCTTATCCCCCTTTTTGCGAGAGACGCATACCAGATAGGCAGGTTTTTAGTAATGTGCTCATAACTTGGTTTGTCTATGATACCGGCCTCGCGAACCAGGTTGGTGCTTTCGCGAGCTTCCTGAATGAAGCGATCGAGGCGAATATTTCGCAGAAAACGGATATGTACAAACGCATCCTGTGCGTGAATTGCAGTGTCGGCAATCGAATCGGCAAATTGGGAAGGCTCGTCGCCGTCCTGGACGAGCGATTTCAATTTTTCCGCAACCTCACTTCCGAACCGAACCTCGAGGCTCAGCACATCGATGCTGAAGAACAGGAAGCTCTTTTCGTACAAGGTCGACATGCTGGCGAAAGGACCGGTGGCCAAAGAGTCAAGGTCGAACAAAGGTAGCGGAGCCGCCATGAGCGGCACAAGCAGCACGACTAGAGCCCCGGAAATAGATGCAGCTAAAAAAGATCTCTTCATAGCCTGCAAAAACCTGAACGGCCATCATTCTATTTGGCGTGGGGCTTTTTAGTCAAGTCAGTCTCTGTCCAACGCGGAAGGCGCTTGAACAATCCGCAGTGGGATCGTCTACGTTGCACTCGATGATACCGGGATTGCATTCCCAACGGCTCCGGTTTAGTATTTTGGCCAAATGAGGGTAACTGATTTGATGAGTACTCCCTTTCAAAAATAAGATAACGTTTGTTGGGAGCAATCGAATGCATGACCCGGGACTTGACGATTTACCTGCCGCCGAAACCGTAACCGTCTCCACTGAAGTCGAGCTTCACGATACCGCTACGGACGGGCGGGGGGTAGGCCGGCTCCCTGGGGGCAAGGTGGTGTTCGTGGAAGGGGGCATCGGCGGCGAATGGGTGACCGTTCGGCTGGAGCGGGAGACTCGCACGCTGGCAGAGGGATCCCTCGAAAGCGTGCTCAAGCGCTCGGAGATGCGCCAGGATCCCCCTTGTCCCCAGGCTGCTCGTTGTGGAGGCTGCCAGCTGCAACACGTGACGCCCCAGGGCCAGCTCACGCTCAAGAGGCAGTGGTTGATCCAGACGCTCCGGCGGGTGGGGGGTTGGTCTCCAGAGCAGGTCGACCTTGCGGCCCGGCTGATTCGGTGTCACCAGGGCAGTCCACTGAACTATCGGGTGAGGGCCCGTTGGCATTTTGACGGTGAAACCCTGGGATTTTTCGCCCGGCGTTCCCACCAGGTCATCTCCAGTGAACCTTGTCTTCTCCTCACTCGCCCCTTGGAGGATACCCACTCGAAATTGTTGGCCCAGCTCAAGGCTGATGAACTGAGCCGGTTGTATCGGAAGGCTGGTCTGGTGGATCTGCAATTCGAAGCGACCCTACTGCGAAACCAAGCCGTGGTCCTCAGCTTAAGCGCCCTGGTGTGCCGGAGACGAAAAGAGGAGCCAGAGCTTCGCAAGAAACTGCAGCTCCTGGTCAAGGAGTGGAACGGTGCTCAGGTCGATAGCGAGGGATTTGCGGATGTGGCCCATCCGGAGCGTGATCCGTTCATGGTGAGTGCCCGGGTATTCGTGCAGCCCCACTCCGAAGCCCTACCCCTGTATCGAGCAGAGATCCTGGATCAGTTGCAGCAACTGCTTCGGCAGCCGGCTTTCTCATCTCTTGACGAGAAAGCCGAGTGGACGGCATGGGATCTTTACTGTGGGGCGGGAGCGCTTTCGGATCTTCCCGAGCTGGCGGCGGGCGCTGGACATAAGGTCACCACCTGGTCAGTGGATGGGGAGGCATCGGCCATCACCGCACTGCAGCTCAATTACCCTGCTCTTGCGGCCCACGCCGAAGTGGGCGAGGTTCGAGAATTCATCCGGGCTAAAATTGACGATCGCGAACTCCCCGACATCCTGATCTGCGATCCTCCCAGAGACGGCATCGGCTTGCCCGCCGCCAGGAGTCTGAGCCGGATACTCGCCGACCGACGGGCACCGACGGCGCTCATCTGGATGGCTTGTGATCATGCCAGCTTGGCACGAGATCTCAAGCCTTTCTTGGATGCTGGCTTCAGCCTGCATTCCATGGCCCTCTTTGACTGTTTTACCTACACGACCCATGCCGAGACCGTGGCCCTGCTGGGCTGTTCCGGAAGGACAAAGTGACATCACCCAAGAGAGTTCGGGGACAGGCCGCGAATTCTGGAAGAATTCTTGGGCCTGTCCCCAGACTCTCTCAGACGTTGAACAGAAAATGGCTGATATCCCCATCTTGGAGCACATATTGGCGACCCTCGAGCCTCAACAGACCCTGCTTGCGTGCGCCTGCCATACTGCCGGATTCGACCAGATCCTCAAAGGAAACGACCTCTGCCCGGATGAATCCTCGCTCGATATCGGAATGGATGACCCCTCCGGCCTCCACGGCAACGGCGCCCTGGCGAATCGTCCAGGCCCGCACCTCATCCTCTCCGACGGTGAGAAAACTAATCAGACCCAGCAAGGCGTAGGTTGAAGCGATAACCCGATCTCTGGCGGGTTCTTCAATCCTGAGGCTCTCCATGAATTCACGGGCATCGCTTTCCTCAAGTTGAGTCAACTCCTCCTCAATCTTGGCACTGAGAGGCACCACCAAGCTTTTAGAGTGATCGTATTCCAAGGCCGGGGGGGAGGAGATCTGCTCTTCCCCGATATTCAGAACCACGAGGACCGGCTTCTTTGAGAGGAGCGGATAGCCTCGAATCAGCTTCTCCTCCTGTGAGGATAGTTCCAGATCTCGAATCGGCCTCTCTTCCTCAAGGGCCTCCTTGAGTCGGAACAAGAGATCCTGTTCGGCAATCTTAATATTTTTCTCCTGGCCTGAAGTCTTCTTCAGATCTTTCTCCAGCCGTTCCAGCCTTCTCTCGATGATCCTGAGGTCAGAAAAGATGAGTTCAAAGTCGATTCCAGCCAGGTCGGCCTCAGGGTTCACCACTCCCGAGGGATGGGGAACCTTCTCGTCCTCGAAGGCACGGACCACGTGAAGCAAAGCATCGGCCGTTCCGATATAACCCAGGATTTCGGCCGAGAGCTCTGTCCCCTGTTCCTCTCCCTTGAAGCCGTTTACATCCACGTACTGCACTTCAGCTGCCGTGAGCTTAAGCGGCTTGTAAATCTCGGCCAGTACGTCCAGCCTGGGATCGGGGACCTTGACCGAGGCCAGATTGGGCTCAAACCGTCCCGAAGTGAAAGCGGCGGTCTCAGCCGTTCCCCGTGTCAATGCATTAAAGACCGTGGTTTTGCCGCTATTCGACAATCCCACGATAGCAATCTTCATAGCTTCACATTCCTCGGACAGGCTCCTGGTCTAAAAGAACGGGAGTATATCGATTATAGGCAAGCTCGTTCAACCGAATAGCCCGTGAGTTCCAGAGCCAAGACCCACATAGGGGCCTATGTTGGGCAAGATCGGCAAATCCGGACGGTGGAGAGGTTTAGAACAGGACTTCGCGAACAATATCCAGTATGGTATTCGAGGTCTCGTCAAGGAGTAGGATATCGACTCCAATGACGACTCTTATGACGCCCTTAGGAAGTTCGGGCAGTAGGCGCCCCAACTCCAGGGGGAACAAGTGAACGCGCTTTTGCAGTCCAGGAGGCAGACTCCCGTTTTTCTTCAGTTGACGCGCCAATCCGGCAGGAAGTCGTTCGCGCTTAGCCAATCCAGGGGGTAAGCCTTCCAGATTCTGTTTGTTGGAAAACCAGGCACGGATGGTGGCTTCCTGACTCTCCCCAAAAACACGAACATCGATCGTTACGGCCAGTCCAGCCCCTTTTTCATGGGCGTCTTTGGATTTACCTTTCCCTCCCTTTGCACTGATGAGGTTTGGGGAGATCAGGTTGGCCAAAAGAAAGAAAACAAATAAAACAAATAGCAAGCGATAACGCATGATTTTGCCTCCGAAGTCTGGGACATCTCGTAAAACCTCCTAGCCCGCATTTCTCACACCCAATCTACTGCGTCGGCGGATCTGGCCGCGTGGCAACACAGGTGGTGCAGCACGCCGGATGATTTCGTCGCTGCAGTAGATAACTTATGCATAGTCCAGGCTATTATGGAGAGTACCGTGAATCAGGCTTTGTGATTACGATCACGAAGAATTTTGGCACCAATGGAATAGACTTGCTCTCATGAGACGCAAACGAAAAGACGAATATTACGGTGCTCCCTTTCCTCCCCTCAAAAAGAGTGAGATCCCAACAGAGGCTCAAGGGACTATCATCGGGTCTGGTGTGAAGGTCACTGGGGAAATTTCCGGGAAAAATGATCTGACGGTAAACGGTCAAGTCGAGGGAATCATTGACTTTAGAGAAAATCAGGTCATCGTCAGCAAGACCGGGAGCGTCCATGCGGACATCTACGGGAAAGTCATCACCATCGAAGGAGAAGTCGAGGGCAGTCTGTTCGCAGAAGAAAAGATCGTACTTCAGCCCTCCGGAGTCATTCGTGGAAATATGACGGCACCGCGGGTCAAGGTCGAGGACGGTGCCAAGTTCAAGGGAAATGTCGACACGGAGTCGAGAAACACACAAAGGCAGCCCAAGCTCAAAGAGGTCCCCTTGGCGCAAGTTCATACTCTGACCCAGAAGGGTAAGTAGTACTCACTTTCATAAATACGATAACGTTTGTTGGGAGCGCGACGGAGCCCAGATCGAGGCGCGACGACGAGTCGCAAGCCCCATCCGCAAACTACTGTATTTATGAAAGGGAGTACTTATTCAGTGCAAACGGGTGGAGATATGAATCTCCCCCTCAGAGATCTTCTCCTGAATCTTTCTTTTGAGCCACGATTTGAAAGCCTGCCGGCTCCAGGGAATCAGAAGAAGCAACCCCAAGCCATCGGTCAGGAGTCCTGGTGTAATCAGCATGGCTCCTGCTATCAAGATCAGCAACCCATCCAAGAGACTCTCCGCAGGAAGCCGCCCCTGGTTGAGTTCCGCGCGCATTCGATCGAGCACCGCCAGTCCCTGGCTTTTTGCCAGCAGCCCTCCCGCTACACCCGTTCCGATCACGATGGCTATAGTTTCAACGCCACCGATAGAAGTCCCAAGTCGGATCAAGAGATACAACTCGATAAGAGGAACCAGGGTAAAGAGAAAGAAGAGTCCAAGCAGCATGGACGTCCATCGTATCAGATATTCGCAGGTCGACAGGAGCCTTTCCCTTGCCTCAGCGGAGGATCCTGGCTAGGATCGCCTGAACGGGAGAGAGGAACCATGAAAATGCGAACGTGGACAGCCCTGAGAACGTCTTTGATTCTGGCAGGTTGGTTGGCCTCTGCTGTGGCATTCACTCACTGTGCAGGACGGCCGCTCTCGGAGGACGTTGCCGCCGACCTGATCTTTTACAACGGAAAGATCATTACCGTGGATTCCGATTTTAGTATCGCCTCGGCCCTGGCGGTTAAAGACGACAAGTTCCTGACCCTGGGTCCCGACAACGAAATTCTCTCCTGGGCAGGTGCGTCCACTCGAACGGTGGATCTTCAGGGAAAGACCATCACCCCCGGATTCATCGATTCCCACATTCACGCCATCCGGGCCACCGGCAACACGGTTTCCCTGGAAGAAACCCGATCTGTAGCGGAGATCCTGGAGGTCTTTCGAGAAAAGGTCCGGCAAACGCCGGAAAAAACCTGGATCCGCGCTTCACCCTTCATGAGTATCGATCAAATTGAGGAAGGGCGTTTGCCCTATCGCTGGGAGCTCGATTCCGTTTCCCCCAATCATCCCGTTTTCATCTTCTATCACGGCCATTTAGTGGCCACCAACAGTCTTGCCCTGAAAGAAGCCGGAATTACCCGCGCCACCACCCCACAGAAGTGGGTCATCAAGGACCCGGACACGGGAGAGCCCAATGGCTGGCTACTGGAGGACCTTACAGGGAGGGTTTTGCGCTTCTTTCCCAGGGGTGACCTGGAGGAAACGATAGCGGAAATCCGGCGCATGTCCCGGGAGCTGAACGCAGTGGGTATCACCGGTGTCATCCAGCAGCTGGGCGGAACCACCACCGGCCGAAATTTTCGAGCGTTGGATCGCCTGCGGAGAGAGGGAGAACTCACCCTGAGATGGCGCTTGAACTACTCCCTTCCTCCCGCTACCCCGGATGACCGGATCCAGGAGGCCATCCGTAACCTGGGACCACCCTCCGGATACGGCAATGAGTGGTTGCGGATGGGAAGCTTGGGGGAGTTGAGCCTCGACGGATGGTGGGAACCTATGGACACCGCTTATCTTCGCGAACCTTATGAAGGGAGCTATTCGAGGCAGCAGGGAAAGGGTGACCTGAGATTCAGTATTGAGCGCCTCAAGGCGATCTGCCTGGCGGCGGCCGAAAACGATATTCAAATGAGCGTTCACGTGGCCGGAAGTGCCGCCCTGGATGAAGTGCTCAATGTTTACGATGAAGTCGATCAGCTCTATCCCATTGCCTCGAAACGGTGGACCCTCGAGCATGGTGGGTTTTTACCCACTCCCAGAAATCTCGAGCAGGCCAAAAGACTAGGTGTCATTGTCTCGACCCAGCAGTCGATCTCCTATTTCGTCCCCAGGGCCCTCCGGGAGATGCTGGGAGAGCGCCGGGCCGCCAGCCTGTTCCCCAACCGGACCTGGCTTGAAGGAGGAATCAAGGTGGCCGGAGGATCTGATTTTCCCGGCTCACCCCTCTCCCCTCTTCTGGGAATGTACGCCAGCGTGACCCGAAGGACCGCTATCGGCGAGCTGGGGCGGGAGGAGGCCATTAGCCGCCAGGAAGCACTCAAAATGTACACCATCTATGCCGCCCACATCTCTTTTGAGGAAGACCTCAAGGGCTCGATCGAGCCGGGGAAATTGGCCGATTTTGTGGTCCTGTCGGATGACCTCCTGACCGTGCCCGAGGAGAACATCAAGGATATTGAGGTGTTGATGACGGTAGTGGGAGGCAAGGTTGTGTACGAGAAATGAAGAAGCGCCGGCCGGAGGCCGGAAATTCAAAATCCAAAACTCCAAATCCCAAACAAATTCAGAATTCTAGACCTGGAACTGAACTTGCTGGAACTTGAAAACCTGGAACTTGGAACTTTATGCAGACTGGCTTTGCTCGATGGCCGCTAGGACCATCTCAGGGGTCATGGGCAGGCGCCGTATCCGAGCCCCAGTGGCAGAAAAAACGGCATTGGCCACGGCAGGAGCAATAGGAGGCAAGCCCGGCTCGCCAATTCCACCAATCTCTCCGTCGCTGTCCACAATATGCACTTCGATCTCATCAGGAGCTTCACTCATGCGCAAAAGATGATAGTCGAAGAAATTAGCGGATCGGACTCCGCCGTCGCCAAACTCAACTTTCTCTTTTAGCGCCGCGCTCAAACCCATGGTGAGAGCACCTTCCATCTGGGCTCGTATGATGTCGGTGTTGACCGTGGGACCACAGTCCACGGCGCAGACCACCCGGTGGACCTTGATTTTTCCGGTTGTCTCATCGACGGAGACTTCCGCCACCTGAGCCACATAACTACCAAAGGAATAATGCGAGGCAATGCCTAGAGCTCGCCCTGCGGCTAGAGGTTTTCCCCAACCCGACTTCTCAGCCACCACTTCCACCACCCGGTGAGCTCTCGGATTGTGCTGGAGATGCTGTAGTCGAAACTCTACAGGATCCTTTTGGGCAGCATGAGCCATCTCATCCATGAAGCTTTCCACAGTAAAGGCATTGTGAGAGTTACCCACAGAACGCCAAAAAATGACGGGGATGGGGGTTTTCACCTCGACATATTCCACCGACATATTGGGGATCTCATATTGAATGTTCTCAAGGCCTTCCACGGCGGGCGCATCCACACTGCGGAAGAAGCCGATCACACGGAACAATAGAGAGTCACCACCGATCTTGGAAAACAGCGAGGCAATAATAGAGGAAGCTGCGATCTTATGAGACCAGGCAATCAGGCGGCCTTCTTCATCGAGGCCTCCCACAATTCTGGAGGAGTTTCCGGGGCGATATGAATCGTATTGCATGTCCTCTTCTCTCGTCCAGATCACCTTGACGGGCCGCTCTGTGGCCTTCGAGAGCTCCACCGCCTCCTCAACCCATTCTGTCCATCCTCGACGCCCGAAACCCCCTCCCAGGTAGGTGGTGTGGATATAGATCTGCTCCGGATCCAGCCCGGTGATCTGGGCCGTCTTCTGAAGAGTGTTGGTCTGACCCTGGGTCCCAACCCAGACATCACATCGATCAGGGAGGACATGAGCCGTGCAGGTCATGGGCTCCATGGTCGCATGAGACAGATAGGGCAGGAAGTACTCGGCCTGGACCTGCTTGTGGGCCTGGCTGAGTGCGTCCTCGACATCCCCATCACTGCGGGCTGAGGCACCCTCTTTGTCCAGGCTTTCTCTGAAGATGCTGTCCAGCAACTCATCACTCAAATCCGGCTGAACGCCTTTGTCCCACTTGACGTTGAGCGCCTCTTTGCCCTTCCAGGCAGCGTCCAGGGTGTCGGCACAGATCCCGATACCTCGCTTGATTTCTCCCACGTAGCGAACGCCTTCTACCTTCATTGCAGCCGGCTCATCGTAGGACAGCACTTTGGCCCCATAAGCAGGCGAACGGGCCACCACTCCGTAGAGCATGTCGGGTACAAAAATGTCGATGCCAAATTGGGCCTGTCCATTGACCTTGGCCGGAATATCCAACCGCGGCACGGCGGTCCCCATCAACTTGAACTCACTCTTTTCCTTGAGTCTCGGATTCTCCGGAATGGGCAACCGGGCAGCTGCTTCACACAACTGCCCGTAGGAAAAAGCACGGCCGCTTCGCTCGTGAAGAACTTGGCTCTGGGAAGTCTCACACTCGCTAACAGGCACATCCCATCTTTGGGCTGCGGCCTGCAGAAGCATCTCCCGGCCTGCAGCGCCAGCTCTTCGCAGAGGTTCATAGAGATGTCGCACACTGGTACTTCCATAGGTGACGTGCCCTTGTTGGGCATCAGGGTCGTCGTACTCCTCCCTAACCGGGGCGCTCTCAATGCGTACCTGGTTCCAGTCCGCATCTAGTTCATCCGCAACAATCATGGGCAGGGCGGTATGGATTCCCTGCCCCATTTCTGACTTACCCATCAGGACCGTAACCCGATCGTCCGGCGTGATTCTCACCCAAATGCTGGGCCGGAGAACCTCAGAAAGAGTGTCTGTCTTCCGCCCGGCAAGAAATCTGAACCCTGCCGGTGTAGCCACCACGGCCAGCGTGAGACCTACCCCACCCAAAAAGTACCGTCGGGTAATGCTCTTCTTCATGAGTTCCTCACCTCTTGATTGAGGCATAATAGACTCCGTGATGGACCGATTATAGAACTGTGCCGTTGCCCTATAGTATACTTCACCCCACTGCCGGGGCGAACTCAAATATTACTACAAACTGTTGATACAGTTGGAATCCGGACAATGGAGATGAGGAAACACCTTATACCCAACAAAGCGGTGATTGTTCTGTTGCTGACATTGCTCGTGCCCATCCCTGCCCTGGGACAGGATGCTCTCTCCCAGTTCATGGAAGCGGCACGTGACGGACACAAGGAGAAGGTGAAAACCTTTTTGGATACAGGAACAGAGGTGAACGCGAAGGACACCAATGGGTTCACCGCTCTGGAGTATGCGGCCTTTATGGGTCGGACTGAAACCGTGCACGCCCTTTTAGAGGCAGGTGCTGATGTGAATGCCAAGGACTACTACGGAAGATCTCCCCTGGTCTGTGCAGCCTCTCTGGGTCGGACCCAAACCGTGGAGATTCTCTTGGCTGCAGGTGCTGATGTGAATGCCAAAGACGGCAGGGGGTGGACCGCCCTGGCGACAACAGCTCTTTTAGGTTATCGGGACACGGTGGAAGCCCTCTTGGCGGCGGGTGCCGATGTCAACGCCAAGGACAGCAGGGGGTGGACCGCTCTGTGGAATACGGCTTTCATAGGGGATCAGGAAACCCTGCAAACCCTGTTGGATGCAGGAGCTGAGGTCAATACTCAGGACCATGAGGGGTGGACCACCCTGGCCAATACGGCTTTTATGGGTCAGACCGAAACGGTGCGAGTCCTTTTAGATGCAAACGCTGCAGTCGACATCAGGGACAACCAGGGAAGAACGGCGCTCCTGAGCGCAGCCTCCGTGGGTCATCGGGAAACCGTAAAGGCCCTCTTGCAGGCAGGTGCGGATGTCCATGTAAAGGACTACCAGGGAAGAACCGCCTCAATGCTGGCAAGGGAGGAAGGCTACACGGAAATGGTCGAACTGCTCAAAGAGGCAGGGGCCAAAGAATGAGTACTTAAAATCTTCCTAGCGATCGGAAACGATCCAGAAATCAGGCAACAGGTCAAAAAGGCGGCTCTGCATGTTCAAAGCGATCTTTCTTGCTTCCTCTCGCGTGTCAAACGGACCCACCCGCACGCGATAGTAACGACCTGATGGTGGAACATTGGACACCTCCACATAAGCTGTATACCCCACGTCCACTAACATCGCCCGTAACCCATCGGCTCTTGGGCGCGTCCGGTAGGACGCCAACTGCACAGCAAAACGCTCAGCCTGGCGGCCCGTCAAAGCAGACTGGTTTGTGGGTGATTGCTGCACTCCTCGGTATTGAGTTGGGGACTCTTGGTGGGTGTTTGCTGCTGCCCTCAACATGAAATCCAACCTCGCTTCATTCCGAATGTCCAAGGATGCGCTCTGGATTGCCGTGTCGAAGCTGGCTAAGGAAGCTTCGACCCTGTAGCCTCCCAGGGGCAGGCGCGAAGCCATGTACTTTCCTTCTTCGCTCGTGAGTACGGACCAGGTTCTACCGGTGTCGAGGTTTCTCATCGTCATCTTCACATTGGGCAGTGGCAACCCTCGCTCATCATAGACCCGCCCTGAGATCATCGCATCGGCGACCTGAGCCCAGACCAGACCGGAGGTCAACAGCACCAGAAGAAATACTCTCTTGAACATAAAACACCCCTTACCCCAACACTGTATCGAAAAGGGGTGACTTTCTAGCCCGGATTATGCATACGGCCCGGAGTTCAAAGGTACCCTCCATGGTATGATGAGATCCCCATGGCTGCTGAGAATAGGCGCTTCGATCAGGCCATTCAGGAATTCGACGCGGCCCATCGTGAAGATCCCAGGTCCATCCTCGTGGATGATCAGGAAGTTCCCTGGTCCCTCCTCTATCATCAAAGGATGACCCACTGGGTGAAACACCTGGCACCCGATGCCTCGGAACCTTTGCTATTGGCCGCCCGTTGCCAGCACATCCGCCGATGGACCATTCCCCGCAGCACTTACCCCATGGACCGATCCGGGTACAAACGGTGGCGCAGGAGACTGGCCCAGTTCCATACTGAGCAGGCAGCCGAGATTCTGGGCAGGATCGGCTATGACCAGGAGACGATCGATCGCCTGGGAAAATTACTGCAAAAGATTCGGCTCAAGCTGGACCCTGAAGTTCAGCTGTTCGAAGACGCCATTTGTCTGGTCTTCCTCGAGAACGAGTTTTCCGACTTCGCTCAAAAGCACGATGAGGAGAAGTTGGTGACGATCCTACAAAAGACTTGGAAAAAAATGTCATCCCAAGGTCATCAGTCAGCCCGGAAACTGGTGAAACAGCTGGATCCGGAGACACGCCGGCTGGTGGAGAAAGCACTAGAAGGCAGCTGATAACTGACAGCCCGTCGGCTGAAATTCAAAACTCAAAATCCGAAACAAATTCAAAATCCAAAATCTGAAACCCAAAACCTGGAACTTGGAACTTGGAACGCGCGCGAAGCCCGCTCCGACGGCACGACGGCATGACGGCATGACGGCATGACGGCACGACGGCATGACGGCACGACGGCACGACAGCACGAAGCGTGGTTAAGCGCGTTGAGCGCGCTCCAGGAGGGTCTGGGTATCCATCGAATGAGGGGAATGAACCGTTACGGAGAACCTTTCTTTGGGGTCGGTTCGATGGTTCAAAGTGAATTCGTTTCCGTCAAAGAGCTGCTCGAAAAATTCCCTGAATACGGGCTGAAGCTGCTGGAAGGTCTCCGGGGTATTGGGGGCAAAAAGCCTGTCATTGGCCACCACCAGGACCTCATCGGTTTTGAATCGAATCCCCTCCAGCTCAGATTCCTCCTCCAGGAGCCGGCAGGCTTGGAGAGCGGTCCTGAAAATCGTCTGGATGTGGTTCCGTAGGGAGCCCTTCGAGGGTTGCTTTTGACAGTAGAACAGCCCCAGACGGTCTTCTGCCCGATCCATACTGAAATTGCCCTCATGAGCGACCAGTAGGATGCCGGGGCCCCTATAGACATGGCTGTAATCGTGAATGTCAATCAAAAGATGGCCTTCAATAGCCTGCCTCTGAATCCAGGAATGAAAAATGGGAATGAAGCTGCGGATCTCAAGCGATGAAGGGTTCTCCACGAAAAGCTTGACACCTAACCGTTGAAGCTCCATGACCCTCTCTTCCCTCTACCCTCCAGTGGGTGAGGGAACTCCTTGGTCAATCGATGGGTCGGAAGCCTGGCGATTGGCAACCCGCTCCCAGCAGGCGTGGGCCGCCTCGATAAAGAGTTGCGCCTCCTCGACGAGCCGGCGGGCATCGTCTTTGTTGGCTTTTGAGGGTGGCGACTGATGTCTGCGGAAGAGATACTGGGCGAACTTGGCCCCGGCATACTTATCACGGAAAAGCTTCGTATCGTAGAAACGCTCCCGAAATGCCTTCACCAGGGTGTCCGGATCGTCTGAGACATCCAGAAACTCGGTCTTGATGAGAGCCTTGGCGCCCTGGAGCATCGCGTTGTAGGCGAGTTCGTCAGCCTTGGAATAATCCTCATCATCCCACTGGAGCTGAGCCTCGAATACCAACCGCTCGGCTGCGGCCATATCGAACTGGAGCAGGGAAACCACTTCGCCAGCGCATTCTCCTGCAGCCATGTCTCCCATGGTGAATTCACGGGGGTCACCCCAGTCCGTGTAATACGAAGGGTCCTGCTCGTAAGGGGGAACCGTCATGAGGTCCTCAATCGAATCCCGCAATTCTTTCTTTCCGATGTGACGGACGAAGTCCTGGAAGCTGTCTCCACTTTTCCGTTCCTTCAGATAGCGCTCGGTAATGCGATCCAGAGCCTCCGGTATACGCTTGGCAGGAACAGAGCCAATGGCCATCCCGTAGGAGCCGGCGTTTTCCTCCCATTGTCCTCCCAGCAAGACCTGAAAATGAGCCACCTTGCGGCCGCCGATGGTGCGGCTGGTCCCATAAAAACCGATGTCGGCGATATGGTGCTGCCCGCAGGAATTGAAACAGCCGCTGATCTTGACGCGCAGGTTCTTGACCGCCTCATCCATTTCCGAGAATTTGGTTGCCAAACGGGTTCGAATCTCCCCGGCCAGACCTCGTGAAGATGCGATCCCTAACTTGCAGGTATCGGTGCCCGGGCAGGCGGTGATATCGACGATGGAACCTGCTCCCGGATCGCTCAACCCCAAACCTTGCAGTTCCCGGTACAGATCCGGTAGATCCGACTCGCTCACCCAACGAAAGAGAATATTTTGCTCTACGGTAATGCGAACATTTTCACCGGTAAATCGGCGAGCCAGATCCGCCAACCCGCGGACTTGCCATGCCGAAAGGTCACCCAGGGGAAGGTTGATGGTGGCGACCACATAACCCTCTTGTCGCTGCTGGTAAACATTGGTCTCGTACCACTGTTCAAAGCCTTCCGGACGCTCCTCACCGTTCAGGGACATCGATCTCTTGAGCGGCTTTTCCTGATACTTCCGGACCTCAGGAAGATAGGCCATCCAGCGCGGGTCTTCCGGCATGACCTTTCGCTCTTCGAGCACCAGTCTGCGAAACTCATCGATGCCCAGTTTGGCCACCAGAAATTTAATCCTGGCCCGAGAACGGATTTCCTTTTCTCCCAGTCGAGCGAAAACCCGTGAAATCGCCTGGGTAATGGGAAGCAGTTCCTCTTCGGGCAGGAATGAATCAAACAGCTTGGCCTGATGGGGGACGGCGCCCAGACCGCCGCCGACATACAGTTCGAAGCCTCGTCTTTCCTTGCCGTCTTCCATGCGCTTCACTGCGATCCCACCCATATCGTGCATGGTCACCAAGCCACAGGCATGCTCTTTACACCCGGAAAAAGCGACTTTGAACTTACGGCCGAAATCCTGCACATCGGGATGCCCCAGAAGAAATCGGGCACAGGATTTGGCGTAAGGAGTGACATCAAATACTTCGTCCCGGCAGACCCCTGCCAACGGGCATGCCGTCACATTACGGACGGAATTGCCGCAGGCCTCACGAGTGGTAATGCCTGTGGCTGCCAATCGCCTCATCAGCAAAGGAGTATCCTCAATGTGAATGAAATGAAGCTGGAAATCCTGCCGGGTGGTCACGTGAAGGATTCCGTCTGAGTACTCTTCTGACAGATCGGCAAGGACGTCCATCTGATCGGGGGTGAGGCCCCCGAAGGGGATTTTGATCCTCTGCATGCCTGGGGCGTCCCACAGCGTCTCGGGACCTTTGGTCAGATCTGCCGACGGATACTGAAGCTCCTGGGTACGAACCCCGTCATAGCGCTGCCCGTTATCGTAGCGCTGCCCATAGACGCCCCGGCGAAGGCGAGTCTCAGCGAAGATTTTCTCCTCCATCTTGCCCTGCCGGCGAAGTTCTATCTGGGTCTCGAAGACGTCAATCTCCTGGGCCAGGGCGGGATCGATCTGGTCGGCAAGCTTTTCTTTCCAAGTGGTTATCATGGGCTTCATTTTCCTGTCAAATTTCCGTGAAAACAAAAAAAGGCCCGCAGGAGCAACCCTGGGGGCCTTTTGGATCTCAAAAATCGTGTTGGAATTATTCCATACGATGGAGAGCCGTCAGAGGCGTCGCTCCCTGGACACGATGATGCTGCAACAACAGATGCAGGCTGTTCGACCGTGACTGCTTAAAGCCATGTTTCCCACCACGTGGATTTACTCTAGAGTATCCGCGGAGGTCTTGTCAAGATCCGGAGTTCGCCTGATCGACCCTCCGCAGATCCTTTACTGAAGTGAACTTCTCGCTGATCAGCTTCTGTTTTTTTGTCTTTCGTGATAGTTATCACCAAGGCCTCTTTATGATTCCCGACAGCATGGTCACGGACTGCAAAGAAGTAAGAAAGGTTGAAGGATGAATCCAGTGTCAGCCTTTGGTGAGACGGGAAAATGAGTGAAGAAGGTATTGGAAGCGTTAGCCATTATTTGAAACCCGGGTTGGCCGTCTCCCTTCAGGAGGAATCGGGTGAGGCACTGGCGGCCACTATTGAAACTCTCTCTCCACGGAGCATCTCGTTGAAGCTCGCCAGACCCACCCCAGAGCCGTCCTTCCAAAGTGGAGACCGAGTCTGGATGCAATACTGGGATGAAGGGGCCACGGTCTATCGCTGGGAGACTCGTGTTGCGGAAATACAGGGACCCGAGAATCAGAAAGTGGTCCTTTCCATAAGCAGCAAGAAAGTACTCGTACAGCGGAGGAAATCCTATAGAATACGCCTGCAAATTCCCTTCTCTCTCACCGTGGTTGATGCTGTCGAAACCAAACTGATCGGCGCCAAGGCTCTGGAATGCACAACCAAAGATGTGAGCGTGGCCGGCTTGGCATTTGACACCGATCTTTCACTGAAAGTGGGGGATAAATTGGCGCTGCTCCTGAATTTAGAGCCGTCACAGCAGGTGAATGCGGTGGGATGGGTAGTGCGATCTGAACCCACCAAACGCAAGGAATACCAACATGGAACGATCATGACGAAGCTCACCAACTTCGTTGCAGTGAACTTTCTTCAGTTAAAAGCAGAAGAGCAGAACCACCTTCTGCTCTTCCTCCGCTCCAAAATGAGCGAGTAGCCCACTGAAACTGATGATCTTGGCGGACTTTTCAAAACGGAGTCACGAGCTTGAGATCATCGACGCCCCCCACCTCCTCAGCTCTTCGGAGTGGCGTGCGATTCTTCGAGAGCTCCGGATCGTCAATCGCTGGCTCGGTGGATCAAGAGCAGCCTTGCAGGAAATCAAACCTTTGATTCAGGAAATCGCAGGGGCGAACACCGACAAGCGTCCCGTGGAGATCGTTGACCTGGGCAGTGCTTCCGGGGACATCCCGGTGGCTTTGGTGACCTGGGCCAGAAGAGAGGGATATTCCCTCCGCGTACTGGCCGTTGACGTGGACCCCACGGTCTGCAAAATCGCTCGCCTCCGAACTCTCCAATTTCCCGAGATCACCGTCCTTCAAGCTGATGTGAGCAGGCTCCCTTTGAGGGAGAGGGGCTGTGATCTCATTCTCTGTTCCGCTTTTTTGCATCATTTCACCGATTCGAAGATCGCCACCTTGCTCAGGTCCCTTCTCCCCAAAACCCGAAAAGGCGTGGTGATCAGCGATCTGCACCGTCATCCCCTGGCTTACTGGGGTATTCGTCTGTTGACCTTTTTATTCTCGCGCTCAAAAGCGGTCCGCAATGACGGGCCTCTGTCGGTACTGAAAGGCTTTCGCCGTCCCGAGGTTGGGGCGATTCTAGACGCTGCAGGTGTCGGGCGGGCCAGGGTCAAGTGGCGTTGGGCATTCCGGTATGTTGTCTTCATTTCAGCCACGCCTACTTGCCACCCCAACCTGGTAGGATGACGCAGTTCATGAAAAAACTGCTGATCGGTATCTCATCTCTGCTGGTCCTCTTCCTGGCCTACAGCCTGTGGAATTGGGACAGCTCCCCTCCAACCATCCAATGGCGTGAGGCTCCCTCGGCGGTAGGAAAGGACAGCCAGATCAGCCTGGAGATCCAGGACGAGGGCAAGGGTCTTCAGTCGTTGGAGGTGGCCTGGGTCCGTTCCGGAGATCGTCACATCGTGGTGTCGGAAACCTATGAAGCCCCCTGGTCCTGGCAGCAAGGGATCACCCGACGTTCACTCGCTTTTTCGGCGGGTACCTCGTTTGCAGAAGGTTCGCTCTCTGAAGGAGAATTTCTACTGGAAGTTCGAGTTCGTGATCAGTCCGATCTTTGGTTCTGGGAAAACGAAATTTTCGAACAGCGTTCATTCACCCTGGACCTCACCGCGCCTAAAATCCAGGTCCTTTCCGGCCAGCACTATATTCGCCAAGGAGGATCAGAAGCCATCCTCTATCGGGTCTCCGAGGACACGGTGGCTTCGGGAGTTCAGGTGGGAGAGCATGTTTTCAGGGGTTATCCCCTCCCCGAGCGGGGTCAGGGGATCCATGTCTGCCTGTTTGCCCTGGCCCACGACCAGGCTCCTGCAACCGACATGTCATTGTGGGCGAAGGATGCGGCAGGCAATCGAAATCAGACCTCTTTCTGGAAAAAGGGGTTTCCGGTGAGTTTCCGCAAACGAAACATTCGGTTGTCGGATTCGATGATCAATGCCGTGGTGGCGGAAATTCTGGCCCACACGGACATGACCCAGGGGGAGAGCACTCTTGAAACCTTTCTGGAGATCAACGGTCGTCTGCGGGAGATCAACCACCGACAAATCGAGGAGATTAGCCGCCAATCTGTGGGACATCTCTTGTGGAGTGGAGCTTTCCTGCAATTGAGTCATTCTCAAGTCGAATCTGCTTTCGCAGACCATCGCACCTACTATTACAAAAGCCAGAAAGTGGATCAGCAAACTCACCTGGGCTTTGATTTGGCCTCCGTCGCTCATGGAGCTGTGGAATCCGCCAACGATGGAATCGTGGTCTTCGCCGACTATCTCGGAATTTACGGAAATACGGTTCTCGTCGATCACGGTCTGGGGCTTATTTCCCTATATGGCCATCTCAGTAGCATTGAGGTCCAGGAGGGACAGGGGATCACCAAAGGTGCCATTCTAGGCCGCACCGGACAAAGCGGGCTGGCCGCTGGAGATCATCTTCATTTCAGCATGATCTTGCAAGGGGTCCAAGTCAATCCCTTGGAGTGGTGGGATGAACGCTGGGTGGACCAGCACATTCTTGTCAAGGCCCAAGTGGCTACTGAAGAGGGAGAGGAGAGTAGTCGTGAGGCTGCGGATCTATTTGACCCTTCGTAAAAGGCTGTGTCGCTTACTCTTAGCCAGAACCTCCTGGTAGTGGCTAATCTCTTCTACGATTCGGCTTTGGGACTGGTTCAGCCGGCTGAGGTCCAACTCGATCTGTTCGAGTTCCGCCTGCAGGATGCGAATTCGCAATTCGATGGGGAGAGTATCTTCCAAGGATAAGTGCTTGTGTTTCATGGCTTGTCGCTAGGAGCATAATATCCTTTGCGGTGGGTCACTTTCAACCCGGAGCGTTTCATGCGAAACTTTATTTCTCGGAATGATCCATCGCGACGGGTGTTGGTTGAGACATAACCAAGAGCGTACTGATTCTTAATTCCTCGGTTAATTCGCCTGAATGCTTCTCGGATCTTCTGTAAATCCACCTTGGAGTTAAAAAATAAGCCCCCTGTGCCCTCGGCGAATTTCTTGAGTTTTCCGAAATCAGAATCGAATCTACCGCTTCGCACCCCAATCCCATAGATCACGACGTCCTGCTCCTGGGCGATCTTGAGGGCTTCATGCTCGCGAGTCAGGCTCTGGGTATCGGCTCCATCAGACAAGATGACCAGCATTCTCCTACCCACCTCATGACGGAGCAGCTCATTTACAGACACCCAAATGGCGTCATACAGCTTCGTGGAACCTCCTGCTCTGATGCTCAGGATGGCATCTTCCAAAACCGGATAGTCGTAGGTAAAGTCTTGGATCAGGCTGACCTCGCTGTCAAACTGGACGATTGCGGCAAGGTCCTTGTTTTTCCTGAGAGTCTGGCGCAGAAATTCGCTGGCAGCCTCCTGCAAGAACCCCAGCTTATCCTTGACACTTCCACTGGTGTCAATCAAAAGGACAACCGTTAGAGGCTGGGCGTCCTCACCCGTTTCATTGCTGAAAAACTGGACTTTCTGCCTGACTCCGTCCTCGATAATTTCGAAGTCTTCTTGCTTGAGATCAATCACATAGTTCTGTTGGCGGTCTCGAACCGTGCACAGAACGTTGACCACATCCACACTGGCTCGAATGACAGGCGTTTCCTTTTCCCAATCCTGAGCCCAAACGGACAAGATGCAACACTGCAGGCCAATGAACAGAAAGAGGACAAACTTCATTGATCATAGTTTACAACAAACACACACTGAACGAACTAGCCGGCTTATGCACGGGGGTCCCATCACGGGACAGCGAAGGCGCCGACCCGACCAATCGGAACGCAGTCGGTGCAGCACGCCGGATGATTTCGCAGCTGCAGTAGAGAACCTATGAGTGGTCCGAGCTTAATACTATTCCACCACCACACATTTGTATGTAGCCATATAGGTGTAGAGGGCAGCCGTGATCAGGTAAAGAAAAGGAAACAGGGGGACTTCCAAACCCGTCATTCTCACAGCCAAATCAATCACGATGGCGGGCGTAAGACTGTACAGAGCAATGGTGAAGTACTGCTGGAAGGGCAGGCGAATATCGGAGCGGGCAGTGGCCAGGAGTCCGATGCTGGTCAGGATCAGTGCCCAGAGCCCCTTGGCCAGAGTGGTGTAGACAAAGATCAGGGAATAAGCAGTTGGAAAATAGGCCCACTTAACAAATCGGGTGAAGTCCTCCACTTTTCGAAAGGGCCATTCCTTCCACAAATAGGTCTGAGTCTGACCCAGAATGCGAAAATAGAGTTTCTCTCGAGTAAAAAGAAAACTGGGTTCTTCCAGCTGTTGCGGATCCTCATAGGTTCCCGTGGTATCAAAAACGAAAGTGATCAACTGCCTTCCCGGGTATTTCTTCACCAGCGGCTGCTCGGACTCAACGAAGAGTTGCCCGTCTCGGACTTCCAGCGGAGGGAAGTTTTCTTCAGCCCAGTTCGATATTTCAAGGAATGCAGGGCCATAGTGCCAGACAAAAATCAGAGTCAGTATGGCAGCGACATGTGCGGCCAGATAGAGCAGGTAAAGGAGTGTTTGGCGCAGCCCCTGTTCAAAGATGGTCCGATAGAAAGAAAAATCAATGACGGCGGCATAAACCTGGCGATAGAACAGCACAAGAAAAAACAACACTGAGTGCCTAGCTCCCCCCTCGCAAGTACCATTCGCAGACGTCATCGTATTGATAGAGCGAGATACTTAGGGCCCAGCGTAATAGAGAAACCGGCTACAGTTTTCACAGGTAATAATTTCTCGGTTGGTTCTTATTTCGGTAAAGAGTTGGGGGCGCAACTTCACATGACAGCCCTGGCAGGACTGATCCTTGGCCTCAGCCAGTGCCACGCCATTTCGAACAGAAGCGATTCTTTGATACTGTTGGGTGAGTTCCTCAGGCATTTCTCCCTCCAGCTGACCTCGTTCTTTTTGCAGATCCACAATCTCGTTTTCGGCCTGAGCGGCAAAACTTTCCAATTGGCTTTGCTTGCTTAAAATCTCTTTTTCTTCCTTCTCGTATTCCGTTTGCGCCTCTTGAACGACCTTCTCTCGCTCCTCAATCACCATCATTCCTTCAAGAATCTGATCCTCTTTGGCCTCGATTCCCCGCTCCCCACCTTCTATTTCATGGAGCATGGCCTGATACTCCTTGTTGGTCTTCACCTCCATCAGCTGTGTCTTATGCTTCGACAGTGTGTCTCGTAGAGTAACCACCTCCATCTCCAGTTCCCGCTGGCGAGCCTGGTGTTCCTCGATCAGCCGCTTTTCCTCAAGGAGAGCTTGACGGCTCTCCTCAAGAGTTTGACGGTAAGCCTCAATTTCTTCCGGAATCCGTTGAGTACGCTTCTCAAGTTTCACGATCTTGAGATTCAGCTCCTGAAAACGAATCAACGTCCCTAACTTTGAATTCACTGTGGGTTGCTCCTGTCTCTTCTGTGCTCATGGGCCCAGTAGGACTTGAACCTACGACCGTCTGATTATGAGTCAGATGCTCTAACCAACTGAGCTATGGGCCCACAAAAACAGGCAAAAAAAAGGGGCGGTTGAACCGCCCCTTTTTTGCTTCATAACCCTTCCTTGCTCATATTCTCAAGGAAGGTCTTGAGTTTCCTCGTCCGTGAGGGGTGGCGCAACTTGCGAAGCGCCTTGGCTTCAATCTGCCGAATCCGCTCCCGGGTGACAGAGAACCTTTGTCCAACCTCCTCCAGAGTGTGTTCGCTTCCATCGCCGATGCCAAATCGCATCCGAATGACCTGTTCTTCTCGATCGGTTAAGGTTTGTAATACCGCCGCAGTCTGATCCTTAAGATTGATGTTGATCACCGCTTCAGCGGGTGAAACCACTCCCTGGTCTTCGATAAAGTCACCCAAATGACTGTCCTCTTCCTCTCCGATGGGAGTCTCCAGCGAAATCGGCTCCTGAGCAATCTTGAGAATCTTGCGCACCTTGCTCACCGGGATATCCATCTTCTCAGCAATTTCCTCGGCAGTGGGCTCTCGACCATACTCGTGAACCAAAGAGCGTGAGGTCCAAATCAACTTGTTGATGGCTTCGATCATATGCACGGGAATCCGGATCGTCCGTGCCTGATCAGCAATGGCTCGTGTCATGGCCTGACGAATCCACCAGGTGGCATAAGTGGAAAACTTATAACCCCTTTGGTATTCAAACTTATCGACAGCTTTCATCAATCCGATATTTCCCTCCTGGACCA
>JADFOI010000163.1 GCA_022562935.1 Acidobacteriota bacterium
CCAGATACATCAACGCCTTTAGGTTCCAGCCGACAAAAGACAGACTATCGGCAAAGGCCCGTCGGATGACTCGCACATAGTAGGAGTTCCACAGCCAAGAATCTCGCACTCGCGCTCGCACTCGCCCCAGCCATCGACGCAGCATTGCGCCCATTGTGGATGAAATGCAGCTTCAAGGCAACGGGGCACAGGCAGATGCACACAGCACTATTTTTGCAATTCTTTTGTTGCCTGGTAGATAATGGCACCATGAAAAAACCCGATGACGAGATCCCGACGACAAGTTATGCTGGACTCAGTGATCTAGGCCACACCCCTTTCAAACAAGCTGTTGAGGCCGAGCTAGACAAAATGGCAAAGCGGCTGCACTACACCCCGGACGTATTTAGAATTGTTGACAACATACTAGATGGGGATGAGCCTGGGTCGAAGGTAGTTCATGTCTGGTGTCACGAAAACTATACGATTAAAGTGACAGTGCCCAATGACTCACCGGCTGAGTTTGCCAAGGCGCTTGAGGCCAAGCTGAAGGAGTATTACCAATACCGCGAGAGATTTGGGCAGGTTGAGAGCGGGCAGGTTGATAGCGATACCTCTGACACGCCTACTCCCTGAGTGCAAGTTCCCCAATTCACCCGTTCCCCAGTTCCCCAAATCGCCCTGCCTCTATTTGCCGATTGCGACTATCACCAGCAAAAAGCAAACGGCAGAGCTGCAAACGGCAGATGCACCCGCAAGTGATCTACGAATGATTGCGGCAGGTCACGAATGATTACGGGGGATTCTCTAGAGTGAACAGGTGAATGAAAGGTGGAGTAACCACTGTATATAGTGGAATTGTGATAACTGAATACTATATATGGTGGGTTGGTCTACTGCTCGCCCATTCCCACAGGGAGAAGTTGTTGAGCCCACGGCACCTATGCAAATTGATTTGGCTTTTCCCCAAGGGTCCGCCGAGGCCCAAATCGACTTCTTTTCCTCCGTCTTGCTTGGCCTTTGCTGTGTGTGAATCCATGTGTGAAAACCTCGCCAGAATGTGCCAAAATGGGGGAAATCGACCAAAACGTGCAAGAGTGGAAGGTGTGTGGTGCCAGTAAGTTAGACAATAAAAGGGGTTGCCAAAACTCTAGGGTACGCATTAGAAGTCCGTTGCTCTATCCTATCTGAGCTACGGGCGCACGGTTGAGTTTTAAAGGGTGAGCGGATCCGCTTCCGGTCTAGTTGCTCATGTGCCCGGGAAATTGTAACACGGTCGCTTGAGGAATGAACCGGATAAGTATCGAGGTGCGGGGAGGGACGGAGGAAAGAAAAGACTCTATCACCTTCTCCATCCCTGCCTTTCTTAGTCGCTCCGACTACGACCGGCATCGGAAAACAATGCGCCCTATTTCGGCAAGGTAAGAGCTGTCACTCCAGGACTCCAGGTGCGAGCGAAAGGTAGCATAGGCTCGCCCGAAGCCCACGGCTCTGTATGCGTTGATTACCAATCCCTCGATATATGTCAGTTGTCAGTTGTCAGCTGTCAGTGACCCATAAGCCACTTCTCCTGCAATCACAGTGGCTAAAATCTTAATTTCAGACAGGTCTTCATCCGCCACGTTGCGGTCCAGGGGATTCTTGTCCAGAACCACCAGATCGGCCAGCTTGCCTGGCTCCAGCGAACCCAGCTCATCGTTTCGCAGGACATAATCGGCGCCCCAGCGGGTCATCATGAGCAGGGCACTATCCCGGTCGATGGCCTCCCGGGGGCCAAAGACACGACCATCCTTGACCCTTCGTGTCACCAACACCTCCAGATTGAACATGGGCTGTCTCAGCGGGTCGTCATGAGTGTCAGCTCCGTAGCTGACTTTCGCACCCGCATCGAGCAGGCTTTTCACCGGAAGCATCCATCGATGGGCGTATTCCTCGCCGTACACTCGACTCACACCGGCAGCGTAAGTTCTATAAAACATGGGAGGTTGTAGACTCCAGGTAACACCCAGTCGGACAGATTTTTCGACGATCTCGGGGCTGACCATCATGCCGTGATCCAGCCCAAAGCTCCTTCCCAGGATCGATTCCTCTTGGTTGGCCTGGTCAAAGGCATCGAGCATCATCAAAAACCCCTTGTCTCCAAAGGTGTGCACTCCGGAGACCCTGTACCCATAACGATTGACCACCAGCACGGCGTCAGCACCCGGCTCACCCGGCAAGTCCCACTCACAAAGCCCCTCCGGATAGATGTCACCGGGTAGCATCACCTTTTTTGGAGGTGTCGCGCAGACATTTCCACGACTGCCCGGTCCATTTCCGTCGGGTTTCCCAATGGAGATGCCAATCATCCACATCCGTTCGGTTCCGTGTCCTTGCAAATTACCGAAGCGTTTCAGGGCCCGTTCAAGAAATGGATTGCTGCGTCCTATTTCATGCGAATACCCCAGCCTGAGCGGCAACTCACCGGCTCGATCCAGCAACCCGTAAGCGGTGACTTCATTTCCCTTGAGACGCGTGGATAAAGTGGTCACCCCGATGGCCACCCATTCCTCCAACTCCCTTTTTAGAAAAGGCGCCAGAACTTTGGGTGAGACCCGAGGCACGACCTCCTGGTCGATCACCGTGCCGACAGCTCCAAAAATTTGGCCCGTAGGAACCCCTTTGTCGTCTCTCAGGATCCCGGGGACCCGGTCGCCGTAGGCTTCCAGAACTTTGTCCAGCATTTTGGTGTTGGCGATCCCCTGGGTGGCGCTTCCAATCATGACATAGAGGAGGTTATCGGGCGCCACTTCATCCAGGTCGTATCGGGTGAGTGCCCGCGAGGTTGCGTTCCCCCGAAAGGTTGTGTAAATCCATTCCTGGGGAGAGACGTTTTCCGCCACTCTTTTGAAATCGGATAAGGCGGTCTCTTTCGACTCCCACCTGATGTTCACATAGCGGACCCCCTGCTCTCGCAAGGACTGGACATAAGCGAGGTTGTACTCATCTTTATAGTGCGACAAGGCGTAGCGATTGGGATGGGAATGGGTGTCTATGATGCCGGGGATGACGGCCCGACCCTCCAGATCCACTTTGACCGTGTCGGGTCCAGCCATGGGGAGGATACGATCGCTGTCCCCCACCGCCAGAACCCGACCATCCCTAAGAGCGATGGCCTGGGTGACGTGGATGGGAGGCCGGTCGCGATCCATGGTCAGGACATGGCCGTTGTACAAAACCGTATCGGCGTAATTCACCACTTCCGGAGGCAGGTCCTGAGCTTGAGAAACCCACAGGAAAGGTCCCAAAAAGAGCAGAAGACTGACTAAGTTTGAGACCCCTACAACCAAATGTCTTTTGTTACTCATGGTGTAATGCTCCTCCCCTTACCGGCTGCTGGTGACCGTCGGAGTTACGGCAAAGCTTCCTCCTCCCCTATCGTCCCAGAAGGGTAAGGTAATGACCCCGTCCTTGTTTCGGTCGTACACAACTTTTCCGTCCACCACCGTCAGGTCAATGGAGAGTTCCGAGATCTGGTCCTCGGGCACCGTCATGTAATCGCCTCCCAGCACCACCAGATCAGCCAGCTTCCCCACCTCGATGGTTCCCAGAATCTCCTCATCCTCCGAATAGTAGGCGGCCCAGTTGGTCTTCATCCACAGGGCCTCCTGACGAGTGATTTTCTGATCCTCACCCCAGGTTCGTCCCCCTGTGCCATTGTTGCGCGTAATCAGCATTTCCATATTCCACAACGGCCTGGACCAGGGGCCTCGGATATCCGCCTCCATCACAGGCTTCATGCCTGCGTCAATCATGCTTCTCACCGGTGTGAGCCGGTTGACCTGGTCGGCGCCATACTGATAAACGAGACCATCGGGATTCTGTTGGAAGAGGTACTTGGGTCCCACGCTGAAGATGACACCCAACGCTTTGGCCCGACGGATGTTCTCCTCGGTGCGAAACAAACTGTGATCGAAGGCCCATCGACCCTGTAGGGGCTTTTCTTGATTGGCCTTTTCGAAAACATCCAGGACGATGCTGGCCGCCTGGTCTCCCTGGGTGTGCATGCTGGTGATATTCCAGCCATAGCGGTTGGCGAGAATGATGTTTTGCCACTCGCTGTTTTCCAGATCGTTGCCGAAGCTGGCCCAGTAGTTCTTACCGTAGGGGCCATAGGGGGAAGTATCCAACTCTCGGATCTTGCCGCTCCAGGTCAATGCCGCTCCACCATTGTTATTGCAATCCACGGGTTGGACGGTGGTGCCATGAATCTTCATCATGTCGTCGCCAAAGCCGCTCAGGTTCCCCATCCGCTTCAAATAGGCCTCTGCATTAGGATTTTGGCGTATCATTTCATGGGCTACCCGAATACGCGTCGTCAACTCCCCTCGGGCCCAAACTTCCTTTAGAATCGAAAAGGTCAGCCCCTGTGACCTCCCGATAACGGTTGTTAAGCCTTGATAGTTGAGTTTCCTCAGGATCTGCCGCTGTTGCTGGATGTTTTCTTCGGTGATCTGGGGCTGAGGACGGACGTCATAGGCCAGTACCCCCAGAGCAAATCCCGAGATCAATCCGGTCGGTTCCCCGGTCTCCGGGTCTTTGACAATTCCACCTGTTTCCGGCGGGACGGCTTCGAGCGCCAGGCCGTTGGCAACAGCAATGTTGCAACCCGTCACGATCACCACCGGATTGTGGGGTGAAATCGGGTCCAGAAGCTGGCGATTCAACTCATTGATCAACACTTTGTTGTAGGGACCGCTGAGAAACAGCCACTCCCCGTCAGGGGCCTGATCCACGATTTTCTTGATTTCCTCAAGACCACTATCGAGATGGGTCAATCTCAGCCTCCAGGAACCTGTCTTGAGCACCTGACCGATCCAGGCTTGATGCAGGTGCGGATCCCACAGACCGGGAACGACGCTCCTCCCGTCCAGATCGACCTGTCGAGTCTGGGGTCCTGCCATGCGCCGAATACGATCGCTCTCACCGACGGCCAGGAATTTCCCGTCTCGAACAGCGACTGCTTCGGCAGTCGTAAAGTCGTCATCGGCTGTCAAAATCTTGCCGTTGTACAGGACCAGATCGGCATAAGCCAATACCTCAGGCGGCAAGTCTTGCTGGGCTTTCAATAAACCAGACTGCCCCCAATAAAAAAGGCCCAGCGCGATCAAGGATGCAATCTTTCCTAAGTACTCCCTTTCATACATACGGTGACGTTTGCGGATGGGGCTTGCGAGGCGAGGTCGCGAAGAGAGGAGGAGTCGATGCAGGGACATCGACGACGACGAGAGACAAAGAGATCGCCCGC
>JADFOI010000164.1 GCA_022562935.1 Acidobacteriota bacterium
CGCCAGCGTGACGTAGCGAGCAAGATCAAATTGAGTGATTTGGTGGGATTTTGGTAGAGTTTGGATGGTCATTTCAAACCCCTTTCCGGTTTGGGGTGGCAAGTCCCTACTGCTCGCTGATACGGGCAGTGGGGGCGTTTATACCACCTGGGTTAATGCCTTTTCTTGCTCACTCTCTGAGCCTTCACAAACTGCTTAATTAGCTCTTTCAAGACTGCGGTCATATCACGGCCCTGTTTCACGCAAGCCAGCTTGAAGCGTTTGTGCTCGGCGTCATCAAGTATCACGTTAAGGCGTTTCATTGTTATAAGTATATACTTATATACTCATAATTGTCAAGGGGAAAATGCACTTTTTCAATCTTTTTTCAATAGCTGTGCATGGGCAATTGGGCCTTGGGCAGTGCGCCTGGGCCTGGGCAGTGGCAGTGATCAATCTGCATAATCCAATAGGCAAAAGCAGACCCCCACCTCAATCTGCACAGAAGCGAAAACCGGTTTCGGAGTCCCTTAACTTTTAAGGGGCGACTGTGGACACACTATCTGTGTACCACCCACCGATGGGACGCCTGCCGCAAAAAAAATTAGAAAAAATTTTGGGAGTGGTCAGGGCAGCAGGTTCATCCGCCGCAGCAGGTCTTGGAAGCGAGGACACTTACTTCTTGCTTAACTCAGCGGTTACCTTCTGAATCGCCTCCCTGACATAGCGCTCTGTTATCACATGTTGCCGCTTGCCTTTTCCCTTAGCGTATCTGTAGAGAGTGGTGTGCGAAGGCCCTTCGTGACCCATCACTCGATGGAACTCATGGCACATCCGCTCCCAGCTCCAAGAACTTTGCTTCTTGAGGCTGAGCAGTTGCTTCGGGAGCGTTTCCCCGCTCTTGTTCTTCTTCATGCTTCTAGTTAGCTCAATGATCTGATTTACCTAAAGACTCTAGTCTCAGCCGATCCTATGTTTTATGGCATAGCGGATCAGCTCGGCGTTGGAAGAAATCTCCAATCTTTCCATGATCCGGTACTTGTGAAATGCCACGGTTCTTGGGGTGATCTTCAAGATGGTCGCAACTTCTCTCATGGTGTTTCCTTTGACCAGTAAGGCGAGCACCTCCTTTTGGCGCTCCGTCAGAGTAGGCCGTTTCATTGATTCTCCAGCGGAGGGTTACTTTGAGTCCGCATTGCCCTAGCTCCTCAAGACCAGCGACTGCTCCCAAAGTGTTGTGAGACTTCTAATGCTAACTCTTGAGGGCAACGCAGGTAATCGAAATCATGCTCCACCTACGTCCATGGCTTCGCAGAGCTGTCTACTCCAGGATTCCACTTATGCCAAGAAGAATCCTAAGTAAGTAGGTTGTAGAAACTACGACAAGGATCAACAGCACCGGAGACATTGCCAGCAGGATGACGAAGGTAGCAAGTTGTTTCATGTTGACCTGGCTAATCGTTTTGTTGGGCATGGCAGCCCTCCCAAGTTGGATGAATAGGGGCTTTTCCAGATAGTAAACCTGCGGGAAGTTGAAGGCAAGTAGAATCCGACTCGCCAAGGAATCCTGCCCTGCGTCCAGGAGTGGAGGCTAATGCGCGCGCGCAGATGGAATTTGACTGCTGGAGGGGTTGTGGAACTGATTGTCCCGATCTGTTCTCTCTAGGGCTATAGAGGTTTATTTTTTACCCACCCCTCCCGTACAGATCGGGACACCCCCTCCACTGAACACTTCGGGACACTTCCTCAGGAGTAGGTATTTGTTTAGAATCCAGCTAAGCTGGGTAAACACCGATGCAGCTCCACCGATTTTCCCAGGTTCAACCATTTTTAGATCGAGCCGAGCCGTGGCTTCTCTCGGCTGAAATAGAGAACAATGTTGTTCTTGGCGTAACTAGGGGACTGCTGAGTCGTGATCACGAATTCAAAGATCCAATATATCTGGCAACAGTCGAGACCAAAGGCGGGGTGAGTGGATGCGCGATCCGCACCCCGCCCTTTGAGTTGGCTCTCACACAAATGCCAGAGGCAGCGATACCGCTACTGTTGCGAGACCTAGTAGACGTGTACCCCTCCCTGTCGGGTGTGTTAGGTCCCGAACTGATAGCCACGCGTTTTGCAAAACTATGGACAAAGGAGTTCGGAGGTACCTTAAAACTACAATGCCAGGAGCGGCTTTACTCGCTAGAAAGAGTAGTCCACCCGTCCTCACCCCCTCCTGGTTTATTTCGACATGCGACGCAGAAGGATCTGGAACTGGTCATGGACTGGAATGTAGGATTTTACGAAGATACGGGGATACCAGACAGAGCCTCAAAGCACCGCACTGCACAGCTAGTCAAGGATGGCTCTTTGTTTCTGTGGGAAGATGGCGAACCGAGATCGATGGCCGCCAAGGTGGCTGAAAGCCCAACTGGAGCCAGGATAGGCTATGTCTACACACCCCCAACATTCCGGAAGTGTGGATACGCTTCGATCTGCGTAGCTGAGTTGAGCCAACTTCTCTTGAATCAAGGCCGGAATTTTTGTTGCCTTTTTGCGGATCTAGCTAATCCTACTTCAAACAGTATTTACGAGCGTCTCGGATACAAGCCAGTGTCTGACGTGGCGTATTTTCTTTTCGTCTAGACTTTGATTCGCAATGGCTGCGTCACGGCTCAAGGTTCATCCGCCTCCGCAGGTCTTTACTGCCCTGGAAACTCTACTTCTGATGCCTGCTGGACATACCGGGCCGCTACCCGCTCGGTGATCAGCTTCTCTTGCTTTAACTTGTCCACAGCAGCCTCAACACACGCTTGGTATTTACTGCGGCTGAACTTCTCAGCAGGTTTCAAAAGACCCAGTCTGTGCCAAGCTTGGTCCACACTTTCCCGGTGGTCGAGGTATCTGTTCAGGTTCATATCCACAAAGACCCCACGCCCATCCAGGGGTTCGAAACTCTGGCCGTCAAATGTGGCGAAACCCGTCCAACCGACACCGCTCTCTCCCAGGCTTGGAGGATAGGGATAATACAGGCCGAGAGGACAGGCCACCTCCGGTAGGGCGATGGCTTCGTTTTCGTTCACCCCATCGCCATCAACGTCTCCCAGTTCCAACCAGTCGGACTTGGTGGGAGGAGGTGCAATGTCCTGTTCCACCCAGTTGTCCAGAACGTCAATCAGGGAATCCATGATTCGTGAGAGGTCCAGGATGGTCACATCTCCATCCCTCCCGTCTTCGAGATATTCCCCACCCATGTGACTGATCCCCCGCACCTCATACATCCTTGACTTGTCTCCCAGACCTTTTTCTCTGAGTATCTTGGCATTCATTCTCTTGTTCATGAGATATACGGGAGACACCCATCGCGGGACGTTCCGACTCCTATTAGTGTTCCTCCGGCGAATGTAAAGTTGATGGGTGATTTCAATGGTTTTCACAAATCGTTGTCGCTCTTGTTGCTTGGTGAACAGGATATCTCTGCCATTTTCCTCCAAAATTGGCAGGTATCTTCCGCCTCCAGAATCATCGTGTAGGAACCCATCAATGTATTTCGTCCCGGTTGCATCATCCTCGTTCAGTCCGGGCACATAATTCACCAGCCGCCCAATCATTGCTCCAGCAGAGTGGCCGTACAAATACGTCCGCAATGGACTCTCTCCCAAACGGTTTTTCAAGAGATTCTCGGCTAATCCGGTAAAGCCCAAAATCAAACCGGTGTGCGTATTCAGATTCCATCCTTCCAGGATCTCTCCGTCATCCAAGGTCACCGAATAGTCTCCCTTTGAGCTGGCATTTCGTCTTGTTTTGGCGATGGCATAGCCCTTATCCAACATCAGTCTTTCGTATTTACTAATATCTCCCAGCGGCTGTGATGGATCGAAGAGCTTGTTCCAAGGCTTCATTGTCCCTTCGAAAAAAGAACCACTTGAGCCGTGGACGGTAATAAACAATTTCTTGTTCCACACAGTCCCGGATTCGGGATAAATGATCGTCATTCCGGTGCCCTTGGATGCCTCGTATCTCAGCGTTCCATGGAAAAGTGGGCCCACATTTCCGCCCTGAATGAAGACGAACTCTGGTGCAGAAACAAACTGGGGCATGGGGAGGTTTTCTTTAAGAGCCCAACCTTCAAGCGTCCCGCTCACGCCTACATCCAGACGACGATAGCGACGGCCAGAGTCAGTAACGACAACTTCCTGTATCAGGACATCTTCCTGGCCGATTAATTTCCCGTTCACTTCTTTCTTGGGAACCATGAACTCGTTGCCGGAAGAGGTAACAGGCTGGCTGGCTGAAGTCTGGCCCCAAAGCAAATTGGTGCTATTGAGTAGGACAGTTAGTGTCAGGGTCAGAAGAATGTGTTGGTTGAGTTTCATGGTCGTTTAAACCTCCAACTGATGGTCGGCCTCAGGGTTCTAAGTTCATCCGCCGCAGCAGGTCGTGGAAGCGAGGGTCTGAAGCCTTAATCTGGGGAGGCGCTGGAGTTGAGAGGAACACAAACCTCGATCTGGGTGCCAACTGAGGGTTGGGACTCGATCAAAAGCTCCCCACCTACAAGGCTGAGTCGTTCCCGCATGCTAACAAAGCCCAATCCACCATCATTTCCCACAGACTCAGGACTAAATCCGACACCTGAGTCGCAAACACGCAGGTGGAGCTTATCGGAACCTCCAGCAAACTCCACCTGGGCTGCCTGTGCCTCACTATGCTTCACAATGTTGGTCAGCGATTCCTGAAGGACTCGAAAAAGGCAGATTGAGACATCCTGTGGAATTGGGCTGGGAACACTCGTGTGGCTGAAGTCGATCTGAATACCCGAAGCTTTTGAAACCTCCTTGCACAAGCTCCTGGCTGCAGCCACAAGACCCAGGTGCTGAAGCTGGGAAGGGTGAAGTTGGTGTGACAATGTCTGAACATAGGTTGAAATTGCCCTGGTTTTCGTTGTCAGCTTCCGTAGCTGCTTAGCCTGGGACTCGGGAGCTTTCTGTATGAGTTGTTCGATTTCAATCGACAAAAGCGCCAGTTCCTGACCCAATTGATCATGGAGTTCCAATGCGATCCGTCGGCGCTCTTGTTCCTGTGTCTGGATCAGGCGCCTGCTCAAAGCTAACAACTGGGTGTGTGCTTGTTGGATCTCTAGTTCTGCTTGCTTGCGCTCGGTGATGTCCAGGATGGTTCCAACCCTTCGGATGGGAGTTCCAGATTCATCGGTGAAGGTCCTGACCTGGTTATAAACGGTTCGGATCTCCCCGCTAGGGCGGATGATGCGGCAATCTGACCTA
>JADFOI010000165.1 GCA_022562935.1 Acidobacteriota bacterium
CACCACCTTCAATTCGGCCAAGCTGGCGGCCCTTATTTATGTCAACGTGCCCATCGCGGCAACAGGGGGAATTTTCGCTCTCTGGCTGCGCGGGATGCCGTTTAGCATCTCCGCCGGAGTGGGATTTATCGCGCTCTTTGGGGTGGCAGTGCTCAACGGCGTCGTTTTGGTTTCTTACATTAACCAGCTTCGTCTTGAAGGAGCCTCAGTGGCAGAGGCCGCTTATCAGGGCGCGCTCATTCGGCTTCGGCCAGTGCTGATGACAGCCCTGGTAGCCAGTTTGGGATTTATCCCCATGGCATTTGCTACCAGCGCCGGAGCCGAGGTCCAGCGGCCACTTTCCACCGTAGTGATCGGGGGGTTGATCACCTCGACACTTCTGACGCTTTTGGTCCTGCCGGCGATCTACCATTGGTTCGAAGAGAAGCCCCGTGATGTTGAGATCTAATTATAAGAAAGGGAATGGACTTCTTATGAAGGAAATCAAAGCGATCATTCAACCATTTATGCTATCGAAAGTGATGGACTCTTTAAGAAAGCTTGACAACTTGCCAGGTATAACCGTCTCCGAAGTCCGAGGCTTTGGAAAATCACCGGCTGCTGATGCCGGCGAAAAAGTTACGGATGGGTCACTTGAATATGTCAAAAAGGTGAAGCTGGAGATCGTGGTTCAAGATGACAGGGTTGAGGAACTGCTCAGAGTAATTCAAGAATTTGCTTACACAGGAAACACAGGCGACGGCACGATCTTTCTTACCGGCGTGGATGACGTGATGAAGATCCGCACCGGCGAGCGAGGCGAACCCGTCCTCTAATCAACCCTCAGCTCCTGTATCGGAAATATGGGAATGAAAACAGGCGAAGACCCCCTCCGCGACGATCCTCGCTTCCGAAGCCTGCTGCGGCGGATGAACCTTGAGCCGTGAGTAACAGGCTAAAATCTGGTTGCGTATAGGTTGCGCCAGTTGCGGCTTTCTTCTGCGTTATTCCGCATTCTGCCACTTTGGTGGATTTACGAAAACCAGTAGATACAGTATTTTCAAGAGATGCCTGGCTTTGCCCTTACAGCGACCAGCTCTACTGGCATCCCCACCTGCACAGCCTGCTGGCCGCCCTGGGTCGGCCCTCCCCCCGAGCATCGACCCAATCCGATAAACTTAATGTATGCATCTGGATACGCAGCTTGTGGCTGCCCTTTTAGTCTTCGGCCTGATCGCCCTTGCTTCCCGCCAGATCGGAACTTTCTTTACCCGCATTCACTTCCCACTGGTGACGGGCTTTCTGCTCACCGGTATCTTGGCGGGCCCCCATGTCTTGCAAGTCGTTAGCACCGGATCTCTGGCAAGAGTGCATTTTCTTGACCAGATTGCTTTAGGATTCATTGGTTTTGCCGCGGGAGCGCATCTCTACTTGCCTGAATTCAAGAGCCGTTTTCGCACCATCCGCTGGGTGACGCTGGGGCTGGTGGTGTCCACTTACACCCTGTCGACACTAGCAGTCTATCTGTTGGCCGGTGCGATTCCTTTCATGGCAACGCTGCCGGCACCGGCACGTCTCGCCATAGCTCTGATGGCTGCCGCTATTATGGTGGCCCGTTCACCTTCGTCGGCCATAGCCGTCATCAATGAACTGCGAGCGAGCGGGCCCTTCACGCGCATGGTGCTGGGAGTGACAGTCACCATGGACGTGGTCGTCATCATCCTCTTTACGATCAGTTCCTCGATCGCTGATGCAGTCCTGGGCCAATTGGGCCTCCGGTTCGGCCTGGTCCTTTTGGTTGTGACAGAGATTGTCATGGCTGCAGGTCTGGGAGTGATACTGGGCAAGATTATCGCCCGCCTTTCACCCATCCCAGTAAACGGTGCCTTAAAGGGCATTCTGCTGCTGGCCTGCAACTACCTGGTCTTTCCTTTTTCTTCCTTCCTGCATCACTTGTCCCGCGACTCGTGGCCAGTGGAAATATTCTTAGAGCCGCTCCTGGTGTGCATGGTGGCAGGATTCGTAGTGACCAATTTCAGCTCGAGCCGCACCGAGTTTCAGCGGATCGTCGATCTCGTTGGTCCGACCGTCTACATCACTTTCTTTACTTTGGTCGGTGCATCGCTGGCCTTTGACACGCTCTTACAGACCTGGCACATCGCTCTGCTCCTTTTCTCCGTGCGCCTGCTCGGCATCTTTATGGGATCGGTGGCCGGCGGCATGGCGGCTGGAGACCCTTGGAGGCTTAACCGCATCAGCTGGATGACTTTCGTGACCCAGGCTGGAATCGGGCTGGGACTGGCACGTGAGGTGGCCGTTGAATTCCCCGAATGGGGAGATGCCTTTGCAGCCATGATGATCGCAGTGATCATCCTCAACCAACTGGTGGGACCACCGCTCTTCAAGTGGGCCCTTCACATGGCCGGCGAATCACACGTGAAGGCCGGCCGGCGCGACCTTCGCGGAGTACCCGTCGCCTTCATTTTTGGTTTGGAGGGACAGTCTTTGGCACTGGCCCGGCAGCTCCATGCCCACAGCTGGGTGGTCCATGTACTCACCCTAAAAACAGAACCGATCGAGGAGGTTCCAGAGCGAGAGATCGAGATCATCCCCATGCTGGACCTGAGCCCCGCTTCTCTGGAGAAAGTAGGAGCAGGAAAGGCTCAGGCTTTTGTGGCCTTGATGCGGGACGAAGAAAATCTGGAGATCTGTCAGGCCGCCTACGAGCGATTCGGAACACAGTGCGTCATCGTACGTTCCCATGACCGCTCTTATTGGGACCGCTACCGGGCTCTGGGAGCGACCATTCTTGACCCCGGTCTGGCTATGGTGAACCTGCTCGACCATTTCGTCCGCTCGCCGGCGGCGGCCTCACTACTTCTGGGCATGGAAAAGGGACAAGACGTCGTCGAGTTGGTCGTTTCCAATCCCAACCTGCAAGGCACAGCCCTCAGGGATCTACAACTTCCGGGAGATACGCTGGTCCTTAGTGTGCTTAGAAACCGCGCCTCACTCATCTGCCACGGCTACACACGCCTGCATGTGGGTGACCACATCACCATCGTCGGTTCCGAGTCCTCCCTGGAAGAAATCCAACTCAGGTTTTCTGACGACGGGGGTCTTGAACCCGATCAAAACATAAGGCGAGACTCCTACGATTCGTCACCGTCGAAGGCACCCTACGACGGCGCAAAGATCGCTGGACCACTAAAGGAAGTGAGATTGTCGGAAACTTCTGAGTAAGCATCGTGCCCTCGGGGACTGATACAGGAGATACAGGGGACAGAAGTTTCTTCAGAAGGGAATTCGTCTCATCGCCTGTCCCTGAGTCTCTAGGGCGCCTATAATGATGCGTCCGGAACATCCACAATGACTCTTGTTCAACCAGGCCTGGAAGTCTTCCTTCAAGATCAGCTCGACCTCATCCGGGGCAAACGGGTCGCTGTCATCGTCCACCCCAGCTCGATCGATTCGAAGTGGAGCCACACGCTGGATCTCTTCTTCAATCACCCTGAAATCGAACTGACCACGGTGATGGGCCCTCAACACGGCATCCGGGGGGAAACCCAGGACAACATGATTGAATGGGAGGATTACAGAGACCCGGTGAGCCGCCTTCCGGTTTACAGTCTTTACAGTGAGACCCGGAGCCCGACCGAGAAGATGCTGTCTGAGGTCGATGTCGTCGTCTTTGATCTTCAGGATACAGGCGCCCGCTACTACACCTTCATCTCCACTATGGCACTGGCCATGAAGGCCTGCCAGCAGCAAGGGAAGTCCTTTATCGTTCTGGATCGTCCCAATCCGATTAACGGCATCGATGTGGAAGGAACCGTTCTGGATCCCGATTTCAGCTCCTATGTTGGACTGTATCCCCTGGCCATCCGACATGGGATGACGGTGGGAGAATTGGCACTTTATTTTAACACCGAGTTTGGCATTCAATGCGAGCTTCATGTGGTCCCGATGCGCGGATGGGCAAGAGAGATGTTCTTCGAAGAGACCGAACTGCCCTGGGTGCTTCCCTCACCCAATATGCCTTCTGTGGATACGGCACTCGTCTATCCCGGTATGTGCCTGCTCGAGGGCACCAACGTGTCGGAAGGAAGGGGAACGACTCGACCCTTTGAAATCAGCGGAGCCCCCTGGATCCAACCCTTTGAGACGGCAAAGCGATTGGGGCAGATGGACCTCCCGGGTGCTGTCTTTCGCCCCACTTACTTCACCCCCACCTTCCACAAATGGTCTTCTCAGATGATCGGAGGGATCCAGATTCACGTCGTAGATCGACGGGCTTTTCAGCCCTTCCGGACGGGGATGGCCCTGTTGATCACTTATCGAGAAATGGGAGGAGACCGGTTTCAATGGAAGGAGCCCCCTTACGAGTACGAATACGAAAGGCTTCCCTTTGATATCCTTTGCGGCACCGATGAGGTTCGAAAGCAGATCGAAGCAGAGTCCGGCCTGGAGAAAATCGAGCATTCCTGGCAGGATAAGCTTCAAGAGTTTCGGGAAATCCGTCAAAAATACTTGCTATATTAGCGGCTGACAGTTAATAACAGAGGATCAAAGATGGCACTGGAGACTGAAGTCAAAATTCGCATCACCCAAGAGGAGCTTGACCCTATTCGCGCTCGCCTTAAGGAACTGGGAGCTCGTTGCCTCTCACCCCGAAAAGAAGAGAAGAATCTTCTCTTTGATTTCACCGACAGGAACCTGGAGACATGCGGTTGCGCGGTTCGCCTCCGCACTTTCGGGGAAGAGATCACCCTGACCTTCAAAGGAGAAATCCAGGAGGATCCTCGTTTCAAAAAGCGGCAAGAACTGGAGACCCGCGTCAAGGACCCCCAGGCAACGATCAAGGTTCTTGAAGCCCTGGGAATGCACATCTGCTTTGAATACTCGAAAATCCGGGAAGTTTACACACTCTCTGTGGACCAGGAGCAAGCCAAGATCTGCCTTGATGAAACCCCGGTTGGAACCTTCGTGGAACTCGAAGGACCTGAGAACATCATTGAAGCTCTGGCTTCCCAACTCGGCTGGACCCCTGATTCGTTCATCAAAAGAAATTACGTCGAGATGTATCTGGAACAACAGACCGCAGGGCACAGAGCTGCTGACAGCTGAAAACTAACCGCTGACCGCAGTCAGCT
>JADFOI010000166.1 GCA_022562935.1 Acidobacteriota bacterium
AGATTACCCAAAAACAGAGAGTGAAACGCTTCATAATAAGTACTCCTCGTCTTAAAACGAAGGTCCGAACTGGAAGTGGACCAGCGTGCCCTCGCGGCCACGGCCCACGTCCAACCGCAGGATCACCCGGTTCAGTGCCTTGAAGCGGATGCCGACACCGATGTTGTGCTCCAGGTGCTTGAATTTAAAAACTTTACTTTCGGGAAAGACCTTTCCGGTGTCGTAAAAAAAGACACCCTCGATCGCAGGGGCTGCTTCCCAGCGGTATTCAGCGGACAGATAGAGCAGCCTGGCGTCCTGAAAACGAAGATCTGCAAACCCCCGCAAAGTTTCCTTTCCCCCTAAAGTGTCCATCAGGTAGAAGGGAACCCGACTGCCCGAATCCGCAGTGGCCCCTGATGCGAAAAAGCGCACCGCCAGAACCCGCTGTTTTGAACCCAGAGGGAGATAGCCTCGCGCATCTAGCACAAGGCGGTCAAAATCGAAATCATTGCCGCCCCGCGGATCAAATCGGGAGTAGGAAAGCCCTATGGCTGCGCCCTTGTGCGGGTTCCCAGGGGTGTCCATTAGATTCACGAAGATCACTGAGTCGAAACGAAGGAAATCGGGCTGCCGCGCCAATCCCGGAGCCGTGCCGTCATCAAACAGGTCTCCGATCTCGGGAAAAGCATCATCGGTTCCGGGACCCGTGTTCACCTTAAGGTAGGCGAAGCGTGCTCCAACCCCCACCCAACGACCAAACTGGTAACCGGCGGCAGCACCGTAGTGTCCATCCTCGATTAAATAAGTGGTCCGGTCTTCCAGGCTGGAATCGGGGCCAATACCGTAGAAACGTTCCTGGGGGTAATAGCGGTAGCGCAAGTCCAGGTAAAGGTAGGATTTCACTTTCCCAGGCCGCTCATCTCCAAAGTCGAAGGGAGCTCCAAAGAGATTCGGACCCAAAAGAGTGTTGGGAGCCATCTGGTTGAACCGGCCAAAATGAAACTCGGCCTGCCGGTAGCTGGTAAAGGAGATGGCGGCTGAGCCTTCCACAGCCAGACCCACACCCGTGCGCTTGTAGTAGCGAACTCCCCCAGCCATGCCTGAATTGGGGCTGATCTGGCCAAACTTGGGGTAAAGATCCTTCCAACGAATGGCCTTTATTTGGCGAATAACTGCGCCCGATTCCATCATAATGAAAGCCTTCTCTACCCCACTGGTCTTTTGGGGGACGATCTCTTGACCCTTCTGGCGGCGGCGCTCTCTCCACTCCTCTGCCCGGCTGTCGTTGGCTGTCGCTATCTGTGCCCCTGGGTGAGTGGGTTCTGAGGCTTCCAGAAAAGGATCCTGGCTCACCATCAGAGCCAGAAAAAGCAGACTAGAGAATATTTTCATTAAGGCATACTTCTCTATCTTCAAGAAACCATAAGAAGCCGATAATGTCTACTGGTAAAAGCACCAGTAGGAAGAGGTTGCAGGTAAAAGTAAGTATAAATCCTCAAATTCTCGTGTCAAAGAAAAACATCGAGCTTGTAAAGCTTGCCGGGGAGGCAGAAAGAGAGTATTTATAGAATCTGGTTGCAAAATAGGGGGTAAAAGGATGCCTCCTGTTCCCCACCTAGCGCTCGGAGAATCCTAATGGATGGAGTACAGCAATCGAGTCCCTTGGATCGCTTTCTGCGGTTATTTACAGAGGTCCGGCCCGGAGAGGGCTCCAAGGCGGTGCTGTTGGCCTTAAATGTCTTTCTTATTCTCACCGCCTATTACGTCCTGAAACCGGTTCGTGAGGCACTCATCCTGGGGCAGGGCTCGGCTGAGCTGAAGAGCTACGTCTCGGCCGGCCAGGTGCTTCTGCTGTCGGGTTTGGTACCGCTTTACGGCAAGTTCGTTGCTTGGCTCCCGCGGATTCGCCTGATCAACATTGTGACGGCCTTCTTCGTAGGATGTCTGGTCCTTTTTTACCTTCTCTCCCTGTTCAATGTTCCACTGGGCATCATTTTCTTTTTGTGGATCGGCATCTTCAGCCTCATGATCGTGGCCCAGTTCTGGTCGTTCGCCAACGACGTGTACACGAAGGAAGAGGGCGAACGGCTCTTCCCCATCGTCAGGTACTCTGAGGATTCATGATCGACATCACGAAACAACGATTGAGAGAGCAGAAGCTGCGGAGAAATGAGAGACGCTTTCGTGAAATTGCCCGTGCTATACACGAACTGGTTTACAGTTGGAATCGAGAAACTGGAGCCGTTGTTTGGTATGGGGATATTGACAAGTGCTTGGGATATGGGCCAGGCGAGGCTCCCAAGAGTATGGAAGCTGTAATGGCCCGCGTGCACCCTGACGATCAGAGTAGAGTCAACACGGCGATCGCCCAGCACCGGGAAGAAGGGAAACCTTTTGCTGTGGAGTACCGGATGAAGTGCAAAGACGGCACCTACCGTTTAGCTGACACAGCAAAACGATGATACCGGCTGCTGCAGTTGTGATGATCAGAGGCGTGGTTTCCCCTATAGCCCGATAAGATTTTAGTCTTACCGGACATTTAAGTCTTCACCCATGCCCCTGTGAGGTTCAAAAGCGGTAGAAGAATGTCACCCTGGGCATGACATCGGTTGCCGGCCGTGTACCGTCTGCTCGCCTGTCATAACGAACCACTTCAAGGTTGGGAATCAAACTGAACTCTTCAGTAACTTTCCAATCGATGCCGGCGAGAAAGAAATGGAACTTGGCAGTGGGGTCAAAAGGAGTGTACGCAATTCTCGGTCCCTCGGGATTGGGATCAAACATCCGGTCGTAGCGCCCGATGAAAGTCGTCCTTGGAGAAACGTTGACAAACCCGAAAAAAGATAAGACATCCAGGTTCACTTCAGAATCCCCCTTCCGCTTTTGATGAGCGTACTGAATCCCCAGGCGACCCCAATCCCGCTTGTAACCCAGAAAAGCCTGATAAGTATTGCGATCAGCCTGTAGGGGCCGTTGATCGTAATCACTGTAGAATTCCAGTATGAATGAGTCATTGGGGTAAAAACCCAGTGAGGCTGAAGTGCCCTTTCCCCTGTTGGTCTCACCTCGAGTGCTCGAGCCATTGCCGAACATCAAGTGATAACGAACCTTTTGTTCGCTCCCTAGACTCCCCCTGAAGGCCACACCCAGATCTCTTGGAGCCCCCATCCTTTGAAGATCCAGGACGGTTTTCTCAAGGGAACGGTAACTCCAAAAATCCTCCACCACATTCCAAGTGGGAGTCCTTGACAATCCCAGGTAGGTTTGATGCTGGTCTGTAAATTTCCAGCGCACCCAGACATCCTTGACAAAGGGTTCCAGTCTGGCATCGGATCTGAAATCACCCGCTGAGTGCATTTCAAAACGCAGACGCATATCCAATTGTTCCGTCATCGCTTTGTCAAAGGTCAGATAAATGCGGCGAAACCAAAAGCCGTTTCGGTCTTTCAGGCTCTCATCATGACTGGCTGCAGCCCAGTAGAAATCACCAAATACATAGCCACTGATCTTGATCGCTCGATCGTTTTTCGGGGTGTCCTGGGCCGGCGAGGCAACCATGGCCTGGGATGCGTCGGACCTTTGGGCGTTGGATGGACTCTCCGGTGAGGCGCTTTGAAATTGCACCTGTACTCGAAGTTCCTGAACGGTTTGTTCCAGACTTTCGATGCGTCGGACCAATTGTTCCAGTTCTTCTGCCGAGATTGGGCTATCCTGCTGGGCCAGGCCATTCATTCCCATTCCCAAGGAAATCAAAAGCGTCAAGATAGTGCTCAAAAGCCGATTCATAATCGATATCCTTTCTCTTCGATCGATCTCAGATGGACTCCTCAGGAGTCCCTGTTGCTCATACCCGCCCTACTCTATCTGCGTAATCAACTGGGCTGACTGTGTTTCCGAACGCTCCGCTCAAGCACCTTTTCGGTCTATCAGGCTCTGTCCGGTCATCTCCGGCGGCTTGGGAACTCCCATCAACTCCAGGACGGTGGGTGCGACGTCGGCCAGGATGCCGACTGGACGGAGCCTAAGGTCGCCCCCCCCGATAACAAACAACGGTACCGGTTGGGTGGTATGGTAGGTATGCGGCTCACCGGTCGCATCATCGATCATGCACTCGCAATTGCCATGGTCGGCGGTGACAATGGCCACACCCCCCTTTTTGTTCACGGCTTCGACCACACGACCTGCACATTGGTCTACGGCTTCCACGGCCTTAATGGCAACTTCCAGAACACCCGTGTGCCCCACCATATCGGGGTTGGCGAAATTGATCAAAATGAAGTCATCGTCCTGCTTCTGGAGGCGATCAAGAATCACTTCCGTTAAGGGATAAGCACTCATCTCAGGCTGCAGATCGTAGGTCGCAACCTTCGGCGACGGTTCCAGGTAACGAGCTTCACCTTTAAACGGTTGCTCACGACCGCAGTTGAAGAAGTAAGTCACATGCGGATACTTCTCGCTTTCCGCGGTGTGAAACTGCTGACAGCCGGCCTGACTCAATACCTCAGCCAAAGGATTGGCGATTTTCGCTTCAGGAAACATCACCGAAGCCGTGATTTGATTGCTGTAAGAGGTCATGGTGAGGATGTCGACTTCGGGAATGAATGGACGCTCAAATCCATCAAACCTGGAGGAGATAAAGGCCTGAACGATTTGGCGCATCCGATCGCCCCGAAAATTGTAAAAGATAAGACAATCGCCCGGTTCCACCGTCACCCTGTTTTCGCCGACATCCAGGGCCACCGGCAACACGAATTCATCCGACAATCCGTCGGCATAAGAGGCCTCAAGCGCTTCACTGGCGGTGGGCGCCGTCTTCCCTTCCTCTCCTTGGTGCAGGGCCAGCAGCCGATAGGCTTTCTCTGTCCGCTCCCAACGTCGATCACGATCCATGGCGTAGTAACGGCCACAGACGGAGGCCACCAGCGCCGGGTTTTCCTTCCGGGACACCTCCAACCGTTTGGCAAAGCTCACCGCGCTTCGGGGCGGCGTGTCGCGGCCATCGGTGATCAAATGAAGAATGGGTTCAATCTGCTTTCGCTTTGCCCATTGCAAAAGGGCGTACATATGGTCGCTGTGGCTGTGAACGCCTCCTTCGCCAAACAGACCG
>JADFOI010000167.1 GCA_022562935.1 Acidobacteriota bacterium
GCCAGGAAGAAAAGACTGAGAACTGAGCACGGAGGACAAACCCGTTCTACTGATCTCTTGACTTTTTTTCCTTTCTGCGCGCGAAGCGCCGTCAGCACGTCAGCACGACAGCACGACAGCACGACAGCACGACAGCACAAAAGCACAAAAGCACAAAAGCACAAAAGCACGAAGGCGCGCAAAGCGCGCTGAACTTGGAACCTGGAACCTTTCCCTGTAGATTGTAGGTGAAGTGAAGTGAACCCATGAAAGTGGAGTGTATCGATTACCGGCAGCTGCCCGGTCTGAATTCTCTTCTTCCGCAATATCTCTACCAGTACGACCAGGTGGACACCCTCTATGATTGTCCGGTGCATCTGAGCCTGGAGAATCTTAAGAAGCGAGCCGATTCGGTTCTAAGAAATCCGCCGACTTTTCCCCGTGATCAGCTGGTGGATTTGACCCTTGAGTTTAACCAGAGAGTTGGGGCCAGCGAGGAAGTTTTTCGGAATCTCGAAAAGCTGCGGTCCTCCAAGACCCTAGCGGTGGTTACGGGACAACAGCCAGGATTTTTCGGGGGGCCGGCCTTTACCATTTACAAGGCGCTCACGGCGGTTCGCCTGGCCCAGATTCTGAATGAAGAGGGCTACTCTGCGGTTCCTGTTTTCTGGTTGGCATCGGATGACTCCGACTTTCAGGAGGTCCGCTCCACATATTTTTTCGACGCCGGTGGAGACTTGTTTTCGGCGAGCTATCCGGGCCCACAAAAGAATAGCTCACGAATGGTGGGAACGATCCCTCTAGACGCTGTCGAAGAGTGTTTCAGCCATTTACAAGAGCAGGGGCCGAAAGGAGAGTTCCAGAAGGAAGTCCTCCAGATACTCCAGGACACTTACCCTCCTACAAAGAATTTCCGAGAAGCCTTGGGCTCATGGCTAAGCCACCTTTTTCGACCGTACGGTCTGATTCTCTTTGATGCACTTCTTCCCCGATATAAGCAAGGACTGGAGTCTTTGTTTTCCGTAGCCATAGAAAAGCGTCAGGACATCGTCCGAGCTTTGCAAGAAAGAGCGGAAGTGTTGAAGGAAAAGGGATTTGAGCCCCAGGTTCGGGTTCAGGACTCGGAGAGTCTCATTTTTTGGACCGAGGGTGAAGAGCGATACAAACTGGAGTATGGAGCAGAACGATATCAGAAGAAGGCCGGTACCCCACTGCAGTTGAGCAGCCAGCAACTCTTGGAGGAGTTGGGCAAGCAGGCAGGCAGGTTAGCTCCCAACGTGCTCCTGAGACCCATTGTTCAGGACCACTTGTTTCCCACAGTGGTTTATGTGGGGGGGGCTGCGGAGGTTGCCTATTATGCACAGATTTGTGCCATTAGTCCGTTCTGGAAGAAGGAAATGGCTGTCTTCCCGCGAGTGGGGATCACCCTGGTGGATCGAAAAGCTCAACGGTTGCTGAAGAAATATGGGTTGAAAGTCACCGATATTTTACAATGCACCCCACAGGAGATTTCTCGTCGGATCGTGGAAGGGAAAGACCCGGAACAGATTCTGGGGAAGCTCGGAAGTGTGCAGGAAGAACTCAGAACCGCACTAAAGTCATTAGGAAATGATATTGTGAAGATCGACCCGACAGTAGCAGAGATGCTGGGGGGGGCTGAGAAGAAGATCCTTTACCAGATCGAGAAGATCCAAAAAAGATTTATTGCCAACCACCGCAATCAGCAAGAGAACTTGGGGCAACACTTGGATTATCTGTATTCTCACCTTTACCCCAAGGGAAAGCTTCAGGAACGTGTCATCAGTTTCAACCAGTTCATGAGTGAAGAGGGTCCCGATCTGGTCGGGCGTTTAATGGATGTGATCAACCCGTTTTGCCCAAGTCATCAAGTGATATCTTTGTGAGAGCTTTCACGTACCTGTTCCATTTAGACTCCTGAAATGTTTCATCGCCAGCATCAACTGTATGCGAATGTGCTTCTGGCTGCTGACGTCCTGGCAGGTCTCTGGGGACTGTATCTCGCATACTACCTTCGCTACTACCTGGTTCGCTTCGCTCCTCTTGAGATCAGTAGTTTTTTCAATCCGGAACTGCTTCCCTTCCGAGACTATCTTTTCTACTTTCTGATCTCCGCTCCTTTGTGGGTCCTTCTTTTGATGTTGACCCAGCGCTATTCTGTGGTCCTGCGCCTTCCCTTGGGAGTACAGGCGTTTCGGGTTTTACAATTCATCGTGGCCACCGGCTTTTTCATGGGCTTCCTGACTTATAGTTTCAAGCTCCTGGTCAGCCGGCCGGTTTTCTTTGCCTTCTGGGGTTTTGCGGGGCTGATCCTTCTACTCAATCGAGTGATCCTGCATTGGATTCTTCGCACCGGCAACCTCAACGAGCACAGCCAGATTAAGATTCTGATCGCCGGTACGGATGACCGAGCAAGACGGGTAGGTCAGTTGGTGGAGAGCTACAAGATGTGGGGTTACCACGTTGTCGGTTACTTAAGCAGCGAAGAAGGCCAAGAACCCCCGCAGGACTTGAAAGTGGTCGGTTCATTGAAGGAACTGCCGCGTCTGCTGCACGAGCATGTGGTCGACGAAATCATTTTTCTGGGATCCCAAAGGAGAAATTTGGAAGAGTTCGAGAGGCTGGTTGAACTCTGTCAGGATCTCGGCATTCGAATTCGAGTTGCCACTGATTTCCTTCTCAACATCACTTCCGAAGTCTCACTAGAGTACCTCGAGAACCTGCCCATGCTCACCTTTTCAAAGGTTCCCGATGACACCATCGGCATTCTCGCCAAGAGAGTGTTGGATGTGTTGGTTGCTGTGGTTCTGCTGGTGGCATTTTCCCCATTTGCCCTGATTACAGGGGCTCTCATCAAATTGACTTCTTCCGGACCCATGTTCTACAGACAGGTTCGATGCGGTTTGTTTGGACGGAAATTCAAGCTCATCAAGTTCAGGACAATGATCGAGGGTGCAGAAGACAAACTGTGGGAGATTAAACATCTCAATGAGATGGGGGGCCCCGTCTTTAAGATGCGTCATGATCCTCGAGTCACGCCACTGGGTCGGGTTTTACGGAAGTTCAGTATTGACGAATTACCCCAGGCCTGGAATGTCCTCAAAGGGGAAATGAGTATCGTCGGTCCTCGGGCACCGCTGTTCGAGGAGGTCCAGCATTACACCACCAAACAGAGGCGGCGGTTGAGCGTGAAGCCTGGAATTACCTGTCTTTGGCAAGTTTCTGGCCGGAACGACATCGACTTTAGCAGATGGATGGAGTTGGATCTCGAGTACATCGATAATTGGTCCTTCTGGCTGGATGTTCGAATCATGTTGAGAACCATTCCTGCGGTATTCACCGCTCGAGGAGCCCGGTAAGCACCTGACCACCTGACCTCCTGACCTCCTGACCGAAGACCACAGACCGGTTAATCACCTGGATCTTGGAACCTGCGAACGCGCGAAGCGCGCTCCTTTGACACCAGAGGAGCGGACCCTCAGGGTATAATTTCGGGATGGTCGATGCATTCGTTGTTGCCTTTGGGTTGGCGATCGGAAGCTTCTTGAATGTCTGCATCCATCGGATTCCCCGGGGCCAGTCCATCACGCGCCCAAGGTCAAGCTGCCCCCACTGCCATCATTCCATCAGACCCTGGGAGAATATTCCCGTCTTCAGCTATCTCTTTCTGCGAGGGAAATGCAGTCAATGTGGGAAGAGAATTTCCTGGGTTTATCCCACCGTGGAGGTGGTTACCGGCTTCACCTTTTACCTTCTCTTTCTCAAGTACGGGTTTTACACGCCCGTCTTTGTCAACATGGTCTTTTTTGGCCTGCTTCTGATTCTGACTTTCGTTGACCTTTTCGAAAGGATTCTTCCCAATGTCTTGACTCTGGGTGGCTCGGTCTTCGGTTTTCTGGTGTCACCCTTTCAATCGGGAGAGTTCTTTTACCCGTTGCGCTTTCTGGATCTCCCCAATGTGATGTGGACCCACTATGTGGACTCCTTCATCGGCATTCTGGTGGGTGGAGGGTTTCTTTGGTTCGTAGCCGAGCTTTACTTCAGAGTCAGGAAAATCGAGGGCATGGGCTTTGGCGATATCAAGATGATGGCGATGGTGGGTGCCTTCCTGGGATGGGGCTATGCCTGGTTAACCATACTCATGGGATCGCTGTTGGGAGCCGTGGTGGGATCCCTTTTCATTTTGATCTCTCGTAAAGGACGCAGATATGAACTGCCCTTTGGAAGCTTCCTTGCTGCGGGTGCCATAGCCAGCACCCTTTGGGGACGAGAAGTGTTCTCTTTCTACTTGAGTCAATTCTAGCCGGGATGATGCATTGATTGTCTACTGCAGCAGTGAAACCATCCGGCGTGCTGCACCGCCGGTGTGGCTCACCACAATTAGGAGAAGCTTCAGGAATATCGTACAGAACCTCCGGAATGTGGTTGACACCCTCAGGTGCCGAACAGCTCGATTCCTAAAATAGCTCCTACCGTGGAACACGGGATAACTCTCGCCTATGCTTTTCCCATTCTTTTCGGATTCGGCACCTGAGGTGTCACACACATTCCGGAGTGTTCCTGGTTGATCCAGGTTGGCTGCGAAGGGGCGCACAGATCAGACTGTCTCAGCCGTGCGCCCCTTGCTCTAAAGAGAAGTTACTCTGGAACGCGAAACCGGCGCTGTTCGGTGTCCCAGACCACCTGTTCAGCGCTTTGGTGCCACCAGACCTCCCAGCGGTCAACGGACCTTTCATTTTCTTCGTCCCCACTCATGGGATCGTAGCCGAAATCCTCACCGGAGACCTCGACCAGCAAGTCCCTCACCTGGGCTTTGAGAAAAGGAGTTCCTGGAACTTTCAAAATCTGAATCAAACGATGAATCCCCTCCTTGTCTCCCAGGCGGAGCAGCGAAGAAGAGCTATAATAACGGACCCAGGGATCTTCAACGTTCTCGCAAATAAGTCTCAGGAGGGGGATGGCTTCAGAAAATCCCAGTTCCCCAAAACGCTGAAGCGTCTCCTGATCGATTTCGATAGCCCCTTCTTTCAAGCTTTGTTTCAGAATCTCCTGGTCTTCCCCAAGAAGAACCAGAGCATTCCTCGCC
>JADFOI010000052.1 GCA_022562935.1 Acidobacteriota bacterium
ATCCAGCTGGAACTCGAGGATTTGCCGATTCTAAATCCACCTTTGGACCTCCTGAATCTACTCCCGATGCCGGAAGTCAGTCTTGTTCAACAGTCCGAGCCTCCGGATCTGGCTGTGGGGCCGCCGGACACCGTCAAGCCCGAGGAACAGCAACCTGTAGACCCGTCCGATGGCGTGGCAACTGAACCGATCCAGCCGACTCTTGAGCCCCAACTGCCGACGCCGATCGACGCTTCGAAGCCAGTGGTTCCAGCCCGGCTGCCCAGCCGCGAAAGAGATCTGCGCAGCGTTCTGGCATTGACTCCCCTGCCGACGTGGCGTGAGCAGCCTGTCGAGATTCCTGCCGGTGAGGCGCTGGGGCGTTTTACCATCTCCCCCGAACCGAATCTTGACACATCCGAAACGGAACCTGGCTCGCCTTCTTCGGTCGTGCTCGAGAACCAAACGGTGGGCCCGGCCGGGGAGACCGCATCCGTTGGAAATTCGGCCTCGGTGGGTACTCTCACGTTTGAACCGAGTGTGGGCGCTAAGGGCAAGAGCTCCTCAAGGGGTAGAGGTGGGGACACGGTTCCTGGCTCTCGACCGGGATCATCAGCGTCGGGACCGGGGGTTGGCTCCGGCTGGGGCGCAGGTTCTAGTCCCAGTAAAGGGGCTCTTGCCGGGATTACGATCGTTGGGGGAATTGGGGGGACCGAGACTTCCGTGAATTCTGTTCCGGATAGCCGAATTCCGCATCCCCTGCAGACAAGGTACGGACTGTTCGTTGTCTCGACAGAGAACAGCGGGGGTGGGCTGCCCTACTTCGATGTGTTTTCAAATGCGCAGATTACTACCGTTTATTTGGACATGAGACAGAGGGAGACTGACGCGGCCCCCTTTTGGACTCTCGAATTCGCCGTGCCCAGGGGAACCGCCATTCAGGCGAATCCGGCTGGGGAACTCGACGAAAGTTACGAAGGGTTTGTGCTGCCTGTTCCAGTCGTCAAACAGCAGCCTGCGCTGCCCCTTGAACTGGTTCGCAGGCACATTGGGAAGATGATCATTGTATTCACAGTGATCAATGTAGAAGGCAAAATGGAGCAAATATCGGTAAAGGAGAGCCCTGATCCTCTTTGGAATCAACCCGTGCTCGACGCATTGAGCAAATGGGTTTTCCGACCGGGTGTTCTCAATGGCGACCCTGTTGCAGTGGAAGCTATGCTGGGGATTCCGTTATGGTCGCCTGTCCCTCCTGGCCAAAGACCCCGACTACGGCGCACGTCGCTTGCGGCTAAGGGCAGCCGTCGAGGCAGGTGAGCTCACCCTGGAGCAATCCAGGATCATGTTCGACGCCCTCCGGAAGGACGTTGCCGAGACGAACGAACAAGCATTCGTCGAGGCGTTCAGGGAGCGACTTGGTACGGCGATCGATGGCCGGTGAAATGACCCCCGAAGAGGCGCTGTGTGGTCCAAACATTACGCCTGGAGAGGCTAAAGACAATGGAAATCGACGAAGACTGCGAAGACTCGCCATTACAGGCGTGGCTTATAAACGGCTGTTGAACCTGAATCTGGAATTGGGTCGTATTTCAGCATTTTATGAAGAATCCCAGTATCATCCCGAATAACAAACAATAAAAGTAAAACTGTTTTTTTAGTCATCTTCGGGTTTCAGGTGAAAGCTTCCTCGATCCTCGACATTGAGCCGTTGGTGCCACTGCTGGTAATGCTGTTGCTACCACCACGATAGACGCACCTGGTCCTATTTCGAATTGTTGTGGTCGGGTTTTACGCTTTAGTGTGGGACTGTTTTGATGGCAGGTCTACAGGCTTTGAATCATCCAGTGATGGCAGCTTGTTCACAGCCTGCCGATTGGCACTGGGTACCAAGTGGCCGTATACGTCAACAGTCATGCGTATGCTGCTGTGGCCCAACTGGTCCTTCACATAGGCCAGGCTTCACCATTTTGCAGCAGCAATGTGGCAAAGGCATGCCGCAGGTCGTGGAAGCGTATGCGGCGCAGCCCCGCCTTTTCCAGACATTTATAAAAGTATCTGTCCTTCAGGTTGTAAGGGTCCATAAAGTTTCCGTTCTCTGCACAAAACACCCACTTGGGAGATAGTGGGGACAGGTCCACAATGCAAAGGGTGATGGGGACAGAAGCCTTTTCGGGGAAGGTAGTTTCTAAGACCTTACAGTTTTGGCGACATCTTCCGTGCGGCGCCCCTAGCAACTAGTTTGCCCATAGCATGATATCCGTGCTATCATGGTTTAGTGATCCGGTATTTCGAGGATTCCGGCACTGAGGATATTTTTAACGGCAAGAATACGCAACAGGCTCGCAGGAGGTGTCCCAGGGCTCTCTGGTCTGTTGCAGCTAGGAAGCTCGATCAGCTCGACTCAGTGGAGGAAGTGCAGGAACTACGTGTTCCACCGGGTAACCGGTTGGAACGGCTCTCAGGTAAACGGAAGGGGCAGTATAGCATTCGGATTAACGAACAGTATCGCATTTGCTTCGTGTGGTCGGATGACGGGTCGCTGGGCGTGGAGATTGTAGACTACCACTGAGTAGCAAGCTTGAAGGACATTAAAATGATTCGTGTACCGACAGACCGAGAACCGACACACCCGGGTGAGATGCTTCTTGAGGAGTTTCTGAAGCCAATGGACCTTTCCCAGCGGGACCTAGCCGACGCCATCCGGGTTCCATATCAGCGAGTCAATGAGTTGATCAATAAAAAACGAGGGGCAACGCCCAGCACCGCTCTCCGGTTGGCGAAGTTTTTTGGCAACTCACCTGGTTTCTGGATGAATCTTCAGCTTCGGTGGGATCTCTATCAAGCTCAGCAGAGCGAAGCGGGTGTACTCCGTCAAATTCACCGTGTTCGAGCTTCCGGCTAGGTAGCTCTCCGGGTGCGGATAGGGTGTGGACAGTGCAGGTTTTTGCGCGCTTTTGCGCCTCTGTGCGCAGTGAAGACCCTCTAAAACCAATAGCTATAGGATTTCCAAAACAATTCCCAAGCTGGACGTCGCGGGTTTGATTCCCGTCTCCAGCTCCACTTTAACTCTTTGTTTATCAGTCAGTTAAGTCAGTTAAACCAAGGTGTCGTAAAACGACAAATAGAGCCAGGGTGCGGATAGGGTGCGGATTTGAGTGGTGAAAGTTAGGTGGATTTGGGTGGGATAGGGAACTGGCCTGCTGGTTTTTTATGGCTCAATCGAATTCCTCCACTGAACCGGTTCAAGTGAAGCGAGGGTTGTCGCTGAGGGGGTCATCTGCAGGTTGTCATTGGATCTGAGGCAAAACAGCTTCGTGCTTCTGGTAGGTTTTCTCCAACTGTTCAAAAACCTGATCCTTCTCACCCAGGTAAGCATAGATTCGGGCAAACCATTCCGATGAGACATACCGTTGTTTTGCCATCTCTGTCCCGTCATCCAGCCTCCATCGGTAGTCAGTGAAAGATGACATGGCATAAGACCAGCGACCCAAGCAGGACGGTACCGAATTGAACCGCGCTTCGGCTTGAAAGCGAGAGCAGCTCGTCCAACCGTATCCGCCACCCGTTTTTGAGGACAGTGGGGATGGCCACTATGGCAAACGTGAGCACGATCACCCAGCCCGAACGCACAAAGTAGTTCATTTCCTCAAAAAGCTCATTCATGAGGTAGGTCACCGCCACGCTCGACAAGAAGGTGGCAAACACGAGCCGTTTGGACGGATTCACGAGGAAGACGGCGGCCATGATCAGGAGCACGAAGCCGTTCTTGATGTAGTAAGAAAGCTCGTTAAACCAATGGGTCAGGGGAAATTGAAGATTCCCATATTTGACGTATACCACGACGAAGCTAAACAACACTCCCGCGATGAGCGTCGCAATGATAGCGAGCCTTCCCGCGCGCACCATCTGCTGCCCGGTGGCATCCGGCTTCAGGTAGCGCTTGTAGATGTCGACAGACCAGAGAGTCGAGACCGAGTTGTAGATCGAATCCAGTGTGCTCATCAGCGAGGCGAACAACCCGCACAGAATGAGTCCCCGGACGCCGGCAGGGAGGAGCAATTTTACCAGGGTAAGATAGGCCAGATCGGGATCGTCAAGAGGGTTCTCGCGGAGAATTCCTGCCAGCGCGATACCCGGCACAACGATGATGAGCACCATCAAGTATTTCAGCGCGCCTCCCACCAGAAGCCCGATCTGGGCATGCCACAGGTTCTTGGCCGCCAGCGCGCGCTGCAGGATGACTTGATTCGCGCCCCAGTAGTTAAGGTTCAACAGGAACATACCAAAAAGGCCCACCCAAGGCAGCGTCTCGTGATCCCGCGGGAGGTGCAAATGCATGAGATCGCCCGTGCTGGTCCAAAGATTCGACCAACCCCCGAGATGGTGAATGGCCGCCGACAGTGTGATCAGTCCCCCCACGACCAGAAGAACGAGCTGCACAATATCAGTGCGCACCACTGCTCTCAGCCCACCTAGATACGTGTACACGGCGGAGAACACTCCGGTCGCCACGATGAGGATGCCAAGCCGCATCACCGGATCGGAGTTCAGGATGGGCACTTGGTTGCTGAAAATCCCGTCGATGGCGTAGGCCGCCCAAAACAGTGCAGTGCCAAGGTAAAGGAGTGAGTAGAGGACGATCATCAGCACCGAGTAGGCCAGGGCGACCTGGGGACCCAGCTTGGCCTCAAAGAACTGGGTGATGGTGATAACCTTCATTCGCAGGTAGAGCGGGACGAAGAAAAAGGCCGCAACCAGGATACCGAAAATGGCATTGATCTCCAGGTTAGCCTGTGCCAGCCCGTAGAGGTACGCGGAGCCGGCCATGCCTATGAAGTGGCCGGCTTGGATGTTGGTGGCGATGGTCGACATGGCAATCGACGGCCACTTCAGAGAACGTGAGCTCAAGAAGTACTCTTCGGCCTGGACGTCGCCACGCACCCGAGCCCGTACGCCAATGGCCATGATGACGGTGAAGTAGGCAAGGAGAATGCTAACGTCCAGAATCACTGCTGCGCTCCTGTTTTCTGACGGGGAAAGGCCCACAATGCAAGGGCTAAACCCCTACGGATACAAGTTTTTTTCTCGGGCTGGCACCGAAGGAGGTTCGACAGGTGAGAGAAAAAGCAGGTCATGGGAGTTCATGGGACAGGGCATCTGGTGGGACTCCAGTTCCTGATGGGCTTGACTGGCCGGACTCACCTCCACTCTGAAATCAAGTCCTGAGCAATAGAGCCGATGGTCTCTTCCAGTTCGACAAAGCTGCCCCGGTTTTCATTGGTGAACACTGAAACAATGGTCGGCCCTCCCTCGTAGTAAATAATCCCCACATCGTTGGCGGTTGAGGGAGGCGAGTCTCCTGTTTTGTGCGCCACAACCGCTCCTTGGAAACGAATCCGCCGAGGCAGGCGGGAATTACTTCTCTGCTTCTTGAGGATCTCGATCATCTCGTCACTGAACGGTCGGGAAGTCAGATCACCGTTGTGAATTTGCTCAAGCAGCCGAGATGTCTCCCGAGCGGTCGTTCGCCCCAACCATTCCGCAGGATCGGCATTCAAGGCAAAGCTTCGTTCCCCTGAAGCTGGATCGGAGGGGAAGCCGCGTTCGAACACCTCTCGGTCGCTCAGAGAAGCAAAGGCTGGATCGACAACTTCCCACCGTCTTCGGTATCGATCGGCGAGTGTGCCCTGCAGTCGCGTTTCCTCATATCCAAGTTCAGCCAGCATGTCATTGACTCGATTGAGGCCCACTGTCTTGATGAGAATGTCGGTGGCAGTGTTGTCACTGGTGATGATCATCTGGGTAATTAAATCCCGATAGGTTGGGCGGAGTCCCGGTTCAAATGATTGCAAGACGCCACTTCCTCCCCTCTTGTCTTCAGGACGAAGATCGTAGCGCTCCTGCAAATTAAGCCGTTTCGTCTCCGCATCACGATAGGCGAGGACCATAATCGCAATTTTGATGACGCTCACTGAATTCATTGGCTCATCAGCCCGGATCGCAATCTCGCGACCCGAAGGCAGATGTTTGGCATGTAGAGCACTCTTGGCATCAAGTCCATCCATCTGTGCGCCGACCCTCTCTTCCAGAGTGGGTTCCTTTTGAGGAAGGGAAGAGTCCTCGGATTCGGGCAACCCACAAGCGAGGAGGCAACAGCCAATCAGGACTGTGACCGTCTTTTTTCCGGTGGTAAGCATGGTTCTGTCCTCAATGCTAAGGTCTCAGCTCGATAATGGCAATTGAAAAAGCCAGAGCGGGGAGGCTCCAGCTGGCAAAAGCTTGCTCGATCCTCAACATCGACCCTTGGCCTGTATTGCTGGCAAAATGGTGGTAATGGGGACAGAAGCCAGGGACGGTAATGGGGACGGAAGCTTTTAAGACACGTCCGCAAGCACATCGTTTGCTAGCGGGAGTTGAAGGCAAGGGAAAACATACCGTCCCGTCTTCGCGGCCTGAGGCCCCTCCCACCCTCTCCAAACCGAAAAGGACCCGATGATTCAAGAAGCGGCGATCTAAATTTTCATCAAGAGAGCACCGGCTGTCAGCCCGCCACCAAATGAAATAAACAGAACTTTCTGATCACGTTGAATGGTCCCATCTTCTAAAAACATATGTAATACAGATGGAATTGTGCCCGATGTTGTGTTCCCTATCTTTTGAATATTCATGAGGTTTTTTTCAGCCGGAATTCCGGTCATTTTGGCGACACGTTGTAACATAGAGCCGTTTGCCTGATGGAAGATAAAATGATCGACATCATCAATGCTCAGCCCGGTTGCTTGAAGGGTGTCCTGAACCAGCCTGGACATCGTCCGGATACCTTCTTTATAGACCGCTGTTCCATTTAACCTGAAAACGGGTCGGGTCAGGCTATTCTTATCATTATAGACATTGGCATCATTAAGCCTGAGAATCCCCTTGAGCTGCCGTTTGGAGTTTGCCTCCAGATGCAGAAACAAGACATCTGGATGGTCTGATTTCTCCACTAACGTTGCAGTCGCTACATCACCCATCAACACGCATGATGCAGGATCAGAATAATCCAGCCCGCGTTCCTGTGTTTCCGTGCAAATCACAGCTCCTTTCGCTGCCAATCCAGCTTCGATGTTGGCAATGGCCTGACTCATCGCATAAACCCAACCGGAACATGCGGCTTTTAAATCGTAAGCCATAGAATTATAGGCCCCTATCTTCTGCTGCAAATGACAGGCTGCAGAGGGGATGAGATGATCCCCGGGGTTATTGCCAACACTGACTGTAGCGAAGATGATGAAATCCAGCTCAAGCACATTCCATCCTGCCCGTTTCAGAGCTCGCTTTAATGCTATGCAGGACATGTTTACCGCTGTTTCCGGATTTTCTTTTCTGGTCATATCCGCATAGTGGCGCGTGGTTATCCCTGTATTTGCAGTAATTTTGTCTGCATCAAGTTCCCGCAGTTGAGGATCTTCAGGATCATTGATTGCCTTTTTGATACGTTCAATAATTTGCTCATTGGTATAAACAGTGTCCGGCAGATAGATTCCGGTTGAAGTGATCCTAACTTTTTTATGATGTGCTCTTGGCATCTCAAATCCTCTGTAGTCGTCAATTGGGCTCCAAATACAGGGAAGAACTTTTAGTACGAGAGTCGGGTGGCTTTTATTCGTTGCTCCAATGGCGTCGCCCACTTAACCTTTGAGGAGATAGGGCCCCACTATAACGCAGTCGTGGCATATCTGCGAGTGTCGACCTAGGTGCCTTGCTTCACAAAAGTTACTGTATTTATGAAACGAGGCACTAAGCCAGGGCCTGCCGCACTGTGCTAGCGAAATGGGTTGATCGTGAGGGTGAACCGTGTTCTGATGTGCATGTTTTTAGAAAAGGAGCATTCCAAATCATGAGAACTCGATTACTCGCTCTGGGACTTCTAGTTTCTGGACTGACCGCCTGTGGTGGGGCGACTCGGTTTGCCAGTACCTGGGTCGATCCCGCGGCTGGGCCCACTGACTGGGCCGGCCAGAAGGTTGCGGCCTTTGTTTTGAGTGCTCGGGATTCCATCCGACTGGGAGCCGAAGAGTCGCTGGCGCGAGAACTGACCAGCCGCGGAGCACAAGGGATAGCCGGGCACACCATCGTGCCCAAGGACGTGACTGAAGATCAGGATAAGGTCAAGGAACTCTTGAACAGGGCCGGAGTGGTGGGCGCCGTCGTCATGCGTGTCGTGAGCCAGACCCAGGAGATCAGCTCCTCGCCTGGAACGGTCTGGTACACTGGGTCCTACTACCCGTCCTTCTACGGCTATTGGAGTTACGGGTGGACCGCTATGTATCAGCCCGGGCAAATCCGATCCGACACCATTGTCTCGATTGAAACTCTCCTTTACTCGGTCGTCGAGGACAAGCTTCTTTGGGCGGGTCTGAGCAAAACCACTAACCCTGAGAATATCCCCAAGTTCATCAACCAACTGGTCAGCGCGGCGGGCAAGGAAATCAGGAAGACCGGCCTGGTGGAAAAGTGATCTAAAAGGGGACACGAGGCTTCGATTATCTTGAGAGTAAATACCGTTAATATAGATATTTAAGTCTGTTTATAGAATATTTAACTTGAACTACGTTCATACTCTCCGACTCGTCCTTTAATCCACAAATTCACCGATCGCTCCGTCCCTTTCACACGGAGTCAATGAGGAGGATCAATGATGCGCGGATCCAGGAATTCAGCTTTCTTGTTTGTCTTACTGGCTGGTCTGCTGGTGAGTGCGTTTCAGAGCTCAACCGGCTACGGGCAGCTGCCGGTGCTCGATGTCGTGGTTCTGCGGGGAGCCACGGTGATTGACGGTCTGGGAAATCCTCCTCTGGTCAACGCGACGGTGGTTGTTGAAGGGGATCGGATTCGATCGATCCGTTCCGGGCAGGATCCAACCTACCCGAGGGATGCGACCGTGATCGACGTAACGGGTAAGTTTATCATCCCGGGATTTGTGGACACCCATGTTCACTGGCAAGGCTGGATGGGTGAAATCTTTATCAATCACGGAATCACTTCGGTTCTGGCTCAGGCGGATGTTTCCAAGGAGGAACGCTTTGCCTCTCAAGGTAGCCTGAGTACTCCCCGGATTTTTCATACCGGAGGCCGCCCTCGGCTGTCGCCTGTCATGAGCAGGCAAGAGGTTCGGCAAGCCATGCGGGAATATTTGCAGAAGGATCCGGATGTAGCCTGGTTTTTACAGATTCGAGAGAACAACAGGCAAGTGTATGGATGGGCTGCTGAGGAAGCCCACGCGGCTGGACTGGCGGTTTTTGGTCATGCTCAAGACGCCGGTGAAGCGATCGATCGCGGGATGGATGTGATTGAGCACGTTTGGGCTTTCGCCTTGCCCCTGATGACTCCCCAGGAGATGGAGGATTTCCAAGAGGGTCGGATCCTGCATTGGGCCACCTATTTGAAGGAAGGGAGCCAGCTGGACGAGCTGATCCAGAAGGCCGCCCGTGGGGATGTTTATCTGAATCCTACGCTGGCCTATGAATGGGGTGCTTTGAGCCCCAAGATCAGGGAGCGCGAGCGGGAAATCTACCTCATGTTGAGCAATCCCGATCTGTCCTACTTTCCTAAAGCGCGGGGTGAGCTGCTGCTGCACCGTCAACGCTTGATCAAAATCTATTCCAATCGCTACGAACATATGCCGATGGTTTCCAAACTTTCACCCGAGGACCTGCAGGTGCTGCAGGATGCAAGAATCAACGTGCAGCGATTCATCAAGGACTATGTCCAGGGCGGGGGAAAGATCATTGCCGGTACCGATGCTCCGGGTGTGGCCAGCCCGGGACTGGGCATCCATCACGAAATGGAGCTTTTAGTGGAGGCCGGCTTAACGCCCATGCAGGCTCTGCAGTCGTCGACCTCATGGGGTGCGGATATGTTGGCAGGCTACCAGGGAAGGCGGGGAAACCAAAGAGTGGGTTCCCTCCAGGAAGGGAACTTCGCTGACCTGTTGATATTAGAAGCGGATCCCCTCAAGGACATTGCCAACACCAAGAAGATTGAACGCGTCATGAAAGGGGGAAAGTTCATCGAATTTGGATATCACCCTGAATTTTTCACTGCTCCCCCTTCCTCAAGACCCTTGACTCAAGCACCGGAGATCAGTGCCATTTCCCCTCATAGGGTGATCGAGGGAAGCTCGGATCTTGAAATCATCATCGAAGGAGCGGGTTTTTTGACCTATTCCGTGGTGAAAGTGGACGGGGTCTCCCTGGCCACGAGCTTCGAGAGTCCACGCAGAGTCAGGGCCACCATTCCTGCAAGTTTGATGGAGAAGGCTCTTCCCGATCGCTTTCGCATGGCGGGACCGGACACGAAGGTGGGTGTTTTTGGGGATCGATCCCTCTCCATTTCTGTCTTGAATCCGCCTCCCAGCGGCGGGCTCTCCAATAGTGTCTCCTTGATGATTCAGGCCGAGTGGCACGCTCACTAGTCACTGAGTTCAGAGGTCTTCTACCGAACAATCTTCCACTTTACCGTCGATGATTCGTTTGCCAAAATCGAGGCCATGTCGAATGGCTTCAACTTCAGAGAAGAAGGTATCGGAACCCGTAAAGGGCTTGGTTTGAATCTCATCGTCCCGTTGAAGGGTAATGTGGACTTCAAGGCTCCATTCCCCTGAGGGTAAAAGTAAAGATGCAGCATGGACTTCATAGTCCTTGTAGGAAGTCCTCCTCACTGCAGCCTCAATCTTGCCCGCCATAGCCAGCTTGATGGAATCAGGGGTAGATCCTGGTGGGGTAGAGAAGGAAATGGAGCGGGTACCCAGCTCGGGAACCTCAAAGCTCAGATTGTAATGATCGGGCTTGAGTTGCTTCACGCTTTCCTCCACATCCCATTTGTACCCAGGGCCTGGAAGGGCAAAGATCTCCATCTCCGTCAAGAGTTCTTCCACAATCTTCCTGACTTGCTTGCTATCCATCGGTCCCCCTCTTGGCCAGCATTCTGTCCACAAGGATACACCCAGGTACCGATGGATAAAGCATTTGACCCCCTGTTGGCTCCCCGATAGACTAGCGCTCTCTAGGACTCTCAAATAGACGGGAAAGGACGAGGAGTCACCTCATGAAGATGACAAAGATAACTATTTTACCTCTTGCGACTCTGGCTATCTTGTTGATTTCGCACGGAATGCTGTGGGCCGTTCAGGACCTTCCGGCGCCGGACGACGTGGCTGCTCCCCCGCAGGATGCGCAAAAGTCGGACTCGGGATTGTCCTCCAGGGTGCTGGTCAAGGGTACCGGGAGCGAGCACCCCGGCCCCACCAGTACAGTCACGGTGCACTACACGGGCTGGACCACGGACGGCAAGATGTTCGACAGTTCGGTGGTACGCGGGCAAACGTCCACCTTTCCACTCAACCGGGTGATCAAGGGTTGGACCGAGGGGGTGCAGTTCATGGTGGTGGGCGAGAAACGCCGGTTTTGGATTCCTGCCGACCTGGCCTATGGTGAGAACGGTCGAGTACCCGGCATGCTGGTCTTCGACATCGAGCTGGTCAAATTCCAGTAGCCCGGATTCACTCTGGACTCGTTTCCGGGGGCAGGCTCCTCCCTTCGGTAACTCTTGTCATCGCATCATAGAGAAGGCATGCCCCATCGATCAGTTGCCGAAAGTCGGCAGTGTCACTCAAGGTGCCGTCGACGCAAAACATCAACTTATCGTCGTCGTTTCGTATGTCCTGAATCCGATTTCTATTTTTCTTGACCCATCCCAGAAGCTCCCTTTGAACGGGCTCAGAGAGCAGCTCGCTCAGGGCATCTTCATCATTGGTGTAGATGGAAAAACGCTCGTCCAATGCTTGATGACCCGTGTGCACTGCTTTTCTGAATCCCAGGGCACTGCCGATGACGGTCTGCGTTGATTTGGGCAGAATCCGAAACTCGAAGCCTGCCGATTCGACATCCAGGAACATTGCGTAGGTATAAGGTGAAGATCCTTCTTGTCCGCTGGAGGCCGCTGAAATCTCCATGGGTTTATCCCTATGTGAAAGGATGAGCTTCGGAAGCTTAAGGAAGGTTCCTGACTCAAGAACACCATTCTTCTCGGCTGCCAGCCGCCTCATGATAGAGGTGAGTGTACGTGATGTACGCCCGTGTATGAACCATCCGATGAGCAGTCCCGCCACCACGAATAGGACAATGATCGTACCTTCACTCATGATCACCTTCGACGCGGGCTAGGGCCCGGCTAGGCATTTTTCGACACATTTCTCTCATACTACTCATTTTGGCCCGTTTTATGGGGTGAAATGAGGGGGAGGGTCTTGGAGGCCCTTGTTCGATCTAGTGATTGTAGTCACCTCCTGAGCCAGGAGGAGGTGACAATAATAATCACAGTTTTCGGGTATCCATGTGAGCGGGTTCACATATTTCTGAGAACAACGAACGTTTACAGGGCTCAGGTGTCAGGAGAGAGACTTCTATACTTGAGTAGCGTTCCTGATTGGAAGGAGAAGTCGTGCCATTATGAAATCAACTCATTCAGGTATTGTTCGACTCAGCCGAATCGTCGTCAAGGGCCATATCAACATTGAGGTCAACGGAGGTCATGGCTGGAAAGAATACACAACTCTACCCCATTCTGACATTGACCTCAGCTTGGGCGGCATGTTCATCCCCTGCAATCAGCCACCTCCAAGCGGGGAACAGGTGCGGATCACATGGACGGATCCCCCTTTTTCAAAAAAGACCTTTCGAACGACGGCCACTTTGGTCGAAACCGCGGGAGGGATTCGTCTGAAGTTTGACCAGTTGTCCCATACCGATCAACACAGCCTCTATGACTGGATTGCTCATCTGGAGGCCCGTTTGGGGCACCCACCTGAAGACACGGATCCCGCGGTCCGCAGTTCTGTCTGGTATACGGCTGCAGCAGCTGTTTCCGCGGGTGGACTTTTCCTGGGTGCTTTCGCCGTACTTTTACAGCTGGTAGTCGGGGATCGTGTAAACCCTCTTCCGATAATTATGCTAGCGCTGATGGTTTTCACCATTTTGCTGTTCACCGTTTTTCGAGTCCTGGGTGGTAAATGGGAACGGAAGGCCATCCAGCAGGAAATACACAGTTAAGGAAGAATCTTCATGAATCCTTACCTTGCCCGAGCTGCTGGCTACGATTTCGCGAACTTATGGATGAACCTGGCCAAAGTCCTGATCATCTTCTTGTTCATGTACCAGCAGATCCTGGAAACTCAACTGGGGATCAATTTATTTCAGGCAGGATTCTATATCTTTGACTCCAATGACGCCGACGACCAGGAGAATCGGCCCATCCAGGTGGTGACCCACGACGACCCGTTGTTCTCCATCAATTTCTTTCCCCTTTCCACGATCATCTCCTACGACCATGTTCGGTTGAAAGTCTACCGGGTCACCGGTCAGGAAGGTTCCCTTCCCTTGAACGAGGGAAAACTATTTTCCGCCGCCTTTCCCTCGGTAACGGGAGGCCGGGTGAATCCCATCAGGAAGGCGGAGTTCAATCTCAGGGAAATCATTCTACCCCAGGCAGAACTCTCAGCGGGTCTTTACACGGTCAGTTACAGTTATCAGTTCTTGAATGGACCGGGCGAAGTGCTTCACGAGGAGTGGGGTGAAGGCGGTAAACAGTACCAACTTTCTCTCAAGTATTCGATTCCGGCGGCACTGCGCTTCGGAGATTTCCCAGTGGTTCAAGGCCAGTGGTTTGATGTGCCCGCCGCAGTGAAAGGTGAAGAGATTACCTGGACCCACTGGACCTCCCGCTCGCTCATGAAAGACCATTGGAATGAGCCGACTCAAGGTGAAATAGTGAGCCGAAGAAGCGACGCACTCTATCCTGCCAGCAAGCTCCTTCCGGGTCGGATTTACCGACAGAATGGCTATTACCTCAAGAGCAACAGCATGGTCGAAGTGGAAATCACCTTCAATCTTTTGAAGAACAGGCCTCCCCAGTCCACCTACGTCGGATCGGGTGGCGAGGATGCGGATTTCATACGGCTTTACTCGGATCGCCGCTGGGACAATCCTGATCCTTACTTTCAATACTTCAACCTCTCCGAGCTCATCATTGACCCGGATGGAAAGGACAGAGAAACTGGAAAGCCCAAACTTCATGTTCGATCCATGAGCCTGCGCCGGCCTGAGGCTGACTTCGAAGTGATTCGATCTCCCGAGAATCGACGTGATTTCTGGTTGAAGGTGAACGGCGATGTCGAAGAGATTTTACGTCATGAGGCCGGACAAAAAGAACTACAGATTGTGACGAAAGACGATTTCTCTTCGCAAGTGATAACGGTTGAGCTGGTTCTGACACATCTACGGGTGAACTAGTTCACTATAGAAATTTTGGGACCTTTGAAACATGTGTAAAGTTGGAATCCATCGTCTGATATTTGGAATTCTTCTGCTCCAGCTCGCTCCCTGGACGTATAGTTTCTCAGCCTCTTCTCCACCCGCTAACGGCAAAGCCGACTGTAACAATCCCACAGCCCCGGGTCCGGAGATGATCAGGTCGGATGCTTCCCTGTTGAAGGACCCAGAGAGCGAAGAGTACTCAACCGAATGGGTGGCTTATGAGCAGCTCAAGAATATATTGAAAGCCAACTCGTCCTGCCAGTTTCCGAACGAACAGGTTGCCCAGACCAGTCTCTATGTCGAACCCACTCTACAAGGTGGGCCCCTTCTCCCGGATACCCGTGTTCAAATGTTTGGTGTCGGGATATTGCGCACGGCTCGTCGAGGACAGAGCCCCAGAAAGGTTGTGGCTTATCCTGCCTTCGGACCCACCAGTCTTGCCGAATACATTGAGAGTGAAGAAGAGCTGGCCACCATGCTCAAAGTCCTGACTCAACTCGAGTTTGTTTACGTTCCCTATATCGAACAGATTTCTCCTGAGCAGAGTTGTTACAAGCTGAGCAGCACGACGCTGGTTCCGAGCAGAGTTTTCGATGAAACCTTGCCCTGGTCACAGGGAGACATCAATCGTTCTCCCCACTTGCTGCCCTCAAAGATCAGTTTGGAGGTCCAGAGACGGACACTGGAAAGACTAGCCGCGGAAGTCCAATGGATCGAGATCATGAGCACTTATGAGCCATCCAATCGATGCGAAACCAGGGACAGGAATGGACAAATTGAGCAGCATTATCACGAGATGCAAGTGCGATCACTGGATGTAGCCGTGAACCAGTTACTCCCTGAAAGAGAATACTTGAGGCTTTCCGCTGAATTCTGGCATGAAGTCAAAAAGCGAATTCATCAGCTAAGAGCCTTAGACGCAAGCAAAATGAAAAAGGTTTACTGACACGATGAAACCTCTTTTTTGTCTGGCCACTCTTGCTCTGACGTTTTGGGTCCCAGGGGGATTTGTTCCTTCCCTTTGGGCTCAATGCGATGTGCGCTTCGCCATCCAGGAAGCACGTGACCTTCAATGCCTCAGAGAACCGGAGATGCGGACGTTGGAACAGGTTCTGTCCGAGTCGGAAACCCCTCTTGGCTATGCCTCTTTTGTGAAAGGATCGAAGGTCGCTTCGCGGGCCTATCATTGTATCCTGAGCAGGAGCCGAGTGGCCCAGAACTACCGTTGTTTCAGCGAAGTTCTTCACCAAAGACTCTATAGTCGCCTGGAACAAAGAGATTTGTGTTTTAAAGAGCGGCTCACGCGCTCTCTGGCTGCTCTGAACTATCTTTCGCAGGGAAAACTTTCCGTCGATGAACCGATAAAATACCAGGCGGTTTTAGAGAGGTCTTTGAGTGACTTCAGAGTCATTTACGGGGTGATCCGTCAAATCCAGGAAGAGCCTGAGGACCCCGTTAGCCTTCATCTGGCGGCCAGGTCGTGTGTGGATATGTCCGATCCGTCCCTTTCTCCTGCTTATGTTCAAGAATTCGTGAGGTTAACTGTTGCGATTGCCTTGGAGTATCCCGAGCTCACTCAACATCTGAGTGCCGTGCTGGAAGCTACTTTGCGAGATGCCGTTGAAGTCCATCGGGCTACAGCGTCCGAGGAATCCCTTAGAGAGGTCCATCAACTGTTGGTTGATTTTGGAGCTGCGTTCAGTGACCTGTACGCCTTCAGAGAAGAATTGGAGAGGCTGTTGCCCCAAGATCAACCCTCACTTTCTGATCTTGAACAGCTGCTGGACAGCTCATACAAACTCAGAAGCCATCTTGAGAGGGGAGCGAGCAAGCCTAAGTATGTGGCTAGCCTGTACAAGCCCTTTGAAGAGTATAGCGATGTTCTTCACGGCATCGTGGAGATGTTCCACTTACCGGAAGCGCCCTGGGACTTAAAAGACCGTTTGATGTGGGAGTCCTGCACCGTCCTGGCAACAGGCATTGAACTTTCTACCCCATACGAAACGACTGAAGAGCTGGAAAGGGTCCGCACAAAATTGATCGACCGGGTCCGAAACTATGGGAATGAGCTGGCCAGGGAGCTGAAATATTCTGAATTGATCACCTTCGAATCGCAGTTTCTCGATCCATCGGAACGGGTCTTAACCTCCAGCCAGCAATGTCACATTCATGCTCATTTGGCCCAGGCTTTCTATGTCTTGGAGCAAAACAGAGAAGCACTCCAACAGCTGGAGGCAAGCTGTGGCTTGATTTCACAATCCGACCTCAGGGACTTGCGCGAGGTGATCGAGCCCTGGCTCAACTAGGAATTTCCCTACATTTCATTAGAGATATCACCAGTGCTTAAATATACAAGATTTACACTCGTTCTCTGTTTTGTAGGATGGTTTGGGATGTGGGGCTCAGGTGTGCTCAATGCCGCCCCTGCCCTTGAGGCTCATCTTTCCCAGGTCAAGAGTTTGTATTCCAACCTGAAGGAACCTGCCTTCTTTTTTGTTGATGAGAACTACGACACCATAAAGGCAATGCAGGATGCCGTGAATGAGGCGGAGCGACACTATGCTCTGGACTATGCAGGAAGTGAACTGGGTACGGTGGTCGATGCTGCCATGGAAATGCACATTCTCATGGCCGCAGCGGCAACCTATGTCGTCTATGAGGATCTCTACGAATATCATCTTGAAATCGCCTGCAGCAGGTATCGGGAACACTACGGTTATTACGGCGGACAGTGCCAGCAAGTCCTCCTGGAGCTGATGGAAGCGGATGCCCTCAACATCGGGGTCACCGTGAAAGAGGCTTTTCTTCAACGTTCCGCGGAATATGAGGCCTACAGAAATACCGGTGCTCGCGTTCAGTTTACTTTTGATCGTTCAGAATTTCTTTTTGGTCTAGATCAATTCGCCATTCTGGCGGTTCCCGCCGGAAATGCACCTCCTCGTTCACAGCTCTTCGCACGAGCCTTTGATCGCCAATTGAGCGACCCGATTATCGAGAATTGGTACATTGAGTTTTCTCTCGAGCAGGCTCGTGAGGAACAACTCGAGATCGAGGCTACGGATTACTTCGAAACCGCTCCCCATCAAAGGGGGAAGTCCAATTGGGTTAGGCAGCGAGCTGCTCCTCGATACCAGGCGATGAAGACGGTTCCGATTTCACTGATCATTCCCGCGGGGGTCTACTATGTTCACCCACGGGATGCCAAAGTGAACCGTCCTCAACCCAATCTGGTGATCAACGACCTGACCCGGAGCAGGCGTAATGCTCCCGAGTACAGACTGAGAATGCTGAAGTCGGGCGCTCGGGTCGAGGTCCTGCCCATAGGTGGAGATTTTGAGCGGGAGCTGAGCCTTTTCCCCGATTTTCAATCCTTCGGGTTTAACCTGGCAGCAAACCCACAGGCGGAAAGTTTTGAAGGCACTGCGGCCGGGCGCTTTTTCCATCGCCTCGGAGATCATGTTGGCCTGCAGACCCAGGCCGAACTGGCCTTTCGTTCCCATCATACCTACGTGGAGCTGGATCAAATTGCTTTGTCTCAGGGCTTCCTGGACCGAGAGGAGCGAGGTCTGACCGATTATAAGAGTACGGAATTCCAGTTGGATATTGGTCCCGTCGTACACTTCGGGAATTTCCAGGTCGCCGCCATGGAGAGCATCCGCTATATCGATCGCGAGCAGCTCGACCGTTCGGGTACCCTCGGCCAGTTCTTTTTCAATTTGAGCTATGACTTTCAGCGGGGGCAAGTAGGGTTCTACTTTACCCAGGGGAACATTGACGGGATCGTTGTAAAGTCCGTGCAGGTGGATGAAACTCTCATCGAAGAGACTCTTCTGAAGGTTGTCAATCAAGTGGGCGTCAATTTCCGAGTCGGTCTTTCTGAAGATTCTTCTTTGGAGGGGGCTGTGGGTTATTTGAATTCCGCCGTCCGTAACAGCGTTCCAGGGGGCGTTATTCGTTACGCCGCCCCACCGTTGTGGAGGAGGCTGCAAGTGGTCGCGGAGTTCGGATATAACGAGAGCTTTGTCGGTCCCGAGAATTCCTGGCGATTCGGTGTGGGTTTTCGGTTTGATAACTGGATGGGTGGCCTGCTGCCCTTTAGGGCCGACGAGAGGCCGGTACCTGTCTTCGTCCCTCGAGTTCGCTATGAGTCGGTAACGCGGATCGTTCGAAGTGGTAATCGGAGCCCCATCGCAAATGCGGGCCTGGATCGAACCGGTGTCTCACCCGGGGAACAAGTGGTTCTTGACGGAACAGGCTCCTCGGATCCTGAAGGAGACTCCATCGTTATTTTCCGATGGACACAGCTCGGAGGGGATCCCGTCGTTCTGGCAAACGCGGACACAGCGACTCCTACGTTCGTCGCTGAAAATGATCAAACCTATGTCTTCCAACTCATCGTCGAAGACAGTCTGGGAGTGGCGAGTGCACCGGATATTGTCACCATTGTCACCGTAGATGTTCGACAACCCATCATTGTTTCCTTCACGGTGGATCAACCCCAGATCCGTGTGGGAGAAGCCACCACGTTGCGATGGGTAACGAATGATGCGGTAAGAATTCAAATTACAAACATCAGCTCCAGCAGTTCGCTCAATCCAGACCAGGGAGCAGTGACCATTTCGCCGACCAGTACAACGACTTATACCTTGGTTGCCTCCAACGTCGTCGATGAGAGTGTCATTGCCAGCGTGACGGTGACGGTCAATCCCTTGATTCCGGTGATCACCGCTTTTACGGCCAACCCAACAGGCGTTCCGTCGGGTCAACAGTCCTGTCTTGCCTGGGACATTCAAAACGCCTCTCGCGTTACTTTGACCAATGGTGTCACCGGTCAACAGCAGAACGTTGCCAGTCAGACCAGCAATTTCTGTGTCCAGGTGTTTTCATATACGACCTTCACCCTGACCGCATTCAACAGCATTGGGGAAAGTGCTTCAGCCAGTCTGCTGGTCACCGTGACCGACTTTTGAAGGTGCACCTGCTCTAGCCTGCTCTGCCGGAGGCCGTCTCACAACCCCACCTGATTTTGATTAAGGCCTGTAGCGGCGCACGGCCGTGCGCCCACAAACCGTGCTTTATCAATGGCTTACATGGCGCACGGCCGTGCGCCACTACACAACAACCTGGATCAACCGATTTGGAGACAGTTTCACTGGCTCGCCCCTACTCCGCTTCGTGACGAGAACCTATGAATAGTCCCGGCTAGCCCCCACCGACCCTTCGATTCGTTCGCATTACGGGTGAATTCGCCCCATTGCTTCTTGCACGAGATTGTGCCACACTCAGCCCAAACACTCAGGAGGTCACAAAAATGCCAACCCTTCGTCTATCCGTCAATGGTCAGGAGCACGCGGTTGAAGGGGTCGATCCGCTGACTCCGCTGCTGTGGGTGCTTCGTGACAGTCTCGGTCTCACAGGCACCAAATTTGGCTGCGGTGGGGGTTTTTGCGGGGCCTGTACCGTGCATCTTGATGGCAGCCCTGTTCGCTCCTGCTCGATTCTAGCGACGTCTGCAGCCGGCCGGAAAATTACCACCATCGAAGGTTTGGCCGCTGATGACGGGACCCTGCATCCGCTTCAGGAGGCATGGATCGAGCACGATGTTCCTCAATGTGGCTACTGCCAGGCTGGTCAGATTATGTCTGCAGCCGCCCTGTTAGAGGCGAATCCAGTGCCGAGCGCCGCCGAGATCGATGCAGCTATGACAGGACTGTGCAGGTGCGGAACCTACAACCGCATTCGTCAAGCCATAAACAGTGCTGTCCAAAAAATGAGTAACACCTCCACAAGGAAAGAAGGTGGGGCATGAACGACCAATATCTTCATGACGTGATCCGCGAGGCGGAAGCCGCATTGGAAACCAGTCCTGAAACCAGGACTCAGACCATCGGTAGACGCTCGTTTCTAAAGCTTACCGGAGTAGCCGGTGGGGGGCTGGCACTTGCCTTTTACCTGGAGGGGGGAACCCAAACCTTTGCTGCTCAGGCGGGCAGCGAATTCGCCCCCAATGGCTTCATCCACATCTCTCCTGACGGCTCGATCCTGATTTACTCGAAGAACCCCGAGATCGGTCAGGGCATCAAGACGGCCTTTCCCATGATCATTGCCGAGGAGCTCGACGCCGACTGGAAGGACGTGCGTGTGGAACAAGCACCGATTGATCAGGCGGTGTATGGCCGCCAGGCTGCGGGTGGTTCCCGATCCATTCCCTCCAGCTGGGATCAATTGCGCCAGGCCGGGGCCGTAGCCCGCGCCATGCTTGTTTCCGCCGCTGCACAGGAATGGGGGGTTCCCGTTAGCGAGTGCCAGACGGAAAAAAGTACGGTCATCCATAGCCGGAGCGGACGGCGGCTGGGGTATGGCGAACTGGCCAACAAGGCGGCGGCGCTTCCTGTTCCAGATGCCAAATCTCTCACCCTGAAGAAGCGCGCAGACTACAAACTGCTGGGCACGAGGGTAACCGGTGTCGATAATTACAAGCTGGTCACCGGACAACCGCTTTTTGGAATCGATCAGGTCGTACCCGACATGCTCTATGCCACCTATACCAAATGCCCGGCCCCCGGTGGCCGCGTTGGCCAGGTGAATCTGGACGAAATCCGTTCGCTTCCCGGCGTTCAACACGCCTTCGTTCTCCAAGGCAACGGGCAGCTTGCCGAGCTCAGGCCCGGTGTTGCTATTGTTGCTAATTCCACCTGGGCCGCCATCAGCGCCAAACGCCAGCTTCGCGTGACCTGGGACGAAAGCGAGGCCGCCAAGGATAGCTGGAGCGGCGCCGTAAAAAGAGCACGGGAACTGGCCAAGCAGAGCGGCAGTGAGACCCTGGGCGAGACGGGCGACATGGATAGAGCGTTTAGCAGCGCCGCCAAAACGGTGGAAGCTTTCTATACCTATCCCTTTCTCTCCCACGCGCCGCTGGAGCCCCAAAACTGCACGGCCTGGTACCGTGATGGGGTCATGGACATCTGGGCTCCCACCCAAACGCCCCAACGAGGTCTGAGCAGTGTGGCCCAGATGCTCGATATTCCCGAAGATCGCATCACCATTCACCAAACCCGAGTGGGAGGCGGTTTCGGCCGCCGTTTAATGAATGACTCCATGTGTGAAGCAGCGACCATCACCAAGCAGATAGGCGCTCCGGTAAAACTGCAGTGGACCCGCGAGGACGACATGGCCCACGACTTTTACCGTGTCGGAGGCTTTCATTCCTTCAAGGGTGCCGTGGATGGGCAGGGCAAACTTTCCGCCTGGCAGCATCACTTCGTGACCTTCTCCAGTGACGGACAAAAGCCGGTCACCGGGGGTAACATTACGGCCAGTGAGTTCCCTTTGCCGTTGGTCGCGAATTTCCAACTCACTCAAACCCTGTTGCCACTGCAGACTCCCTGCGGTCCATGGCGGGCTCCGCGTTCCAACGCAATCGCCTTTGCCGTGCAGTGCTTTTTCCACGAACTGTCGGTGGCCGCTGGACGTGATCACCTTGAATTCCTGCTTGAGGTGATGGGAAAGCCCCGCTGGCTGGATCCTGGAAGTAGTCGCGCGCTGAACACGGGTCGGGCCGCCGATGTGATTCGCCTGGCCGCCGAGAAGGCCGGTTGGGGCAAATCACTCCCTGAGGGACGGGGGCTGGGATTGGCCTTCTACTTCAGTCACGCCGGCCATTTCGCCGAAGTTGCCGAGGTCAGTGTAGGGGAGAACAAAAAGCTGACCGTGCATAAAGTCACCGTAGCGGCCGATGTGGGTCCGATTGTCAATCTCAGCGGTGCCGAGAATCAATGCCAGGGGGCGGTGATCGATGGCTTCAGCACCATGCTGAGTCTGGAAGTTTCCATCGAGAACGGGCGCGTGCAGGAATCCAATTTTGACCAGTATCCACTCCTGCAGCTGGCCCATGCTCCGGAAGTTGACGTTCACTTCATCCAAAGTGATTTCCCGCCAACGGGCCTGGGTGAACCTGCACTGCCGCCGGCGGCACCGGCCATCTGCAACGCCATCTTTGCCGCTTCCGGTCACCGGGTACGAGAGCTTCCGCTGAGCAGGGAAGGGTTCTCTGTATAGCCCGGACTATGCAGGGTTCTCTACTGCAGCGACGAAATCAGCCGGCGTGCTGCGGGGCCTGTGCGACCCGCAAGCGGGTACCCCCGGCATCCTCCCGTAGGGGTCAGCCGGTGGTGAATGGTATCAAGACATCCTTTACAGGTGTATCAAGACATCCCTTACACCGCTTCGTG
>JADFOI010000053.1 GCA_022562935.1 Acidobacteriota bacterium
GGGTTCCCAGCAGTGCCAGTCCCAACATACCCCGGAGGGTATGCCTTTTTCTACTCTTCATAGGTCACCTCTGATTCACTTCTTTTTGTAGGGGCGCACGGCTGTGCGCCCCTAATCCCTTGGTAAACAGTTGCCCTTGGGCGCACAGCCGTGCGCCACTACCCTCCTCAATTCAAGATCAAGCTGACCCCTGTCACGCTCCGTCGATACTGTAGGCGTAAACGTAGTACTTGTGTCTCGGTTCGGTGGGCAATCCTCCTTCACCGTTGCTGGTATACAAGGTCCCGTTAGCGATCACGATTCCCCCTCGAGAAGTGCTGGGCAGACTCGACTGCCAGAGCAGCTTTCCGGTTTCGGCATCGAAAGCCTCCAAATTCCCGTTGGCCAGAGATTGGTAGAAGACGCCATTGGCCACACAGACGGGAGCCCGATTCATGCTGTCGTTGTGGCGCCACCACACGATCTCACCCGTATAGGCATGGAGAGCCGCCGTCACCGATTCTGAAAGTCCCAGCGAGCGGCTGGTGATGGGATCTCGATCGTTGATGGCATTGGAAACCACGTAAACCTTGTTGTAGGCAACGGCCGTACTGTCCCACCAGGGACCTCCCTGGGTGGCCCAGTTGGTCAGCATCACCCTCCACAGCAGCTCTCCCGTGTAGCGATCCCAGGTAAAGAAGGCCGTCTTATTGCCCGCCCCCACGCACTGGCGCCGGGCACCGCGCTTCCCCGGGCTGACGGCCTCAAAGATCATGGGATGGCAGGAGAAGTCCAGATCAAAGGGATCGGTGGCTCGAACCTGATAGTGCCAAAGCAGTTCTCCGGTCTCCAGATCGTTGGCGATGATGCTGTCGGTGAAAAGCAGCGGTCCCGGAGGATTGAAGGAGCTCGGATTACCGGTGACGTTGTAAACGATATTCTGTTCCTCGTCCACAGCCGGAGAGGTCCAGGAGGACCCCCCTCCCCCTTCTCGATCGGGGACGATCTTGAATTTCCAGCGGATGGCTCCGGTCTCGGCATCGATACACACAATCTGGGAATTCCGACCCGAGGTTCCCACGAACACCCGATCCCCATGGATATTGGGAGAAGAAGAAATGCGCAGACCGGGATCCATCTTGGATTTCCAAATTTCCTGACCGGTTGCGGCATCCACGCAGTTCAATTCCCCTTCCCCACTGCCAAAGTAAATTCGGCCCCGATCGTACTGGGCAGTGGACTTCATGGCCCGAAGTTGCCAGCGAGGTTCCGGTGTGACCCCGGCGTTATAGCTCCACTTGGGCTCGCCGGTTTCCGCATCCAGGGCGTGGTATTTGCCATCCCACGCTCCGATGAATAAAGTGTCTCCGACCACGGTGGGACTGGTCTGGATGGGAGCACCGATTTCATGGCGCCATTTGGGCTTCAGCCGACCCACATTGCTCGTATTGAGTGTGGTCTCACGCGAATTAAAACGGGTGTTGTGCAAATCGTAGGCGAATCGGGTCCAGTCGGAAGAACCGGCCACCGGGAGCCTCCCCTGTGCACCAAGGTAGGGCCCCATTGAAGCTGCCGCTACCGAGGCTCCCGTAGCCTGAAGAAACTCTCTTCGATTCCAGGACACTGCATTTTTCTTTTTCATAGATCACTCCTCCACACTGGCCCGTGGGCTAAACAGGCTCGCCTGAAGCCCACGGCTCTGTATGCGTCTTATTCCGTCCCTCGCTGCCGCTCACCGTCCGTCAATGCTGTAGGCAAACACCGAATACCTGTTTTTCGGTTCGGTGGGCAATCCTCCTTCACCATTAGCGGTGTAAAGGTTCCCGTTGGCGATCACAATGCCGCCTCGAGAGGTACTGGGGATGCTCGATTGCCAGAGCTGTTTGCCGGTTGCCGCATCGTAAGCCTCCAAACTTCCGTTTTCCAGGGACTGGTAGAAAACACCGTTGGCCACGCACACGGGAGCCCGATTCATGGAATCGTTGTGGCGCCACCACACGATCTCTCCGGTATAGGCATGCAAGGCGGCCGTCACCGATTCCGATCGATCGGTGGAGCCCGGGTCGGTGACTCTCTCATTGGAGACCAGATAAACCTTGTTGTAGGCCACGGCGGTACTGTTCCACCAGGGTCCGGTGGGGCTGGTCAGCATGACCCTCCACAACAACTCTCCCGTGTAGCGATCCCAGGTAAAGAAAGCACTCTTATTCCCCGCCCCTACGCACTGACGCCGGGCACCACGCTTCCCCGGGCTCACCGCATCGAAGATCATGGGATGGCAGGAAAAATCCATATTGAAGGGATCGCTGGCCCGAATCTGGTCATGCCAAAGCAGTTCTCCGGTCTCCAGATCATTGGCCAGGATGCTGTCGCTGAAAAGAAGGGGTCCCGGTGGATTGAAGGAACGGGGATTACCCGTCACCGTGTAAACGATGTTGTACTCCTCGTCCACAGCCGGAGAAGTCCAGGCCGATCCACCTCCCTCCTCTCGATCGGGGACGATCTTGAACTTCCAGCGGATGGCTCCCGTCTCGGCATCCACACAAACAATCTGGGCATTCCCTCCCGAGGTACCCACAAACACTCGATTTCCATAAATGTTGGGAGAAGATGTGATGCGAAGACCTGGATCCATCCTTGTTTTCCAAACGGCTTGACCGGTGGCAGCATCGACGCAGTTCAAGTCCCCTTCCCCGGTGCCAAAGTAAATTCTGCCCCGATCGTACTGAGCGGTGGATTTCATGGTCCGAAGTTGCCAGCGAGGTTCGGGGGTGACCCCGGCGTCATAGCTCCACTTGGGCTCGCCGGTCTCGGCGTCCAGAGCGTGGTATTTGCCATCCCAGGCTCCGATGAACAGGGTATCTCCCACCACCGTGGGACTGGTCTGGATGGGAGCGCCAATCTCATGGCTCCATTTGGGCTGCAACCGACCCACATTGCCCGTATTGAGCGTGGCCTCACGGGAATTAAAACGGGTGTTGTGCAAATCGTAGGCGAAGCGGGCCCAGTCGGAAGGACCGGCCACCGGAAGTCCCTGGGCCGGAAGGTAGGGCCACATTGAAGCCGCCGCTGCCGTGGTTCCCATCCCCCGAAGAAACTCTCTTCGACTCCAGGGGAACATATCTTTCCTGTTCATGGCCTGGATGAGCTAACTGCCTGGAACATCCAGCACTGCCCGGTAACCCCGTGTCGGGTACCAGTATTCGACCTTCTGGTTAGGGTCCGGATCGGGATTGGTATAGAGGAACTCGCCGCCGATCATGGTTCTCATGACGGGGATATCCTTGATCTCCAGAGGCGGCACCATCAGAAGGTCCCTTCCCAGCACCACCAGATCAGCCAGCTTCCCCACTTCAATCGAACCCTTCAGGTCCTCCTGAAAGGTCGAGTAGGCGGGCGTGATGGTGACGGCGCGAATGGCTTCTTCCAGGCTGATGCGCTCCTCGGGATTGATCACCTTGCCGGAGCTCCTGAGACGATTGACGGCCTCAAAAATAGTGAACAGAGGTCCGATGGGATTTTGATCCGATCCCGTCATGACGGTAATCCCGTGGTCCAGGTAGGTTCTTAGGGGAGCGGGACCATACGCCGGGCGGTCCGGATCTGCGTTTCGCTCTTCGTAATCGTCACTCATGTTATAAAAGCTTCCCGTCTGAGGCTCCACGATCACGTTATAGCGCTTGAGCACTTCCAGGGTGTGATCGGTGGGAAAGCGGGCATGGGTAATGACATGACGGGCGTCCTGGCGGGGAAATTCCTGGTAGGCTTCCTCCAGACCTTCGATGGCCGTATCATAGGACTCACCGCCTCCCACGTGGATGTAGAGGTGCCAACCCAGTCGATGGACCTCCCTGATGACCTTTTTGATGTCTTCCACAGGAACCGTGTAGTCTTTATTGGAATCGTAAACGGAAATTTTGATCTGCCCGAAGTGCAGTCTCTCGTTTCCAAATCCTGGATCATAAAGCAAGTTGTCCAACCAATCGAGAGACTCTTGCAGGGGCCGATAGAGAGCCGGCAGTCGCATGATGCAGTTGATTCGAACCGTCAACTCATCTTGGACGCTCAGGCGCTGATAAGCCTGGACCCAGGTCTGGTTGTCGCGGACAGTGGACATGTTGGTGTTGGGATCTCCAATGGTGGTAATGCCATAGGGCAGCACCAGTTCAGAAGCCCGCTTGGTGGTCTCCACAAGAGTCTCGGTACTGTGCCGAACCAGGACACTGTGGGGAAGCGAAGAGGCTCCCCGCCCGCGAAAGACACCGGTGGGCGCTCCGTTACGATCCTTGATGATCTCGCCCATCAGCCTCTGGGTCGAGGGCTGGGGCGTACGGCGGGTGATCCCGGCTTTTTGCAGGGCCAGGCTGTTGGCGGAAGAATTCGCTCCCGAGCCTCCAAATTCCAGTAACACCGGGTGTTGGGGAGAAATGGGATCCAGATCACGGCGGTTGGGAAAGCGACCTTCCTCCAGAGCATCGGGAGATCCCGGTCCCAGGAAGAACCAAACCAACTCACCGGGAGGGGTCTGATCAATTTTTTCCTGGACCACGGCCAGAATTTCCTTGATGGATTTGGAGGTTCGGAATTTCTTGGTCAATTCGTCCGCCACAAATCCCAGGCTGTGAGCAAAGTGTTCATGGGGATCATTGAATCCGGGTAAAACCGTTCTGCCTTCCAGATCCACCATTTCAGTGCGATCCCCCGCCAGGCCCCTGACCTGGGCGTTGCTGCCCACGGCCACGAACCTCCCATCCTTAATGGCCACCGCTTCGGCGATGGAGAAATCCTCGTCCACGGTCAGAATCTTCCCATTGAAAAGGATGGTGTCGGGCCGCAAGATCTCCAGGTCGCCCCCACAGCCGGTGAGCAGAGCGATCAGGACAAGTCCGAATAGACCCTTGAGAAAAGGGTCTGAAAGGGCGGTTCGGCGCTTGCTTTGAAACTCTTTCTTGTTCATCGTTTAACCCCTCATTGGTGGTCGTCGAATATTGGTTTCCGGTTTCCTTCCTCCCGGCCTCACCGCCACGGAAAAGGTTTCCTCAAAAGCTCTTGGGGAAAGGGGACGACTTTCTCTTGAACTATCCTGTCCGAATTCAGGTATTGGAAAAGACGAGCGGCATCCCGGTACATGACCAGCCTCCCCTCACGATTTCCATATCCCGGCGGCCTTTCGCCCGGTCCTCCCGGCTTGCCCACCACGATCCTTCCCACCATCCCCAGATATTCGTAGTCGCTGGAGAAGTAATCGTAGGTCCCCTCCTCCTCAAAGGTCCATCGAAAGGTCCCACCAGGCTCGGCCATGGTTCGCGTATCAAAGGGCTTGGCATTCTCGGGGATCCGCAGCTCATGATTGTCCAAGGAGGGATGAAAGGCGGTGGCGCCACGAAAGGAGATTCCCGCCCACTCCACCGTCTGTCCCACATCCACATACAAGCCCGCCGGATCAAAATAATAGATCCCCTTATTGAAGCTGAAGAGGGACATGATCCGGGGCACATCCGGATCCCCTGTGTCTGGAGCCTCAGGAGGGACCGCCTCCTGAGGGAAAGCACCCAGGCTGACGATGCCACTGCCGGCCAAAAGGAAAAAATGGCGGCGGTTGATGGGGTTCGACATAGGAACACGCTCCTTTCCAGATGAGATATGGGGAAGAGTTCCTTACCGGAGCCACTCGCCACCCACATCCAGCTTCAAATAGCGAGACCCGCCGGGATCCCAGAATTTCACTTCCTGGTCGGGATCCTGATCGGGATTGATGTAGACGAACTCCCCACCCACCATGGTTCTTAAAATCGGGATGTCCTTGATCTCCATGGAGGGGACACTCAGGATGTCCTTTCCCAAAACGATGAGATCGGCAAACTTGCCAGCTTCGATGGATCCTTTGACGTCTTCCTGAAAAACGGAGTAGGCGGGAGTGATGGTGGCAGCCCGGATGGCCTCTTCCACGGTAATGGCCTCCTCGGGCACAATCGGTTTACCCGATCGGCGCACCCGATTGACGGCTTCGAAAATGTGAAACATGGGACCCACCGGTTGCTGGTCGGAACTGATCATGAGCCCCACTCCCCGGTCCAGGTAGGTCCTGAGAGGCAGCGGCCCGTAGCGCCCTTCTTCAGTCTCCGCATCATCCGAGTAGCCGAACAAGGTTCCCGGTTGAGGATCGACCATAATCCCCCGGCGCACCAAAATCTCCAGGTTTTCCTCGCTGGGGTTGCGAGCATGGGTAATCAGGTGACGCTGGGGTCCCTCCGGATAATCCTCGTAGGCCTCATCAATCGCTTCCAACGCAACATCGAAAGCTTCTCCTCCTCCCACGTGTACCATCATTTGCCAACCCGCCCGATGGACCGCTTTAAAGAGTTGCTTGACTTCATCATGGGGCAGCTTGAAGTCGCCCCTGGAGGAATTGACCACAACCTTGACCTGGCGCATGAGCAGAAAGTCGTTTCCGAAGCCAGGTTCGATGAGGATCGAGCCCAGATAATTGACACACTCGTTCAAGGAGACGGTGAGGAAGGGAATTCGAGGCATGCAATTCACGCGCACCGGCAGCCTGCCTTCGGCGGCCAGTTTCTGATAGGACCGCATGAAGGGTATATTGTCATTGGTGCTGAAGACCGCTGTATTGGGATCTCCCACACTGGTGATCCCGTACTTGAGCATCTGTTCAGAGGCACGCAGGATATTCTCTGCCTGGGCCTCAGTGGAATAGAGCTGGATGTTTCGACGCACCAGCGACTGACCCGCCCACCCCAAGAACACTCCAGTGGGCTGTCCTGCCCGGTCTTTGACGATCTCTCCCTGAAGTCCCTGCGCACTGGGCTGGGGAGTCCTTCGGGTAATACCCACGTCGCCCATCAACTTGGTGTTGACGATGGCATGGCTTCCTGCCGGTCCCAGGGAAAGGAGTATGGGGCGGTCGGTGGAAACCTTGTCCAGGTCATGGCGGTTGGGCCAGCGGTTTTCTTTAAATTGGGAGGGACTCGAAGGTCCCCGGTCAAACCATAAGATCTCATCGGGGCCCAGCGTCTCCATTTTCTCGCGCAAAACATCCAGAATTTCCTCAATGCTTTCGGCACTGCGGAACCGGGTCTCGATGGGATCCACCTTCTTGCCCCAGGTCAGCGTCACATGTCCATGACCGTCGTTAAATCCGGGCAGCACCGTTTTGCCTTCAAGATCGAAGACCTGCGTCCCCGCACCCGCCAGGGCCTGGATCTGCTGGTTGCTGCCTACGGCAACAAACTTGTCATCGCGGATGGCCACCGCCTCGGCGATACTAAAATCGGTATCCACGGTGACGATTTTCCCATTGATGAGAATCGTGTCGGGCGCCAGAGCATTGGGCACCGAGCCTCCGCAGGCTGCAGCAAAAACGGTTAAGGCAATCATCAAAAGAAAAGATCGAATGGGATGACGATCCATAAAAACACCTCCCGGAAAACAGGATCCGCCAGGCTGGAAAGCCCAGGCTGATCTGACAGTTTCAGTTTCAAATACAGGTTGTTACAACGATGGCCCTAATGCTCACCTCTGCATGTTTTGATGTCAAGAAAAAAGATGGGTCACTGCATCGTGCAACCCGTTCACCCGTTGGAGTTCAGCCGGCTTCGGTGTACAATCCTCGAGAATCGAACAGAGCAATCGCCCGAAGCGTTGGAGAAATCAACGATGCAAGGTAAACGAACCCTGCTGATCATGTCCTTACCCATAGCACTGGCGCTGGTGATCCCTCTGCTGGCGCTGGTCCAGCAGCCCGGGGCCATCTCCCTGCCTGAGGGAGATGGGGCGGAATTGGTGAGTACTTCATGCGTTGGATGCCATTCCTTGGAGCGGACCTTGAGCCGGGGCAGAAGCGCAGAGGGATGGGAGCAGACGGTCAACGGTATGGTTTCTCGGGGCGCCCAAATTCTCAGCGCAGATGCGGAAATCATCATCGCCTATCTGGCCGAGCACTTCGGAGTGGACTTTGTCCCCCCACGAGAGCAGCGGATTATGGTCTGGGTGGATCGTCAGGGAAAGATGGAACCGCTGCCGGCGCCTCCCCAACACTATTACCTGCCAAGACTCTCACCGGACACTCAGCAAATTGCCGTGGAGGTCCACCGGGAGAAGCCAGACATCTGGATCTATGACATTCCCACAGGTGAGATGAGACAACTGACCCATGAGGGGACCAATCGGTTTCCCTTGTGGAGTCCTGATGGTCAACGAGTGCTGTTCAGTTCCGACCGGCATCAGGAAGCCTCCAAGGGACGGCGGGTCTTCTTCAACGACCATGACGTCTACTGGAAATCAGCCGATGGGAGTGGAAAAGCTGAACGTTTGACCTATGGTGAACTCAACCATGGTCCTCAGAGGTGGACGCCCAACGGCAAGACCCTTTCCTTCTATGAGATCCACCCCGAAACCGGCCGCGATATCTGGATGCTCCCCTTGCAGGGGGAACGAAAGCCCTGGCTGTTCCTCAAGACCCCGGTTCTGGAAGGGGGAATTGCCTTTTCAGCGGATGGGAACTGGATGGCCCACACCTCCGAAGAGACGGGCCGACGGGAGATCGTGGTTCGAGCCTTTCCAAAGGCCCAACCCATGCACCAGGTCTCCGTAAATGGAGGGATCGAGGTGGTTTGGCCCCACCAGAGCAAGGAGTTGTTCTACCGCTTTGGGAACAAAAGGATGGCGGTAGAGATCACCACCACTCCCACCCTGACGGTGGGAACCCCCCGAGTCCTGTTTGAAGGCAATTATGTGAACAGCCCCGGCTCCCGCGCCAGCTGGGATGCCACCCCCGACGGTCAGCGATTTCTGCTGCTCAAGAAGGTGGAGTAGACTACCGGGATTTGATTCTGAAGGACCATCGGTGGCGACAGGAGGCAATAGCCAGCGATTAGGTCAGCGACTCTAAGATTTCCTCCCGGCTCTGGGGCATGTCTTCGCCGGTGATTTCCTCCAGTTCAGCCTCCACGACACGCATAATCCGTTCGATGAACCGGCTGCGTTTTTCTGCTCGAATCTCCTCGACTTCGGCCGAAGGATGATATTGATCCACGTCCGTAACGCTGAACACCTGGTGTTGCTCCAGTAAACGCTCTACCGCATCCAGGCGCTCTCGAGTTACGGATAGCTCTCCGGCCAATGAAATCACTATGGACAAGAGCTTATCGATGGCGGGATCGGAGAAATACTGGGGTTTCTTGCCCTTCGCCGTTCTTAAGGCTTTGGGGGGTTGAGTTTTCGTTGTTTCTGTTACCGTCGTTGTCATAGAAAATGCTCCATCCATCCAGAAGAATATGAATGTTCATTACGGTTATTGCCAATAGGGAACTATTTCTCTCCCACCAAAACGGGCCAGTTGATGGCACGATCTGAATAAGTTTGCTGTCTCTCTTCCAGGAGCCTGGGCATACTCTCCATTCTGGCCTTACCTTCAGCAAAACCCATTCGAGTGGCCGTTGCCGCCAAATCGGTTTCTCGAAACATGCCGGCGAAATTCTCATTGTTGTTGGTTGTCTCCCATTCCATCATGAAGGCATCAAAGGCCCCCTCGGCACCCGGGATATCGACGTGCAGCATCATGCCACCAGGCTTTAAGAGTCGATGGCACTCCTGCAAGATACGGGGCAATGCTTTGGCGGAGGTTTCATGAAAAACGATATGGGACACGATGAGATCAAAGCTCTGGTCAGGGTAACTCGTTTCCTCCGCATTTTGCTGCTTGAAATGGGCGGCGACCCCTAGGGATTCCGCTCGAGCATGGGCATAACGTAACATCGGTGCACCCACATCGATGCCATGGACTTCAGCATCAGGAAAAGCTTCTGCCCAGGCTACGGTGGAATTACCGATACCACAGCCCATATCGAGAATTGTTCCCGGTTCACGATCTGGATACTGCTGCTTTAAAAAGTGGGCCAGGGTTCGTCCCAAAAGGTCATTTTTAGGACCCAGGGCACCGTTTGCATAGATGGCAACAGCGTTGTCGTAGATTGCCCCCGCCGTGACATCATCATCGGCGACTTCCGTGTGAAATCCTCCGGGTTGCAGGTGAATATCCGCCACCGTGTGGTAACGAGGAATTTCCAAATCAGGACTGAGTTCCAGGCTTCCCTTCACACCAGAGCCAGCCTGACGCACCTGTTTGGCACGATCATTGAGTCGCTCAATTTGGGGCTCGATCACCTCGATCACACAATCCCACATCATTTCCTGGCTTTTCCGCTGCATGGCGCTCCAGAATTGATAGTAGGGATCTTGAGTCATTTCCTTGCCGACTTCTCCTTTATCTGCCGGTTCTCGATTGAATTTCCGCACAAAGCCCGGCTTCACCCGTTTTTCATAAACGGCTCGCGTACCCGGTCTCACCTTACTGGCAAGGTGGGCGCGAAAAGACATGGCAAAATTCTGCAGCGATCTTCCGTCATGATCGACATCCGGTAACATTTCATGGGGATACAAAACCATGGCATGACCCTCCTCAAACGATTTATTTTCCCGAGCTGCCCCTGGCTGGGGTAGAGTCCTGGAAGAGATTGTATCTTGTCAAACAAAAATTTGCCATCGGATCAGCCGGAAAAGGCGAAGCGCTTTTACGGAACCTATGTGGCAGCCACCTCAATGTTGATCTACTTCTTCACCAATGGAATGGCCCTTTTTATTCCCCCCAATCTCTTTCCGCGACTCATGGAAGAGTTCCAGGCCACTGCAGCGGAGGTCAGCAGGACGGTTGCCATCACCCACTTAGTGGCCGCCCTTTTGGCTCCCTTTGTCGGTTACCTGGTAGACCGCTTCGGCGTGATCCGCATTCTTCGGGTGGGCCTGATCCTCATAGCCGTGTGTTTCTCCTTGTATCCCTTCGCCGGATCACTGGTCCAGCTGTACTGGCTGCATGCAGGTTTTGGGGTGGGGCTGATTCTGGCGGGCTTGCTCATTAACGTCGTCCTGTTGTCCAAGTGGTTCGTGGCCAAGCGGGGCCGGTTTATTGGGCTTCTCTTGGCAAGTTCAAGCGCGGCCGGTTTCATGCTGCCGCCACTCATCTCCCCGCTGGTGACCAACCCTCAATGGGGCTGGCGTTGGGGATTCGGACTTCTAGCCGCGCTCTTCTGGCTGATACCGTTTCTCCTGGGGTTCCTGGTGATGAAAGAATCACCAGGCGAGGTAGGACAGTACCCGGATGGCTCGGCAAGGCCAGTCGATAAGGGTGATCTCCACCTGGAAACAGGTCTTACTCTGGCTGAGGCGGTCCGCACCCGCACTTTTTGGTGTCTGGCCATTGGGTCAGGATGTTTGTGGTTCTCTATTAACGCCATAAACAGCCAGGCGACCATCTTTTTCGAGAGAGAAGTAGGGCTGGCGCCCCAGCGTGCCACCTTCTTGTACTCACTCATATTTGGTTTTGCGGCGCCGGGGAAATTTTTGTTTGGCTACTTCAGCGACACCCTCGCCAAGCACCGGGTGATGCTCATGAGCAGCTTGGTACTCCTGCTGGGCTGCTTGACACTGTTTGAGCCGGGCGGCACCGACTTCCCATTTGAGCTAACCCGGAACGTCCCTCGGCTGGTTGTTTTTACCGCCCTTTTTGGCCTGGGGCTGGGCGGCAGTTTCACCATGATTCAGCTGGTGGCCGTTGAAAGCTTCGGGCAGCGGGCGCGGGGTAAGATTCTAGGAGTCATCACCCTGGTGGATTCCCTAGCCGGCACCCTGGGCACGGTGCTGATCAGCCAGCTCAGGACCAATACAGGCACCTACTTGACCCCCTTTATCATTGTGACGGTGGTCGCGGTGATCGCCGTCATCAACGTGCTTTTGATCAAACCCGTGCATTTCGTTGATAGCTATGGAGAACCTTGACAGCAAGTCTAAACTCTGACTATCCTGACGGGCTGTCTGCGGGATCAAGAACACAATTAGCTAGTTCAAAACATTGAAACTAGAGCTTATTTTTCCTCACCCATTTTCCCAACTTTGCAGTTCTGTTTCTTCACATGGGGAGAGACGGTGACCTATCGTCTAGGGGTTGACGTCGGCGGCACCTTCACCGACCTTTTACTGGTCAATGAGGAGACGGGTGATCTGGCCCGAGTCAAGATCCCCTCCACACCGGGCGACCCTTCTCAAGGGGTTCTGGCGGGCATCCAACGCATTCTGGAGCAAAATGAGGTCTCCCCCAAAAGTATTTCTCACCTCATGCACGGAACCACAGTGGCCACCAATGCGGTGCTGGAGGGTAAAGGGGCGCGCGTGGGTCTGCTCACGACTCAGGGTTTCCAGCAGATCCTGCACCTGGCGCGCTCTCAAACCCCGGGACCACTGGCCGGATGGATTATTATGATCAAACCGGATCCTCCGGCGGCGCTCGAGGACACCCGCGAAATCAAGGAGCGTATGAGTGCTCAGGGTGAAGTGGTGAAACCGCTCGATGGCCGTCAGGTAAACAGCGCGGTTCAAGAGTTGGTGGACTCGGGAGTGGAGTCGCTCACCGTTTCACTTATCAACTCCTTTACCAATCCTTCCCACGAGCGGGAGATCGAAAAAATCATCCATCAGCTTTATCCAGGATTTCCGGTGACGATTTCTTCGGACGTCCTGCCCGAAATCCGAGAATATGAACGAACGCTGACAGCCTGCATGAATTCCTATGTTCGTCCCAAAGTAGAAGGGTACATCGGGAGTCTGGAAAAGGCGTTGGCTGACCTGGGCATGGAAGGGAAATTCAACATCCTTCGCTCGGACGCGGGCTTGATGAGCACCGATCTCACCAAAGAAAATCCCATTTACGCTGTTCTTTCCGGACCGGCCGGTGGGGTTGCCGGCGCTCTGTTTATCGCCCAGCGAGCGGGTTACCAGGATCTTCTCACCTTTGACATGGGAGGAACATCGACCGACGTGGCACTTTGCCAGAAGGGTCAGGCCACGATCGCACGCGAGACCGAACTGGGGTATTTCCGAATCAAGGTCCCCAGTGTCAACGTTCACTCCGTGGGGGCAGGAGGAGGATCGATCGCCCATGTGCCGGAAATCACCAAAGCCCTGCGGGTGGGACCTCAGTCGGCAGGTGCGGACCCGGGGCCGGCCTGTTATGGAAAAGGGGGAACCGAGCCGACCGTAACCGATGCCAATGTGGTGGTGGGCCATCTGCCGCCCCGGCTTCTGGGAGGCGAAATGAAACTCGCCCCCGAAGCTGCCCGGGAGGCGGTCAAGAAGATCGGTGACGCGCTCGGTCTTGACGTGGACGAAGCCGCCCAGGGGATTTTGGATATTGTCAATGAGAATATGGTGGGAGCCTTGCGCGTGGTCTCGGTTCAACGGGGTTACGACCCTCGCGATTTCGCCCTGGTCGCTTTTGGGGGAGCGGGCCCCATGCATGCCAATGCGGTGGCACGATTAATCGGCTGCTTCCCAGTCCTGGTTCCGCCTTCACCTGGACTCTTGTGTGCCACCGGTGATCTGGTGGCTGACTTCCGCGACGAGTTCTCGCGTACCTTTATCCGAAGGATCGATACCACCTCGAGTGATGAGATCTTGAAGGTTATCCAGGAACTGGGGCGAGAAGCCGAAGACTGGATGCAACGTGAAAAGATCCCCAAGGAGAATCAAGTTTTGTCCTTCAACGCCGATATGCGCTACTACCGGCAGGGCTATGAGATACCCATAGAAATCACACCCCAGCAGCTGGGCGAATCGGGAACCGAGCTTCTTGCCGAGCATTTCAACCAGATTCATGAGCAATTTTACGGCTTTCGAATGGAAGGAACGCCTTGTGAGATTGTCAATCTTCGGGCCGTCGGCGTGGGTCGGGTTCCCAAGCCCCACCTTCCCGAAGGAACGTTGGACAAAAGTAGCGATGCTTCTCATGCTGAAATCGATGAGCATGAGGTCTATTGGCAGGGCAAACGGGTCCCGACCAAGATCTACGATCGCAGCAAGCTCAAGCCTGCCAACCAGGTGAGCGGCCCCGCCATCATCACCGAGTTTGATTCCACCACGGTCGTCCTGTCAGGTTATCGTGCCCAGGTCGACCGTCAGTTCAATTTACTCATCACGCCCGAGGAACATTGAGGTCATCCCGATGAAAGGTGTCAAGATTGCCAAGACCCCGAAGATCAGCATTGATCCGGTGACTGTGGACATCATCGAGGGAGCGCTCAAGAACGCACGCTTTGAGATGGATGCGGTGCTCTTTCGAACGGCCATGAGCCCCGTGATCCGGGAGCAGCATGACGAATTTCCCATGCTGACCGACCCACAGGGACGGATGATTGTGGGCCAGTTTGGCTCCTATATCTCTGAGATGATGCAAAACTTCGAGCAAACCCTTGAGGCCGGAGATGTCATTCTGACCAGTGATCCCTACCAATGCGGCGGAGCCATCTCTCATATTAACGACTGGCTGGTCCTGGTCCCCATCTTCTTCGAGGATGAACTGGTGGGCTGGGCCAGTATGTTTGGACACCAGATGGATGCAGGCGGTCCCCTGCCGGGGTCACTTCCGACGGGAGCTAAGACCATTTATGGTGAAGGAATTCGAATTCCTCCGGTTAAGATTTTTCAGAAAGGAAAACCGGACGAAAACATCTTGAAACTGATCCTGAACAATGTCCGCATGCCTGAAATGAACCGGGCCGACCTGATGGGCATCGTGGCTGGGTGCCGGGCGGGAGAGAAACGGGTCCTGGAACTCTGCCAGAGATTCGGTAAGGACGTCTATCTTGCGACTTGCCAGGCTCTTTTGGACCGCACCCACGCCGCCATGGCCCAGTTGATTGTCCAAAACATCACCGAACAACCCGTTTCCTTTGAAGACTGGATTGATGACGATGGTCTGGGGCACGGACCCTACAAGATGAAACTCACCATTTGGCGGGAAGGGGAGCATGCCTACTTCGACTGGTCGGGAACCGATCCGCAGGCAGTGGGACCGGTGAACTTCTATCTGAACGAGGGTATGTTCAAGATGTTCATCGGGGTTTACCTGATCATGGTTTTCGATCCTCAGATCCTCTTTAACGACGGCTTTTACCCCCTGTTGCATGTGATTATTCCCGATGGCAGTCTCCTTCATCCCAAGTTTCCTTCGGCTCTGGGCTGTCGCACTCATGCCCTGACTCGCCTTTTTGACGTGCTGGGTGGTGCGCTGGCTCGAAATGCCCCCGAACTCAGTACCGCTGCCGGCTACGGTACCAGCCCTTACATGTTGTATTCGGGGTGGGATCAAAAGGGCGCATTCTTCTATGTTATGGAGATCTCCTATGGCGGGATCCCGGGCCGTCCCGTGGGTGACGGAATGGATGGGCACTCCTGGTGGCCTCTTTTTGAAAACATCCCCACGGAATACCTGGAAGCATACTATCCGCTTCGAGTCGATGGCTACACCAGCATCACCGATTCGGGAGGAGCGGGCTTTCACCGGGGAGGCAACGGCATCGAAAAGCGCTATGTCTACCTGGAACCGGGTGAACTCTCCATTCACGACGATCGTTGGCTCACCTATCCTTGGGGCATCCTGGGGGGTAAGCCGGGAATGCGATCTGAGAAGATTCTGGTGCGAAAAGGGCAAGGTCCTCAACGACTGCCCTCAAAATGTGACGAGGTACAGGTGCAACCCGGTGACATGCTCATCTATCGAACGGCGGGGGGAGGGGGATGGAAGAATCCATTGGATCGGCCCATGGAAAGGGTTGAATCCGACGTGAGCAAGGGGTTGGTCTCCAAAGAAAAAGCCGAGCAGGATTATGGGGTCATCGTGGGGGATGCGAAAGCCACTGAACGACTTCGCAAAAAAATGCGTTCCCGGCAGAAGGAGGAAGGTGTGTTTGACCGAGGCCCGGCACTGGAGAAGATTCTGGAGAACTGCCGGAAAGAGACCGGGCTGGAACCTCCCGTCCGTCAAGAGCCCCTCCCCTGGGCAGCGCTGGAGTCCCCTGAGGAGGCACGCCGGCGGGTGCGGGAACAGGGGGATCGACAAACCACCCTTACAGAGTAGGTAAAAATCCTTTAATGACTACAGGAAATTCACTTCGGCTCTTCCGTTTGGCCCTGGCTCTGGGGATTATGAGCTCCAACCTCTCCCTTACGGCCGGGCAGGCTGTGCAGCAACAGCATGGAGAGTATCGCTATCAGGCCACTTCAGTGGACACCCCGCCCATTGTGGATGGGGATCTATCGGATCCCGTCTGGCAGAAGGCACCCGTCATCGACCAGTTCATCCAAATAGTTCCCGACTCGGGTCAGCCGGCCACCGAACGGACCGAAGTGCGGATCGTTTACGATTCCGACTCCCTCTATATTGCTGCTTATCTTCATTACACGGATCCCACCACCGTGGTTCGCAACGTTCTTCGCTTTCGTGATGACCAGATTTGGGCCAAGGATGACATCATTCGCTTTTTTATTGATACTTTTCACGATCACCGCCGCGCTTACGTGTTCACCATCAATGCGCTGGGAACCAAACAGGATGCCCAGATCGACAACGAGGACTGGCACTCCAATTGGGATGAGGTCTGGAATGTGCGCACTCGCTTGCAGGAGGATGGCTGGAGTGCGGAATTGCAGATTCCTTTTCGTATCCTTCGCTTCTCCTCGGGTGGTGAGAAAACGTGGGGTCTCAATGTCGAACGTTGGGTCAAAAAAAAGAACGAGAGGTCGCTTTGGGCCCCCATCCCTCCGGGAGTCTCGGTTACCCGGACCGCTTATTACGGCCATATGGAAGGGATGTCTGCCCCCAATTCAGAACGAAATATCCAGGTCATTCCCTATGGTCTGGTTAAGGTGGGCCGAGCAGGGAGTGCAGATCCCGTCGATGCAGACGTGGATGCAGGCGTCGACCTGAAGTGGGCACTCACCCCGGCGCTGACCCTGGACCTCACCTACAATACCGACTTCGCTCAGGTTGAAGCGGACGACCGGCAAATCAACTTGACGCGCTTTTCCCTTTTCTTTCCGGAGAAACGAGAATTCTTCTTGGAGAACGCCCAGCTCTTCAACTTTGGCATACTCCGAGAGGCTCAGGTCTTCTTTAGTCGGCGCATTGGCCTGGAGAGAGGGGAGCCGGTGCCCGTTCTGGGAGGAGCCCGTTTGAGCGGGCAGGCCGGCGCCTTCGATGTGGGGCTGGTGTCGATTCAGACCGACAGCCACCTCCAAACACCCAGTACCAACTGGAGCGCGACTCGGTTGCGCTGGAAGATCGGCCGTAGATCCCACCTGGGAGGAATCTTTACCTCCGTTTACTCCACCACCCGGGGCAATCGCGTCTTTGGTCCCGATGCCCTGATCTGGCTGGGTCGCAATCTTCACCTGGAAGGCTTCCTGGCTTTGGTGGACGATCGGGAAGTGAGCGGGCACCCCCTCTCCTATATGGGAGCAGTGGTCTACGACCAGGATCTTTGGGAAGCTCGTTTTCGGTTGTTCGACGTGGAGGAAGATTTCAACCCGGCCATGGGTTTTGTGCGCCGAAGAGATCTGCATCAATATCGGGGAAGACTCCGGCGGGGCCTGCGTTTAAATCGCGCCTGGGCTCGAAAACTGGACTTCTCCGGTGAGTCGAATTATCTGATGAACCAGGCGGGGGTCCTGGAGACCCGCCAGTGGGTAATGGCAGCTCAAGATGAGCTGGACTCCGGAGACGTGATTCGCCTGAGCCTGGAGAGCAATTTCGAGCACCTGGATGAGGACTTCGTCATTAATCCTGTTCTCGGAGTGATCATCCCTCCAGGAGACTACTCTTTCAATCGCTGGCTGCTGAGCTACCAAACTTTTGAGGGGCGGGCAGCGGAAGCCACGGCACAGCTGGAAGGGGGAGATTTCTTTGGAGGGGAGCGCACGGCCCTGACCCTGTCGGGCACCTGGCGGGCCTCACCTCACCTGTGGATGTCCGGAGACTACGAATTCAACAACATCTCCTTGCCTCAGGACACCTTTGATACCCATCTGTGGCGGGCCCGCGTCAGCGTTCCCTTTAACGCCCGAACCACTGTCGACGCGTTTTTGCAATGGAGCAGCCTGACCAAAGAATTTGACACCCAGCTGCGCTTCCGCCTGATTTACGGCCGAGACAGCAATCTGTTTCTGGTTTACACCAGCCAAAGACAAGACCTGGCCGGGGGCCTCAGCGAATCCGACTGGGCCATTCAGTTGAAGACAACCTATCGGCTCTACTGGTAGTGAAGAGTTCCCGCAAAAGATCGGAGAATTGACCATGCTTCACTTTCCGTTTTTGAAAAGAAGAAGTTCCCCTCGTTTCGTTTTGGCTGTCTTTCTTTGCCTGTCAGGTGCCTCGCTTCACGGCTTGGGCCCGGCACAATCCAGCAACTCCAACTCCTCGGATGCCATACTCAGTGGGGTTGTCACTTCCCAGGTTGAAGGTGAAATGGAGGGAGTCCTGGTCACCGCCAAAGGAGTGGGAGCCTCGGTGGCCGTCACCGTAGTCACCAACGACGGAGGTCGCTATGCCTTTCCTAGAAGCAGGTTGCAACCCGGCCCCTATCGTATCAGTATCCGAGCTGTGGGTTACGACCTGGAAGACCCCGGCACGGTGGAGGTCCGAGCTGGCAGCACCCAAAACGTGAACCTGAGGCTCCGTGCCACTCGCGATCTTGCCTCCCAACTTTCCAATGTAGAGTGGCTCTTGAGTGTTCCGGGAACCGAACAGCAGCGCAACGCGCTGGGGAGCTGTGTCGGTTGCCATGCGATTGCCTTTGCCGTGAAATCCACCCACGACACCACTGCCTGGAGATCGGTCCTGCATCGAATGCGCAACTACTCGTCCCCCAGCTTTTGGCTCAACCCCATCAAGTGGCCCTGGGAAGTTCCACCCAGAGCCGGGGATGCGGACCTGGCAGAGTACTTGAGTTCAATCAACCTCAGCTCCGGTCCGGACTGGAAGTATGAGCTCAAGACCCTACCTCGTCCAAAGGGTGTGGCCACCCGGGTCATCATCACCGAATATGACCTGCCCCGCCGGGAGTCCCAGCCCCACGATGCTTCGGTCGCTCCCGACGGAATGGTCTGGTACAGCGATTTCGGTCTTCCCTACCTGGGCCGATTGGATCCCCGCAGCGGGGAGATCAAGGAGTGGCGAATTCCGGTGGCACGGGCAGGCGCTCCCGAGGGGAGTCTGGACGTGAAATTTGACCGGGAAGGCAATCCATGGATCGGCCTGTTGCTTCAGAGATCGGTGGCGAAATTCGATGTGAAGACGGAGACCTTTGAGACCTGGGCCATCCCTGAGGAGAAAGCCAGTGAACGTTCTCGAGCAGGAATGGTGGCCATGGGGCCTGACGGCAAGGTGTGGCTCAAGACCAGTGTGGACACCTACGGCGCACACCTGCTGGATCCGTCAAGCGGAGACATCACCAGCTATCCTCTTCCCCTCTCATTTTACGGTACCGACTCGAATTCAAAAGGGGACCTGTATCTGGCCAGCCTGAGCGACGGTGTCATTGGTGAACTGATCGCCAAGACAGGGAAGGTGACGATCTATCCGACCCCCACACCGAGGTCCGGTTCGCGACGAGGCCACATCGACGAACAGGATCGTTTCTGGTTTGGAGAATTTTTCGCCCATAAGATCGGGATGTTCGACACCACAACCAAGCAGTTTCGTGAATGGCCCATTCCCACGCCCTGGGCCGGGCCTTACGACGCCATCCGTGACCGGAAGGGTTATGTGTGGGCTGGAGGAATGCATACTGACCTGATCTATCGGCTCAATCCTGTTGATGGTGAAGTGACCGAGTATCTGCTGCCCACCCTATCGCCCAACTTTCGCAATATCGACGTGGACAGTTCGACCGACCCGGTGAGCGTGTGGCTGGGGGCCAATCACCAGGCCAAGATCATCCGGCTGGAACCGTTGGAATAACCTAGCCCGGATTATGCATAGGTTCTTGTTACGAAGCGACGAAATTTCAACATGGCCAACAACCAGCTTGGTTGTGTAGGGGCGCACGGCCGTGCGCCCCTACGGCCCTTTGATCACAGAGGAATCGATCATCTTGCCCGTGATTTCCCTCATCTTTTCCCTTCTCTCGGCGTAGGACAGTGAAGGCTCGGCGATGTGAGAATTCTTGGGATAGGGATACTTCTCCGCCAGGGAAGAATAGATCCGGGCCCACATCTCCGGAGTCGTATAGGGGAGCGTGTAGACGGAGGCCTTGGAACGGTACTCTCTGAGCTCCTGAATATTGATCATTGCAGCGGCGTAAGTGACATTGGTGTTGGTGATCTGACAAAGCATCTGGCCCCGGTAATTCACAATCATTCCACCTCCGCTGACCGAGCCGGTCATGGAAGGCCTGTCATCGGTGAGATCCATGAACTTGGGCCCGTTGGAGGGTGCGATCACGTAGCAGCTGTTGTTCACGGCATGGGCCCGATTCATGATTTCGGTGTATCCATAGCGCCGGTGCAGCTCGAACTCGCCTCCCCGGTAGATGATCTCGGCACCGTTTAAGGCCAGTGCTCTTCCCGCTTCAGGGAACTTCCCATCGAAGGCCAGCAGCGTTCCGATTCTTCCGATGGGGGTATCGGCTACAGGAAAGAAGGCATCCACATCATCTCCCACCTTTTCCAGCCACTCATCGTAGAGGTCATAGGGCGTGGTGGAACTCTCGGCGGGAAAGACCCGGTGTTTTCGGTAGCGATGAATAATGTTTCCTTTGGGGTCGATAATAAAGACGGTGTTGAAATACCGGCCCGGGAAGAGATCGGGCTCCACCACTTTGGCGGCGGCAATAATGTAGATCCCGTATTGCCGGGCCTTTTCGGCCAAAACCTCGGTCTCCGCGCCGGGAAGCTCGAGGGCCACCTTTTTGACGATTTCGGCGTAATCCATCCGGCTGTGCTCGTCATAAAACCCCGTGATGGCACCCTCGGGGATGGCCAGCAGCTTGGCCGGATATTCCATATCCGCCACATACATGCATCCATCGATCTGTCGACACAGGTTATCCAGGTTCTTCTTGGCTTCTTTTCGATGTTGACATCCGTACACCTTCGGCTGGATGGCAAAGGCCATATAAGGATCGATCATCTGTTTCCTCCATTTGCACTAGTTGATCTGGGCGAGTTGATCCCGGTCATAGACGATCTGGCCGGACAGCCCCGTCATGATGACCTGCATCTCAGGAATCTCTTCTACAGGAACGGTAAAAAAGTCCTTCTCCAGGACTACAAAATCGGCGTATTTGCCCGGCTCCAGGGTGCCCAGGGTGTCCTCAGCCAGAATGTATTCCGAGGCCCAGGTGGTGGTCATCTTCAGAGCGGTCACTCGATCGATGGCCTGCTCGGGAAGCATGGTTTCCTTCTCTTGGGTGAGCGGCTTCATCGAGGATTCGCATCGCCGGCTGGCGCCGCGCCCGGGCGCAACGCGCCGGCCGCCGACGCGTCGAGCATCACCGCGGCGCGGCCGGACAGCAGCACGCGATCGCCGCAGCGCAGTGCGAAGCCGTACAGCACCGAACGGGCGTCACCGCTCACGCGTTCCGCTTCGACGACGAGCGGCTGCGCGAACGTGTCGAGCCGGTCGACGAATGCGTCGACGTTGCGCACGCTCGCCAGATAGCCGACACGCGGGCGCGCTTCGTGCGCACCGAGTAGCGCGCCGTGCACGGCCATCGCCTGCGCCGCGTATTCGATCCCGCAGACGGATGCAAGCCGGCCGTGCGCGCGCAGCGGGTTGTGCGGATCGCAGTGGCTCGTCGCGGTGCAGCGGATGCGAGCGGCATCCCACGCATCGACCGTATCGAGCACGCACATCGCGCCGCCGTGCGGAATGTGCGCGGCGATCCACGCGTGGTCGAGCGGCGGTGCGAGCGGGATGGTCGCGGTCATCACGCGCGCTCCGCGAACGTATCCGGCGTCGCGACGTCGACCTGCACGCGTGTATCGGCCAGGTAGTCGAGCACGACGCGCGTCGAACGCCGCGCGGCGATGGCGTCGAGCAGCGGCAGCACGCGCGCGGCCGGATTGCCGGCGCGCAGTGCGTCGAGTTCGGCGTTCGCGAGCGGCGTGGCGGGTGCGTCGGCGAGCTGGACGTCGATGCGGGCGAGCGCGCGCTCGCTTGCTTCCGGCGCGAGCACGAGTGCCACGCCGAATGCGTCGCCGATCGGGCGCACCGCACGCAGCGGTTCCGGGTAGTCGGTGTCGTACGCGATCAGCAGCGTCGACACGCGATCGACCACGACCTGGCACAGGCTCTCGAGCAGGCCCGCGGCAAAGCTGCCGTCGTGCGCGCAAAGCACATTCGACGTCGCCATCGCGCGGGTCGCGATGCTCCAGTAGCCGGCCGGCGCGTTGTGCACGGAGTTGTGGAAGCGCGTCGGCGACAGTTTGCGATCGTCGCCAGCCAACGTCTCGCAGATGGCGTTGCAGTTATGGCCGTCGCCGCCAGACGAGCTGAAGACCGTGGCCAGCGTGGCGGCATCGCCGTCCGGACGACGTGCTTGACCCCAAACCACCCCCAAAACACCCCCCACCGCAAAGCCCA
>JADFOI010000054.1 GCA_022562935.1 Acidobacteriota bacterium
GGCCAGAATCAGCGGGTAGTTGGAGAGCACAAGCTCTCGGACTTCAGCGGGAAATGAGCTCATCGATCCTTTCTCAAGATTTTCGGATCCTAATCGTAAGTTGTCAGCCGCCCAAACACAACTGTTCGGGAGAGATTGGGGACAGGATTAAGCCTGTCCCCAATCTCTCCCGAACAAGGGCAGGGGTCTGAGGTAATAATAAAATCCATAATGGGCCTGAACCTCATCTCTCTTTTGGGACTGTTCGTGCTGGCCGGGCTGGCCTGGGTCGTGGGCGGTCTTCAGCGACCGATAGCCTGGCGCACGGTAACGGGCTCCGGGCTGTTGATGCTGGCCCTGGGTACGGTGATCTTCCTGCTGCCACCCACCCGCCGGCTTCTTTTGATTCTGAACGAGCTCGTGGTTGCCCTGTTGGGAGCGAGCCGGGTGGGAGCGGAGTTCCTCTTCGGCCCTCTGGTACTCAATCCGGGCGAGAGCACCGCAGCGGGAGAACCCTCGGTAGGATTCATCCTGGCGGCTCAGGTGCTGCCGGCAGTGATTTTCTTCGCCGCCCTGATGGCCGCCTTCTACCACCTGGGACTCATCCAGCCGGTGATTCGCATTTTTGCAAGGCTCTTCAAACAGACACTCAATCTTTCCGGAGCGGAGGCCTTGGCTGGATCGGCCAACATCTTCGTGGGCATTGAATCAGCCACGACCGTCCTGCCCTATCTGGACGGAATGACTCGCTCCGAGCTTTTAACCCTCCTCACCTGTGCCATGTCCACCGTAGCCTCGACCACCCTGGCCCTCTACGTCTTCTTTCTCACCGACACTTTTCCCCAAATCGCCGGGCATCTCATCTCGGCCTCGGTTCTTTCCATTCCGGCGGCCGTACTGGTCTCGAAACTCATCCTTCCGGAGACAGGCCAGCCCCAGACGTTGGGCACATTGCCACCCATTGCTGAGTCGAAACGCCACGGCAACACCATCGCCGCCCTCAGTGCCGGTTCCTGGGATGGCCTGAAGCTGGCGGCGGGCATCGCTACCCTTTTGATTGCCATCCTGGGCATGGTCGGAGTCCTGGACCTGGCGCTGGGGAAGCTGGGCTCGCCACTCGATGAGTGGCTGGGCAGACCCCTGAGTCTCGAGCTGATTCTGGGCTGGCTCTTTACTCCACTGGCCTGGCTGCTGGGCCTGGCGGGGGCTGATCTTCAGCAGGCCGCCCAGCTTCTGGGCCAACGGATTATTCTCACCGAGGTGGTGGCCTATCAACAGTTGGGAGAGATGGCCTCCATCCAAGCCGTCTCGCCCAGGTCCCTGCTGGTGCTCTCCTACGCCCTGTGCGGATTCGCCCATGTGGCCTCGGTGGGGATCTTCGTGGGAGGCATCGCCGCTCTGGTCCCCTCTCGAAGAGATGACCTCACTTCATTGGGCTTTCGAGCCCTGGCCGGCTCCACCCTGGCCACCTTAATGACCGGGGCCCTGGCCGGGCTCTTCTATCACGGACAGCAGGGTTTGCTGGGGCTTTAGCCGCTCGTGCTGTCGTGCAGTCGTGGGAGCTGTTTCAAGGATCGAGTTGTTCGGCACCTGAGGGCCTCCCAAATGGCCCGTGGGCTGAAGCCCACGGCTCTGACTGCTCTAGTTGGAACGACACGAATTCACGAAAGCACGAACGCACGAACGCACGAACGCGCGCGAAGCGCGCTCCCTAATTGTCCCCTGCCCTCCGGCGTGGTTTTCCAATGTGGGCAACGTCTTCGTCCTTAAAGTCGTAGGGCGGACCCACGGCTTGGGTCCCAAAGTCCCTGGCCAGCGACTCCTGGAGCACGATCATTTTCCCACCCACCATGGTCATTAAGGGACGGATCTTCAAGATATCATCCACCGGGATGGTAAAGTAGTCGCGATCGATCACCAGCAAGTCCGCGAATCTGCCCACTTCCAGAGAACCCAGCTCATCCGGTTTGGTCACATACTCGGCTGCCCAGCTGGTGAACATCTTCATGGCATGCACACGATCGATTCGCTCTTCCGGCTGCCACACTTTCCCCTCGTGATTGCGGGTGACGGCCAGCCATTGCTGAAAGAAGGGAGGCTGAAATCCACCTCCCGCGGCACCCTCTCCGCCTCGTCTCAGCGAGCCTGCCCCATAGTGCTGCCCGACCAGCTTCACCCCCGACTCTATCCAGGTCTTAAAGGGCAGAATAAAGGGCTCGATGGCAGGGCCGTAGTCTGCCACAAAACCGGGAGCATAGCGCAGGTAGTCGGCCCCACAACTCAGGATGATCCCGTATTTCTTCAAACCTTCCAGGATGTCGGGCTGCTGTCCGATCACATCGCAGTGCTCACCCGTCATATGCATATCGTGGACCTGCTGGATGGTCCATCCATTGACCTCACGGGCACGATCGATCATTTTCATAAATGAGCGGGCACTTTCGCTGCCGCAAATGTGCACCCCGGCCAGCCGCCATCCGGCCTTCATGGCGTTTTCCAGCGTGTCCCAGGGCAAATCACCCGGTTTGGGACAGACCTCCCGAGATTTGATATGGGGTGGGGCGGGAACATCGGGTCCCGTACACGATTCTGGATAATTGGAATCCCAGCGCTCGGAAGCTACACCGTCAATCCAAAAGTAATCATCCCCAAGGCCTTGCAGCACTCCAGTGCGCCGGTAAATCTGACGTGTCTGCTCCGGATCTGTGGGCATACGGTGAATTTCATAGTGGGCCGAGAAGCGAATCGGCATCTGACCCATGCCTGCCAGGGTGGAATACCCGGTCATGATCTTGGGAAACTGGATGCGGGAGGAAAAGGTGGTCACCCCTAGAGAGGCGAATTCCTCGGAGAGAACCTTAAGGCCCTGGGCCAGGGTCGCCGGCGGCAGTTGTTCCAAAAAGAGCTCCCAGGTAATCACGCCCATCTCCACGCTTCCCACCCATCCAATGGTGGGAATGTCCTCTCCAATGTCGACTCCGTGCATAGTCTCCTGCACGGAATCCGAGTAGCCGGGAAGAAACTCATTCAAGACTTCCAAGGCCTTGGAATTGACCCAGCCTCGGGAACCGGGTTGCAGCAAGACCGGATTTTCATTTCCTCCCCACAAATCGAGAGTCCGTTTCTCAGTCAGGCGCCGGGTCCAGGACCAGACCCGAAGTTCAATGGGCTCTTCAGGATGAGGCTGCACCCTGAGCACCACCCAATCACCGGGATTGGCCTTCTGGACCGCTTCTTTGAGTGCGTCTCGGATGTTGGCCTGAGTTTCTTCAAGCGAGCGCTCGGCCTGTGTCGTCGCCATCAGCACCCCTTTTGGAGGGTACTCGAAGCCAAGCCTGTCCAACAGGCTGGTGACGCGGCCATAGATGTGGCTGTGAGGCTCAATAATGCCGGGAATCAAGGTTCTTCCCTGCAGGTCGAGGACTTTGGTCTCGGGTCCTGCCAGGGGTCTGACCTCTTCACTGGTTCCCAGCTTCATGATCCTTTCCCCTTTGACCGCCAGGGCCTGGTAGATCCTCCCCACCTCGGTTGAGTTGGAGACATCATCCATGCTCACGATCTTTCCATTGACAAAAATCGTGTCCGCGTACCCCGCCCGGGCCACTTCCGGTGGCAGCTGAGCCACAGCATGCAGGGACCCCAGGAGAAAAAGAAGCGCACTCCCCAGCCAAAAACCGATGCCTTTGCGAATAGATCGATGGTACCCCATGAATGAAACCTCCTTATCTTTCAGAAAAACCCTTGAGAATAACCGTTCTATACCACAGACTAGGGCGATCCGCAAAAAGAAGGAAAGGATGGTCTTCATGTCTTCAAGATATTGGTTGATAAACGGGGCTTTTCTGCTGGCCTGCCTGAGCAACTGCAGTGAGGCCTCTTCTGAATTAGTGGTACAACGGCCCACCCCAAGGGCGAACCCTTCGATACGGCCAGTGAATGACCGGCCGCTTCCGGAACCCTACGCCACCGAGAGTGTTCGCAACCGGTCAACGGTGATAGAGCGTCCCGACGGGGCACAGCTCCATCTTCCGGAGGGATTCCAGATCCGTGAATACACCCCCGATTTCACCTTCCAGCGCCCCAGGTTTATGGTCCTGGGACCCAGCAATGAAGTCCTGGTTTCCGATTCTAACGATGAGGGTACCGTTTACGTCTTGCAGGATACGGACCAGGATGGGGTCGCCGACAGCCGCCGTAGCCTGATCGAGGAGATGTACCGGCCCTATGGCATCGCCTTCTGGCAGGACTATGTGTATGTGGCAGGCACGACCGAAATCAAGCGATGGAAATACAATCCCTCCACCATGACGGTCTCCGGCCCGGGTGAAACCGTTGTCTCCTGGCCGGGATTTACCAAAAGCCATTGGACCCGGACTCTCCTGTTCAATCCGGAGGGCACGAAAATGTTTGTCAGCATCGGATCCGCATCCAATGTGGATGCCGGTGGAGATCCCCGTCGGGCAGCGATCAATGTTTACAATCCTGACGGCACGGGGCATGAGCTTTATGCAGAAGGACTGCGCAATGCTGTGGGCATGGATTTTTATCCCGGCACCCAGGAGCTTTGGGTCTCGGTTCAGGAACGCGATCAGCTGGGTGACGACCTGGTCCCCGATTATTTCACCTCGGTGCACGAAGGCGAATTTTTTGGCTGGCCTTACGCCTATATCGGGCCCCATGAAGACCCCCGGCGCCAAGGGGAAAGACCTGAGTTGGTGGAAATAACCCGTTATCCGGATGTCCTCTTGCCCGCCCACTGTGGGATACTGGACATCGAGTTCTACACGGCCTCCTCCTTTCCGGAAAAATACCAGGGAGGCGCGTTTCTGGCCTGCCACGGATCCTGGAACCGCTCCCAGAGGATCGGGTACAGGGTTGATTTTGTGCCTTACAAAGACGGTCAACCCACTTCGGGACCCGAGGAATTTCTCAGCGGCTGGATGTTGGACCCGGGGAAAAAAGAGGTCTGGGGCCGACCCGTCGGAATCCTTCAACTCCCCGACGGTTCACTTCTGATCTCGGATGATGGCGGGAAAAAAATCTGGCGGGTGTCCTACACCGGGTAGGTAGTGTCTCGTCGTGATTCGCTACCTCAGGGTCACCGACTCTTCCAGTGAGAAAGTCAGCACCGCTTCCGAAGGAACACGCACTTGCTTGCCCCGAACCGACTGGATGACAACCCCGGCACCCGCTCCTGCAGCGGCACCCACGGCAGCCCCTTTCTTGCCGCCGGCAATCGCCCCGATTAGGGCACCAATAACGGCCGTGGTTCCAATGACCTTGGCACTTTCCCCACCCTTGCCCTCGCTTGCCACTTGGGCGAATTCACTGGCCAGGGAATAGCTTCTGCCATTCAAGGTGAGGCTGCGAAGCTGCAGAGCGATTTCTGCTTCACCCCTCAGCTGCCCCGACTGCTTGACCTGAACCAGCTGCACCGTTACAGGGGTATCCTTGGGAGCCAGGATGTTTGCCCCCACTACTATCGGTTCCTCCAGGGTGGCGCGAAAGGTTTCCCCCGGTTTGTTCACATCGGAATCGATTGAGTCGATCATACGGACGACCAGAACCGTACCGTGAGATACCGTGTAAGGATCAGCAGGGACAGGGGTAGAGGTAGAGGTTGGAGCCGGAGCTGGGGCACTGGAGGCAGCAGAGCCAGCCTGAGTTCCAAAGATAATACTCTCCACATCCGTAATGGCAAAGCTCCCCACTTGACCGTCCTGGAGAAGAAACCGCACCGTCCGAGAGTCCCCTCCCAAAAAGGTTCCCTCAACCCTGCGACCATTCTTCAGGTACAGGTCATCGGCTAGCGGATGGATCGTGAATAATAGAAAAAAGACGACTAGAAAGAAGCTCAATCGATTGTGCATTTCTCTTCCCTCTGCTCTGGGGGCTAACCCCTCAATTGTTGATATTCTCTCCCCCGAATCGCATCACACAAACTTTTTGGATAGCGCTGGTCACCACCCGGTTACCAAACTCCAGATGCAGGCCGCAAGCGGCCACAATGTCCAACTTGATGGCACTGCCACCCCAGGTGCAGCCGGTGATGGTCGTCTTGAGTGGGGAGAGACCTTCGTGATCAAACCATCCACCCGAAATAGAATAGCGATCGCCTTCGAGCACACGGATGGAGTAGGTGGAGTTCCGGGTGGTCACCACCACCCAATCTCCAAAATCAAGCTCCTCTTTGCGAACTTCCTTCAGCCGTCCTGCTTGCTGGGTGATAGTTGGAAGAGTGCGATCCAAAGCGGCTATCCCTCTAAGTTAGATTTTCACATGCTCCAGGGCGAAATACAATAGGTCAAGGAGTGACCGGTTCCTCCTCGTAGGCTGGATAGATGATCTGGCCCGACTTTTCATCGAACTCAGGAATCCAGTCCTCCCTGAGCAATTCGTCAGGATCGCCATACTTGGCGGCCACTCTTCGCACTTCAGGATCGTCCAGAACCTTGAGGCGCCCATGATCCACCAGCTTCGTGCCATCCACTTCACAGCTCATGTAATAAAAGAAATCGATATCGCGATGGTTCACCGCAAGGGTCGGGTCTTCATCGTTGACCAGGTTGTGGCGGTCGGTCCCAAAAGCCAATTGGAGCATGCCGGAGCGGCGGCGTAGCGGTCCCGCAGGGCCTACCTTAGGATTGATCCCCATAGCGATTTCCTCCAACCACCCCACCCCGGGTCCCGGATAATAGCCGGGGTACTGAACGTTCTTAAAACGCTCCAGAGCTTCCCTGATGTTCTCACCCACTGCTCCACCTCCTTCGACTCTTGTCACCTGGCCACCCTCAAAGTATATCTTGATACCCTGGGGGATATAGCCGGCCTGCTGGCTCACCATCACACCGTGGGCATCGGGTCTTCGATTCAATTGGGGCTCCAGCTGTATACTGGCGTCGTTGGCAATGGGGCGCTCCAGAGACTTCTTGCCGTAAGTCGACATTCCGCGGGTTTCTTTCAGGCGTTCAAGATTGGTCTCGTCAATAGTAAAGCTGATGTCCGTTCCTCGAGGATCGGTAATGCGGAAGTTCCTGCCATTGACCAGAATGTTCCAGGTCTTCATGGAGATCAGTTTCAGGAGCTCATCCGGGTAGCTTAGGGCAGGAGAAGCCAACTGCTCGGCCCTGGAAAAATCCAGCCGGGAAGATCGGACCGTTCGATTCCTGCCAATTTTTCCGTATTGGGTTCCCCGTCCCGCAAAACCCAACACCATGTCGTAGTCATCAACCATACGGGCAAGCCAGTCGGGAACAGCGCGAGAAATGATGCCGCGATAGGCCAGATGACGGCTGGGATCAAATCGCTCATAGTCGAATTCTTCACGTCCCATTCGCCTGGTGAGAGCTGCCACGTCCTTGGCGATCACATCGGTGGTGACTCCCATTTCCTGTGCTGCCACCACCAGGGCCTGAACCACCAGAGGCTCGATTCCGCTGGCCACAATGAGCAGTTTCTCTCCCTCTTTCAGGCCCAGCCCATAGTGGGCTCCAACCAACCAGCTATAGGGACGACGCACCAGGATGCGCGCGTTGGGAAGCACCTGCTCCAATTTGGTGACGCGAACCCTCTTGGGCGCACGAGGAGCCGGCAAATCAGAGCTTACCTGAGGAACCGGTTCTCCACCGCACAGCACCGAACTGAAAAGAAAAATGGTCATCCAGGCAAGCGATCCTTTCATCACCAAACCTCCCCTTCACCAGCGGATCCCAACAACCAAAGAGATGAGAACGAGGGCAGAATTGTACCATACGGCCGATGTGCCGTCGTGCGGTGGTGCAGTCGTAGCTCCAACAGAGCCGCAGGCTTTAGCCTGCGGGCCTAAGGCGATCTAAAGGGAGCTGCGGTTGAAAACCACTTCCGGGCTGGCCCGTGGGCTCAAGCCCACGGCTCTGACTGCGTCTGACCACGAGTGGGGGCCACCCTTGCTAGAACGGCTTGAGGTTGGCGAGATAGGCGGCAAAACCGGCCAGCAGCAACGATCCCCACCACAGAACCTTGCCCGATCGCGGAACTCGTCTGGCAAGAACCATCATGACCGCAAAAAGAACCCAAATCAGTATCTTGACCAAGATCCATCCCGGCCAGCCCAGTTGCAGCAGACCCAACAGACCGAATCCTCCAATAAACACCACCACCAATCCGATGCCGTTGGTGATCGCTGCAAGCTTTCTCCATCGGGAATCCTCTACAACGCCAAGGACGATCAATCCTCCTAAAGACACCAGGACCATAAAGACCCCAAAGAGGTGAAGGATCTTGAGGAAAGCATAGGACATGGTTGGCTCCTTTTCCCTATCTACGGTACTAACCCGGATTATGCATAGGTTCTCGTCACGAAGCGGCGAAAGCGCCGGCCTGACAAGGCGCGCGACCAAGGCCCCCGCAAGCGTACTGTATGGTACGCTGAGGAGGCCGACGGAGTCGCAACACAGTCAGGCCGAGTGATTCCGCCGATGCAGTAGAGAATTTATGCATAATCCGGGTTAAGGATAACCGATGAAAAGCGGGAGTCAAATGATCAATCGTACTCCACCGAGCTCGGCCAATCCGTAGAGGAAGTGATCTCCCGGCGACCCAATGAACATAAAATTGGTGGGGATCTTCCACTTCTCGGAGAGTTCTTTGATCAATTCCGGCCCAAATTTTCCTTCCAAAACAAGAAACTCGATTTCAAGTTCCGGATAGGTCCTGTCCAGAAACTTGAGATCGTCCTTGATTCTCTGGGAAACCTCGCTCTGATCCTTGACCACGGTGACCACTCGAATACGGTTGGTGTGTTCGTTTCGCCGCACGTACAGAACGGCTCGATTCAAGTTTGAGATATGCTCTCCCCGTGTGAAAAAAACCACTTGCTGAGAATTGATCTGATCTATCCTGTGACGAATTCTACGTGAAACCTGAGAGGTGGCCTTCCCCACGCTCTCACTCACGGCCCGGATCAGGAACAAACAAGCCTTCAGGATTCCAATTCGTCCCAGCATGATGGCCACCACCAGGAGCGTTGCAATGAAGTACTCCAGAAACACAACCAGGTAGGCAGGATTGATGAGAATATTTCCGACCAGCGCGCCCAATGTCAAAGAAATGGCAAGAATGAGCGCCGGCCAGGAAGCGTGTTCCGGGCGACGCAGACGTCCGCGATTCACCTTTAAAAGAATGTTGCCCACTCCGAAGAGCATCATCACCGACAAAAAAGAGATGGTGTAGACTCCGGCCAGAGCACCCAACTCTCCTCGGGTGATAAAAAGGACCGAGACCCCCAGCAAGAAGAAGCCGATGATGATGCGATGAGGTGTCTGAAAGCGGCTGTTTTTGAGAAAAAACTGGGGCAGACAGCGATCTAACGTCATTCGCTTCACCAGTCCAGTGACTCCAACAAAGGAAGTTAAAACGGCTCCGCTCAGTACCAGGGCGGCATCCACCGAGATCAGCCACCCCAACCAGTTGCCACCCGAGAGGGCACCCATATGAGCGAGTAGAGCTTCCTGATGATCGGCAACCTCGGGAATCGGAATCAGAGCCAGGGCAAGAAAGGCCATGGCCGGGTTGAGGACACTCACGGCGATCCACATGTTGCGCAGGGTCTTCGGGAAGACTCCTTCGGCCTGCTCCTCAACAAAGTTTGCCGAGCTCTCAAAGCCTGAAATCCCCAGCATCGCCGCCGCGAACCCGAAAAATATTGCCGGGGCCAGGCCGCGTTCTGAAGGAAATGCGAAGTTGGCCCAGAGCGTGTCCAGACCGTTGAAGGCGACGAACCAGACTCCTATGACAATCAGAAGGGCTAAAGTGCTCAGGTGGGTGATAAAGATAACGACTGCGACCTGGGACACCTCTCGGATTCCCACGATGGTCAGCATCATAAAAATGGCCAGCAGCACTACGGTCCCGGGGATCACCGGGAGGCCGTGCCATAGGTTGTGAGTGTAATGCATGGCTTCACTGGCCGAAATGACTGCGGTAGCCATATAGGAAAGCAGAGTCAAACAGGCGGCCATGGAGGCCCACGACTTGCTGGTGGTGTTCAACAAGGCGTTGTAGGCTCCCCCATTCAGAGGCAGTGCTCCCACCACCTCAGCATAGATTTTCCGGTAAAGGAAGAGAACTCCAGCCACAATCAGCAGCGAAAGCCACGCCCACTGACCGGCTTGTGTGATGGCTAGAGCGGAAACGTACAGACAGGAGGAGGTGATGTCGTTTCCACAGATGGCGGTCGCCGGAAGTTGGGTCAACCCGCCCTGTTTGTGCTCGGTCGCGCTTTCTTTCATCAGGTCTTCACCAGCATCATCACTGCCACAGCAGAGGAGCGAAACAAACAAATTATATTCTAACAAGTCGTGCGCTCGTGCTGTCGTGCTAGCGTGCTTTTCTCACTCAGAGGTGAATCCAGAGCAGATTCGGCACCTGAGGTGCCTCCCACATTCAACTTAGTCCCCAGTTTGTTGCAAGTGGCCGGGGTTCTGCTGAGGGCTGACCTTACTGTCTCCAGATTGGCCGCTAGCAAAACCCTCCGGAAGGTGGGAGGCACCTCAGGTGCCGAATCCTGTCAGATGTACTCACCTATGTGTCGGTAAGGCACGACAGCACAAATGCACGAGGTATAATGCACAAACTAACTCATGCGCCTGGATGGTTTTCGACCCGAATTTTTGGATTTTCAAAGAGGCATTCGGGTGGGTCATCTGGAACCTCACCAACGAATCACTCAAATTCTCAAGCACACCCTCCAGGCCCGGTACCGGGAAGACTTTGTCATTGACCGCTGGGGAAGGGGTGTTTACTGGCAGTGGATCTGCTTTTTGCCCAAGGCCAACCGCATCGCCAAACCTTTGTCCAGCAGCCATAATTTCAGCTGTTCCAAATTCTTCATCAAGGTGGACCGCAACGAGTTGATTTTCAAGTCGGGACTTCATGTGGAACGGGGGCTGGGCAAGAGTCCCAAAGACCGTCCCGCTTACCAGTTGCAGAAAGATTGGGACTGGCATCGGCTGATCAAAGGTTTGAGGGGGGACCGGTCGAGACTCTATCGGGCCCTTCGGCGGCTGGTCCTGGAGGACCATTTCCACATTCACGCAGGCAGCCGGGAAAGGTATACCCGCTATTCACACCTGAATTTCCCCAGGGCGGCTGAGTTGAGGCAGACCCTGACCGGGTATTCGGATCAGGAGTGGGTGGTCTTCCAGCTCTACTATCCCATGGCGCCCGATGAGATTAAGGACTCGACGGGCTCGGACCTGATCGAAGCCATATTGGCCGTCTTGCAGGAAGTGGCGCCGGTGATGAACCTCTGTATGCAGGTTCCCCTGCCCCAACTTTGAGGGACAGACGATTCAGACGCTTGTCCACTCCAGCGGAGTATCGCACAGCGCCTGGGGCCCATCCTTGCTGATCCAAATGGTGTCACCCAGCATGACTCCGATGTCGGGTCTCCATTTCGGCTCGAAGACGTCGATGTTGGTACCGAAGACCATATTCTCTTGAAGCTCCATGGAGAGAAATCCCGCTCCGGACAAGCCTTGGTGGTCGGACTCTGAGGAGTAAACACAGCTGGGAAATTCAGGGGAGGACATGCCGTGCCCATGGATTCCACACTCGATGTACTCCATCCCCGCCCTCTTGACCGGAGCTCGAAAGGCATCGACTACCTGGCGCAGCGTCTTGCCCGGCCGCATGCTGTCCACTCCCTCCTGGAAGACCTCAACACAGACCTTGTGAATGTCCAGAACCTTGGGGGGAGGCTCTCCCACTGAGATGGTTTGTTCGATGCCCACCAGATAACCCCCATAATTGGCATGGTATTCCGTCATCACCAGATCCCCCTTCTTCAGGACGCGATCCACGGGGCTATTGGGAGCCTCATGACCATGCAGAAGATGCTGCTGCTCGGAGTCCACGGCAGACCCAGTCGTAAAGAGATTCATGGCATAATCTTCACCCCCGTTGACGACCAACTCCCGCATCATGTCGCCATACACCACACGCTCATTGACTCCTTCCCTTGAAGAAGCAATCATTCGCTCCAGCATCTTGAGACCGATCTTGCCTGCTTTCTTTAAGAACTCGATCTCCACCGGCCTCTTGATCATACGAATCTTCTCCAAGATCTCAGTGGCATCCAGGAAACGGGCTCTGGGCATCGAATCCTGAATCTTCTTGAAGGGCCAATAAGGCAGGGAATGGTGACTCAAGGCTCCCACATGATCCACGACGCCGATATTTGCTCCCGAGAGTCCCATCGAGTTCATAGCCTCCACGATCGGGTCCGTTCCCGTCATCGGCTCAATATCATCCACCCACTCCTGCACCGAAGCGAACCAGTTGTAGGGCTGGAAATGATGCGGATTACTGGTAAAACACTTGGGATTTCCTTCCAGCGGAAAAATCGCCACTCCCTCTCTACATCCCATGTGAGTGAGGTATCTGAGGTTGGCCAGGCCCACACCCCAGGAACGGTTGCTTCCCCAGACAAACAGCGCGTCCAGATCGTCTTCCTGCATGGCCTTCCGAATCTGTCGCCAGCGATGGTCTCTCTCTTCCACAGGCACACGCGGTAGATTTACTTTTGGCATGAATTTACTCTCCTTCTGTAGTGTCTCTCAGCGTACTCTTCATACGAGCTGTGCCCCGATGTTGGCACCCCAACTTTTAGGGCGTCGGCCAGGGAAAAACAAAATCCGCAATGACATAGGCAACAAAGGTGGCCATCACAACCCCTGTGAGCGCCAGAATCATCCCCTTCTTGAACATGGTCAGAATCCGGACGTAGCCACTGCCAAAAACGATCGCCGTGGCAGGGGTTGAGCAGGGGAGGATCACGGACATGGAAGCGGCCATAGCCACCGCCATCACGGCCGCTAAGGGATTCAAGGTGGAACCTGGGGCGGAGCCGATGGAAATGACAATAGGAGCCACGATGCTGATGGCCGCGTTATTGGAAATGAAACTGGTCATAAATACCATGAAAAGAACCACCACGAAGAGAGGGATAAAGGGAGAGGTTCCAGGACCGGCAACGTTCCCCAGTGCAGATGCAAAGAAGTTGCCCAAACCGACCGTAGGATCGGCAAGAGCACTTCCAATTCCCAGAGCTCCGGCAATCAGCGCCAGAGTTCCCCACTCAATCCCTTCGGCCGCCTGATTCCAGGTAAGAGGGAATTTTTTCTCCTTCCAATTGATGGGAATCAGAAACATCGATGCGGCAACAAGCAGTGCCACCACTGCAACATTCTGCCCCCCGAAGTGGGCACGAATCCAGAGGCTCACGGCATGAGTGTTGCCTAAAAGGACATTCACAATATCAGGAGTCAGCCAGAGGGTGATCGCGGTACCCATCCCCAAGCCGGCAATTTTCTCTCCCCGGGTCATGGGACCCTGTTCTTCACGGGCTTTTCGGACAATCTCGGGGTCGATATTGATCTTTCCGAACTCGTCCTTCAGACTGAATCGGATCACGGCCAACATGACCAGAATTCCCAAGACTGCCATGGGAAGGCCGACCACCATCCAGCGAGCAAAGCCGATTTGAAAATCCAGAGAGTCACTGACCAGGCCGATTCCTATGAGATTGGGCGGAGAACCCGCCGGCGTTATCATGCCACCATACAGAGCCGCCCAGGCGATGGAAAGAATCAACATCTCGCCATAGCGACTTCCCGGTGAAATATTCAATGCTCTGAGCAGACCCATTCCGATGGCCATAAAGATGACCGTCGAGACCGTATCAGAGGCGATCGAGCTCAGCATCGCCACCGCTACCAGAAACATGACCATCAGCCGCCAGGAATTACCTCCGATGAACTCAAAAGAGATCATCCGATAGGCAAACCTGCGGTTGAGCCCGCTGACGGTCATGGCGTGGGCGATCATAAAAGCGCCCAGCAAGAAGAGGATCACCCAGTGCCCCATGGAGGAAAAAGCCCGGGTAACAGAAAAGACACCGCACATAGCCAGCAGTGCAAGACCCAGAAGTCCCGACATCGGTATGGGAATCGCTTCTGTGATCCACCAGATCACCACCCAGGCAAAAATCCCCAGAGTTCTCATCCCCAAAGAGGTGACATCCGGAAGGGGCGGCAACAGGAAGGCAATCACCAGGAAGGCAAGGGGTCCCAGTCCCACTCCAATGCTCCGCCTTGCCTCCTCAAACCTAATTTCAGCAGGCGTCAATTGCTGCTTAATGTCTTCTAGATCCTGCCAACCCATGTTTTTATCCTATGCAGGCAAACCCATAGGGGTCAGCCGGTGGCTGACCCGAACCGTATGAGCCATCCCAACTGTTCGGGCGAGCCACTCGTGGCAAGCCACCGGCTCGCCCCTACCTCGCTTCCATCAACAAGTATCTGTGAATCTCATAATTTGGCCAGGTTGTCAATCTTCTAGCCCATTGGCCCTCTCTACGATAAACTGCACGATAAATGAGGCATTTCCATACTCCAGCACGCATTCTTTGTCTTCTGGCCATCTTTTCCCAGGTATCGTCCGCGGGTTTTTCCCAGACCATTCCTCGAGAGAAGGACTTCGTCGTGGAGGTGGTGGAACGAAATCGAGAAGCCATTGCCCTGCTGGGCGATAACATCTTTTACTTCGCCGAACTGGGGATGCAGGAAATCGAGAGCAGCAAGCTCATGACAGAGATCCTGGAAGAAGAGGGTTTCACCATCGAGAGGGCACTTTCTGGCATGGCCCCCGCATTTATGGCGGTCTATGGTTCCGGTAAACCGGTGATCGCCATTCATACCGAGTTTGATTCTACTCCGGGGAACTCCCAGACTCCCGAGGTCACCGAGCACCGTCCTCTGGTTGAAGGAGCTCCGGGCCATGCCGAGGGACACAACGTCAATGCAGCGGTCATGATCGGCGCAGCCTTCGCCGTCAAGAAAACCATGGAGGAATTCAAGTTGAGTGGAACCCTGAAAATCGTCGGGGCCCCCGCGGAGGAACAGCTTATCAGCCGCCCTTATCTGGTTCGAGACGGCTACTTTGACGACGTCGACATTGTCTTTCACCCTCACATCGGGAGTCGCTTTTCAACCCAGTATGGTCTTCGGCAGTACGCCCTGATTTCCGCAGAGTTCACCTTCAAAGGAGAAAGCGCTCACAGTGCCACGGCTCCCTGGAAGGGCCGTGACGCGCTGGATGCCGTGGAACTCATGGATTTTGGATTCGACAAATTCCGGGAGCACCTTGAGCCGACTCATCGAAGCCACCGCGTCATCACCTCGGGAGGAGTCCAACCCAATGTGATCCCGGATGAGGCGACCATCTGGTGGTTCTTTCGCGAGTCTACCGCCGAGAAGGTCAGCGTCATTTTTGAAAGAGCCCAAGTAATCGCCCAGGGCGCAGCTCTTATGACAGGAACCAGCTACTCGGTCAACATCGTCAGTGCCGTCTGGCCCACCCGTGCCAACCAAACGGCGGCCGAGGTCATCCACAGGAACATTGAGTGGGTGGGAATGCCGGAGTGGAACAGCCAGGAACAGGCCCTTGCCAAAGAGCTCCAGACCAACCGTGACGTGGAACCCATAGGATTGGTGAACCAGGTGAGCAGTCTGCGAGGAGCGACTGCACAAAGCACCTCCGCGAACGATTCAGGTGACCTGACCTGGTTGGTGCCGACGGGTCGGATTACCTTTCCTTCCAACATCCCGGGCATCACCGCCCACCATTGGGCCGCGGGCGTAGCACCTGCCACCTCAATCGCCCACAAGGGGGCGGTGGCTGGCGCCAAGGCTCTGGCGGCTTCACTGGTCGATTTTCTTATCGATCCACAACTGCTGGCGAAAGCCAAAGAGACCTTCAGGGAAGAGATCGCCGGCGTGGACTTCGTGTCGCTTTTGCCGGCCGAACAGAAACCTCCCTTGGATCTCAATAAGGAACTTATGGAACGTTTCCGCCCCCTCATGCGGAAGGACTATCTGAAAGAGAAACCCCATTTTCAGTGAGGCGAGCCCGAACAGTTCGGATGGCAACGACTCCGGATTGTGGGAGGCACCTCAGGTGCCGAATCTGAAAACAATGGGGAACGCATGGCGAGAGTCATCTTGTGTTCCACGGTAGGAGCTATTTTAGGGATCGAGCTGTTCGGCACCTGAGGTGCCTCCCACATTCCAGAGGTTCTTGTACTCGTGGCAAACAACGCCGGAAGGGCAGCACGCCGGATGGTTTGGGCGCCAAAGTAGATTATTTATGCATCATCCGGGCTAACGTCTGAGCATCAGTTGCGGCAACATGCGAGCCTCTAAAACATCGAGCTTGATCTCCTGGTAGCTCAGCCGATCGCAGGCATAGGCCACAAATGAGCCCAGCATGGCCGCCGCCACAAACATATTGGTGATCAAGAACTGAGGCGCTGAGACGGCTTGCTGCCCACAGTCCATTTCAGTGGGCATTCTTCCCTGGGGATGGGCGATCTCGGGGTGGAACCGAGTGATCGGAACAGTCAAATCCTTTCCTCCCTGTCGGATAGCAATTTGTACGTTGCCATAGGTCCCCAGCTCCTCCGGGGGATTGACGGCCTCATTCCCTCCACTGATCAGGACCACATCGGAGAGCCTCTGGCAATGATCAGACACCAGTTTTCGGGTCGGATGGTTGTCGCAACACAAAAGTAGGAGATCTCCATCACCAATGAGCTCTCCTACATTATCCTCTGACACATACTTGGGAACGGCCACCACCACAACATTGCCCGACTCAAGAAGTCCTACCGTCTCGGCAGCCTTGACCTCAGCCTTATTACCCAGGTTGTGAAACGCCATCCGCTGGGAATTGGCAGGTTCAAACTCATCTCCATCGATCAGAACCAATCTCACCTGTTGATTGAGACTGTTGAGAAGCATGGCCAGAAACTGCAGAACAATACAACCGACTCCGCCAAGACCTATGATCTTGATCCTGCTGTTTTCGGCAAGACGAAAGACCAGTCCCGAGGAATCTGGGTTAGCCGAACCGTGGTCCATTTCCAACTCCGCTCATCACATAGGGCTGGTTGATCGTAGAATGTGATCGCTCCACTTTGACCTTGACCCTGTCGAGCCACCTTTGGGGTACCTTCTTCCAGCGTCTTTGATAACCCTTGAAAAGACTCTTGAAGTCCATGCCGAAGCGCACACCATCGACTATGAATTCAAGGTGGAATCGAGGTGGTTCGCTTTGGATACGACCCACCACCCCATGAAATCCGTCCCTGTAGTATTCGTCCTCTCTGTCGGTGGCAGAGGAGTACGCGTCCCCGCCAGCGTGGCAGTGAAGGTCGCCTACCAGGAGTTCCCCGGGTGGCAGTGAAAGAGGAATCTTGTAGGAAACATCCAGGGCGGAGCGCAGGCCGCTCGCTGACTCCCGTACCGTCGCTTCCTGCTCGGGTACCAGGATTCGGTAACGCCGCTTTTGCTGATTCCACAAAAGGAGAACGATGGCCTCGGAGCCGTGCAGCTCGAAGACTCTACCGAAAAACCCCACGATTATCTCGAGGGTATGCCTCTCCACCTGGGGCAAGTCAAGCCTACACCTCGATTCGTGCTCGAGCAGCCATTTCGGAGCCCGTGGGGTGCGAACATCGCTCCGGAAGAAGCGATGGTTGCGGCACAGAAACAGGCCGTTTTTAGCCAGAAGATAGTACTCCGGATCTGGAGGACGAGGCATATTCCTCTCAGTTTTCAGATATAGAGGAATTTTAGGCATCAGTCCCTCCTGTTTTTCTTCCCCCCTTGGCTCTTAATTGGAAGTTCATCAAACGGTGAGCCAACGGGATGCCGCCTTTCCTTAAGGGTGCCCCTCTCAAAAACCGTCTGGTTGTTGGGTTGAAACTCTCCTCGAAAATACACTCAACAAGTTCTCGAAAGGTCAGGGGAACCGGTGTCCAGGGGACAGAGAGGGCGAAACGGGGATCCTTTTTGGTCGCTCGCTCCCACTTTTTTACGGGATGCAGGTCGCGGTGGATGCCTTTGGAAAGGGTATACCAGCTGGCACCTCCATTTTGCTCGCTGGACAGATTAAAGCCCCCATCCCAGAGGTGGTGCAGCAGGAGATCCAGGTGCTGTGTCCAGTCTGATTGTGGATCGCATTCGAGATAGTTCGTACAAATCCAGGGTCTTTGCCTTCTGGGTGTCTCGATCCGAGAGATGTTCAACAGTGCCGGGTAAAAGAGCTGGTCGGTCTCACAACAGAAAGACTGATTTCGAAAATACAATTCATTGTTGTGGGTCAGAAAGAGCTTTCCCCCTCGCCGATAGAAGAAGGCGAAGACAAGAGTGTAGGGGAGGCTCAAACGAACCGGGCGATACACAACACCCGGTCCGTGCTGCATCAGAGAACGCCGCTCATCAATCCACAGGAGCCTGCGGACATGAGGGGAGTATTGGTGAACGACCAGCAGGTAAGGATCACGCCATTCCATAAATTTAATGCCGTCGGGAAGAAAATTCCCCCCAAGAGGCGGAGTGTTCTCTTGACGAAGCATCTCCACCAGCAGCGACTCGGGATGCTCGAATCGCGCACCTTCTTCGGTTTCGATGGTGACCATCGAGTTCTCAATGATCATTCTGTCGCTCATGGATGTGTTCCTTTCTCAAAAACTTCATCGGATCGGAGTGTGACCTCTTTCCCCGGCGGGTTTGACGAAATTCAGGATTTGTTTCCCGGCAAGCACGAAATCCGCCTCCTGGCTCACTTCTTCTCCATCCACCACCGCCAAAGCATCAGGGTCGATATGCATCCGTTCCGAGAGCTCCTCTCGGGCCTGACGGACCGTCATCCCCACCAGAGGCATGGTATGGCTGTGAACGCCGTGAATCACCTCGACACTGGCTTCCGCAGGATGAAAGGACTCGAAATCATCGCTGAACGGGTCAGGGCCTGTCAAAACTTCTCTACTTCTTTCACGTTCCTTACTCATGGACTTCCTCCTTTGTTTTCTGGTCTGTTTTCTGTTCTTGCTCCGGCCATTGACTCTCAGCAAGCAAGGCCTCAGGCCGGCTATAGAGCCCGGGCAATCGATTGACCGAGGCCACCAAACTGTGCTCAGGCAAATCGAGATGATCTGCTGCATTCCAGGCCGTCAGGCTTTCGGCCAGATTGTCGACCTGTCGTCGGAAGGACTCGATCAGGCTTTCTGGCGTGAAGCCGATGTCGCGGTCATCCCCGGATTCCTCCATGGCAAAAGCCATTTGATCGATGCTGTTGGAGACGGCCTGTTCCACTAAAGCCCCGCTGAGGAAATCGCGGCGATGCTTGACGATCCGGCTCCCATCCCTCAGAACGACCTCCACAATTCCCGGATTGCTTCCGTTGGAGTTGAAGAACCAATTGACGACCCGGTCAATCAAGTTGGGCCGAATCTGGTCTTCATTGAGTCCGTCCTGTGGGCTGTAGAGGTAATTCACCTTGAGTTTCTTGGAGAGGATCGCCGCCAGGTCTTCGCTCTCCAATCGGGTGAAGTTGGCGCGCAGGAATCCCAGTCGACGGAGAATCGCCGGATCCGCCAGGTCCGGCCGATTTGAGGTGGAAATCAGCATAATGGGCAAACGGCCTAGATCATCGATTGGGTCATCAAGCCGCTGGAGCATGGTGCCAATGATGCGATCGTAAACCGCTCCGTCGTGAGCGCCCCGTCTCCTGCCCAACGCTTCGACTTCTTCCAGAATGACCACGATGGGCAAACCCAGCAGTTCACCCTGAGCACTCTCTACTTTTTCAGCTGCGAGCTGGTGAATGTCGTCGAATAACTCGTCGATCTGTTTGTCGCTGCGACCCAGATACTCACTCAGCAGGTCGGAGGTCTTGACCCGTATCACGCGGCTGCCCAAATCCGTGCGGCCGGTGCGCTTCTCCAGCATTCGTCGAAATTCGCAGAGAAAGGCCTTGATGTGAAGAGTCTTTCCCACACCTGTGGGTCCGGTCATCATCACGCTGAAGCGGGGCCTCAAATCAAAGCGCTCTAAAATATCCGGTCGATCCAACAAGATCCGCATGCGCCGGATGAGCCAGCCCAGAACCCAATGCGGCCTTCCAATATCCCGGCTTATTTCGATGTCGGGGATTTTTTCGGTATCCACAAACCGGTAACCCTTATCTTCCTGGGCGGGGAGGCAACGGAATGCGAATTCCCGGGTCGGGCTGATCAGCAATGGGGCCCCACGCTTCATCGTTCCTGATTCTTCGGCCTCGAGGATCTCCTTTGAGGCATGCAGCACCAGCCTCTCGTCCCGCAAGGTGACCTCAACCTTTTTTGAATCAGGAAGGCGGCATAAAAAATGAGCCTCCAGTCCCACTTCGGGGAGGCTACGGGTGAGTCCCAGGACCATGGCTCCATTGGCACTCAGAAAGACGGTCACTCCCGGCTCGAGGCCCCTGAGTTTCAAGCCCGGATGTAGAATGGGAAATCTTTCCTGTCCGTCGGGTGTGATGACATGGACTCTCGGCAGCGATTTGGGAAGGCCTCCATTGGCCTTGGCGATAAAGGTGGCAGGCCGTGCCGGCCCTGTTTCCAGCTCACTGATGACCGATTCGTAGAGCGCTTTCAACTTGGCATCTTCAGCGGAGGGCCGCTCAATGAGCTTGAAGAACTCTTCCATAAACTCGAGCATCGGTTCCGGTTTTTTGCCAGCACCTTTGACCAGGTCGTAAAAGATCCTCGCTCGGACCCTGGCCGAGTGGTTTGAGGAGAGCAAGTGCTCCATAAGATCCGGGGTCAGCTTCAAGTTTGCCATTTTATTCCTACCTTTCTGTTCTATTCAGGGTCAGCCTTAAATAAACGAAGACTGCGGGGCTGGAGGCGGCCATCCTTGAGTCCGTACAGCTTGAAATCCTTCTCACCGCGGGCATTCCATCCGTAAATCAGGAGAGTCGCCCAGGGCTGTTTCAAAAAAACGCTTCGATGCCACCTCTCGTCATCCTGACTCAAAAAAGCGGTGGTTCGACCGCATATCTCGGCCTGGGAGCAGGCCGCGCACTGAGTGTTCCCCTCTGCATCGGGGGGCACCGGGAAATTATGGCCATGAACGGAGCCGAGAAATCGTTCAGCAGGCCGGTTCAAGCGCTTGCGCCGAACGGCAAGACGCCCTTCCAGGTCAGCCCAGGTGGAGCCGGAAAAGGTGACGGAATACTCTTCTTCGGTAGCAAGCTCTGCCGGAATACAGCAGTCGATCCTCATGAAAAACTCCGGAGACTCCCCATCCCTCATCAAGCGCCCGGTCCACATGGCCGCAGACTCTTTATCACCCCCCCGGCGGGCCAGGGCATCGGTCTGATCCCACACCTCACGGGTAAGAAACACAGGCACCACATCCTGATCCTCCTCTAATGGAAGAGAGGGACTTTGGAGAATCTCACTGTCACGGAGATACTCGGTCAGGGAGGCACTCTCGAAATCGGGAATTTCCGTTTTCCGGGTCAAAAGGGTCCCCACCCCCATTCCTCTCGCTGTTTCGCCGGCTCTCGACTCGACGGTGCTCCTATCCTGAGAATCCGCCTGCAGCTGCCTCAGGTAGAATATGAGCTCCCGATCCATTTCGGCGCTGTCCTCCCCAAGCCGCTTCTTTGCACGGACGGCCACCGAGGATAAGCTTAGAATTGAGAACTTTCGACGAACGGTTCGTTCACCCTCACCTAATTCAACGTAGTAGCTCGACAAACGACCTGAGGAATCTTCTTTTCCTGGAAGAACAGACATGGAAAGATCGTGCAGATTCCATCCCAGATTTCCCGTTCGTAAACCATGGATCCAAGTTTCATCGCGCGCGAAAATCAGGTCAGCGCGACTCACCGGCTCGCGGACCAGCACCCGATCGTCTTCCCAGATCTCCACGGCGAACTGGGTTTCATTGCCAGCGCCTCTTTCTTTTTTCTGAATCATGGAAGTCTCTTGCATGAGTTACAAAGTTTTGTCCGTGCAGCACCAAACGTTCAGGATCAGGCCCGGCATGACCCCATCATGCCGGGCCAAGCTAAGCCCGGACTATGTATAATCCGGGCTAACCTCTACCCGAGGTGAGAACGAGGAATCACCACCAGATCCGAGTCAGACTGGATCTGACTGCCCAACGCCACGTCATCCACAAGCATTCGGGCGTTGGTGTTGTCCCGCAGGGAATAGGGAACATCCTCGGGCAGTTCCATTTCCTGTGCCACCGACTCGGCAACGTCCCCTGCCAGGCGGTGGCCATCCACCCCGGCGAACTCCAGCCGCTGGCTTCCGGTGACATCCCTGGCCCAAAAGACCAGACGGTCAATCACGGTGGTGTTTCCTGAACCATTCCACCCATTTTGGATTGTCATTTGGATTCACTCCTTTTCATCCATGGAGGACAGGCTGG
>JADFOI010000055.1 GCA_022562935.1 Acidobacteriota bacterium
ATCGGACATTTGGACGTTGACACTGTGGGGGAGTTGGAGCCCATAGTCGCTTGGCCAATTTCTTGTAATGGCTGATGATCGTGCCGACCATGAAGTTCCCCCTCGTGCAGTGCAGTTGCGCTCAATGTTACGCCTTCAAGGGTTGGGAGGCAATGGAAAAGGCCAGAGGGCGTAGCCCGGTTTGGGTCTTGGATTGCCCTGGCCGGGAGGGAAAAAGAAGGCTTGTTTGCGGAGCCAAGCTGTGCTACCAATGAAACCAGGTTTCGTTCGAGTGCTTCAGAGTAGATTACAAGCCGAAGGAGAGGAATATGCAAGACACACCCCCTGCCTCGGATACTCCGGAGTCTCCCCCACCGTCACCACCCTCACAGCAGGAATCGTCGAATCGGACAGTCATGCTGATCCTGTCTTACCTGGGGATTCTGGCCCTGGTTCCTCTGCTGGTGGAGAAGGATGACCCGGAAGTGCAGTGGCATGCCAAACACGGACTGGTCCTGCTGGTCAGCTGGATTGTTCTTTTCATTGCTTTGGCGATCCTCTCCAGTTTCCCATTCGTTGGAATGTTCCTCGGCTGCGCCGTTGCTCCACTCTTGTGGTTGGTGATTCTTTTCATTCATATTGTTGCGATGATTAAGGCACTCAAAGGAGAACGGTTGATTATTCCTGTGATCTCCGACTACGCAGACAAGTGGTCATGAGACAGTCAATGTCTCTGGGTCTTGAGTGTTGTATCCTGAGCCAGGAAGACTTCACCCATGCCACCCTGGCCGATCTTCTCTAGAACTTTTTAGGGCGAGAGGATCTTGCCCATCATGAAGCCCCTCCCAGCTATAGACAGAGTTGCCTGGATGCTACGCCGTGAGGGGCTCACAGGCTATGGGAATCGCTGTGATCTACTCGATGCGTTCCCAGGTCAGGGTGGTGGTCATCCCCTCGCCGGTTGGGGGTGCCGTTAACATCAGTCGGTTACCCGAGAACCTGAAATATCGCATCCCGTCCGTGACCCTGTCGGGGATCAGGTGGCCTTGCCGGTGGTGGGTGATGGAGCCTTGGGTCTGGTTGACCGTGAAAGTACCGTAATAGGCGATATAGCTGTAAAGGGCGGCCTGCGCTTCCTCTGGGGAGGCGCGTCCCTCAAACTGTTGACGGTTCTCCCGGGTGAGCTGGAGGGACATATGACCTGTTGGGGTGTAGACGAGTAACCCATTCCTGTAGGAGTTGGCCGAGGGCCCCAGTTCTCCGTCAGGTCCACGGCGTTCAAAGGAGGCGAGTTTCCAGGTGCCGATGAATCGGTCCTCATCCGTTGGTGTCGATATTGTGAGCGGTGAGTTATGGCGGTGAACTTCTTTCCATTGTCCACCCTGCTTGATCAAGACGCCCGTTCGTTGTTGGCTGGTTCGTTGGGTGGTGCCATCTGGATTCGTAGTGCTCCCAAGCAGATAACCCGTGGCAATGGCTACATTGCCATAGATTTGAACTTCGAGATTCCGCATCTGTAGATTACGCCTTAAACCACTGTCTACCCCCGCTTGAAAGTTGTTTTTGCGTTGTTCAACAGAGAGCCTCTCCAGGAGTTCGCCGCCACTGAAGGCACTCCCTTGGTTTGAGTAATAGGAGGTGTAGGCAGCCACATCCCCAGAGTTGACCGCAGCGAAGTGGCCGCGAATCGCCGCCTTCACATCATCCACATCATCGGCCATGGCGACAGTCGTTACGAACATGCCAACCACGAATAGGGTAGTTAGTGCTTTCATCTCAGACCTCCTTGTCGGATCGTTTAAGGATCGAAAGGGTCCTGCCGACCATAAAGTCTTCCAGGACTGTGTAACAAGACTTTCCGTAGGGTCCCTCAGGGGTTAAAAGGCAATGAGAACCGGAGCCTACTGACGTAGTGCCAAGCGTGATTCGTGACGGTGAACAATCTTCCACTCACCTGCCTGCTTGACCCACACACCGGTCATTCGCAGATTCCATCGTACTGACTCAACCTCGGGTCGGTGGATCGTTGCTACGACATAATAGGTGCTGACGGCTGTGTTCCCGTAGATCTTGACGTCGAGATTCCGGACTTGAATGTCATACTTGATACCCGAATCAAATCCCGCCTGAATCCGCAGCCTGTTCTCCTCGGTGGCGGTATGGGCCAACAGCCCAGCCGTGGGGGGGAAAATGCTGAATTCCGGAACCATGTTTTTGAAAAAGCCCAGGGTATTACCCGCGGCCTCGGCAGCCCGGGCGGCCATCTCTGCAGCCTTCACATCCTCCACATCATCCGCCAGTGCCGGAGTCGCCAGGAACATGCCGAGTAGCCATAGCGTTGTGAGTGCTTTCATCTTGCTTTCCTCCTGCAAATTAGGTGGTTGGTAGCGCCTCGATGTTACGCCTGGAGGGGGCGGAAGGCAACCGCCAGGGAGGGAACCCAGCGAGTAGCTCAGCGCAATTTGAATTGTCTTTGACCCCCTCAACGATTAACGTCGAAGCCCAGTTTATGCATGGATTCTCTACTGCAACGACGGCATCATCCGCCCTGAATGTGATGTTTGCCACGAGTGGCAAGAACCTCCGGAATGTGGGAGGCACCTCAGGTGCCGAACAGTTCGATCCCTAAATAGCTCTTACCGCGGAATACGATATAACTCTCGCCTATTCTTTCCCCATTCTTTTCGGATTCGGCACCTGAGGTGCCTCCCACATTCCGGAGTCATTGCAATCCTGACGGTCCCGGCGAACCACTCGGGGCCACCTGTCGCGCGTCGCGGAACGCAGCCAGGTCGGCGCTTTCATCGCTTCGTGACAGGAACCTATGCCTAATCTGGGCAAGCTTCACGACTACTCAGGACTCCAGGATTTCTCTGAGCCGGTTTTGCAGCTGCGGCCAATCTGCGCTTACGATTGAATAAAACGCCGAGTCTCTAACCGTGCAGTCTTGACCCGGCAAATCTGCCCGCCGCACACCCTCGAACTGGGCACCGAGTCTCTCGATGGCACGACGGGAGCGCTCGTTCCTGACATCGGTTCTCAACGAGACGCGATGAACCTCCCAGAAGTCGAAGGCATGGGAAAGAAGAAGATACTTAGCTTCCGTATTACAGCGGGTCCGTTGGGCAGAGGCAGCCAGCCACGTGTATCCAATCTCAAGGGCGTCAGGCCGATCCAGGCGTTGAAGATCGCAGCCGACAGGCCATTCCCAGGGTTGGAAGTCATAGTAACTTGTGGTTCCGACGATTCGACCGCACCAGACGATTGTAAAGGGGATACGTTGCTTCGCAGCCTGTTGGCGTAAGGCTTTCTCCACGTACCGCCGCGTTTCTTCCAGACCTTCAGGAATCTCGCTGAAGCCGTAGTGTTTACGCGACTCCGCCGATGCGGCCGCCAGCGCCTCTACATCATCCATGGATAGGGGCCTCAGCGTCACTTCGACGCCCCTAAGGACCAGTGTCATTGAATCGTCTCCGTATTCCTCTGAATCCTATGGTTTGAGGGACTCCGAAGGGTCTGCCGGTCGGTCAGGTGAGCTTGTTGCAGGATTCCACAGTGAGTTGGTCTGTTCGTGGTGATCCATTTTCAACCTTTCATCTAACTGAGTTGGACTTCAGCTGGCAACCGAAACACCGCTATCTTATAGTTGTTCGCGGGGGTCGGCAACAGGTCTTCAGGGGAAGGAAAATAGGGTGGATCGTTCATTCAGGGAGTTGGTTCTAGCCAGGATTATGCATAGGTTCCTGTCACGAAGCGGTATAGGGGCGAGCCGTGACCGGGGAAGTGAGGAGGGTCTATGGGAAAAGTTGAGGGTGCTGCATTCTGAATTTTTCCCATTTGAGAAAATTCAGGTGAGGGTCCTCTAGGTAGGTCCTGAGCTTCTGGGGGTCCTCGCTCAGGAGTTCTTTCACCTGAGATGCGTAGTGCTTCACTTTCTCCGGGTTCTTTAGCTTCTGATAGGTACTGACCAGAAAACGCACTCCCTGATACCGAAGCAGTGCGGTTTCGGCTTGGCTGTAAACGACGTTATATTCTGAATACCATTCAAGAGCTTCTTCCATCAAGCGGGCGGCTTCTTCAATGAGACCCATCTGAGTCGTGACCAGAGCCTGGTTGAACAGGATCCTGCCGGTGCTCCGCCGATCCTTCGCTTCCTCGGCCTTCAGCAAAGCCTTTTGTAAATAGCTGTGAGCCTCTTCCTTTTTTCTCAAGGACAGGTAGGTAGCTCCGACATTCAATAGAGCATTTGCTTCCCAAGTCCTGCGGCCAATTTTGCGATTCATCTCCGCTGCCCGCAGGGCGTAATCCAACGCTTCCTGGGGTTGCATCGTATACAAATGGAATGTTCCCAGGTTGAGCAGGTACATGCCCTGGAAAACATCGTCGTGCCTCTGCTCGGCGATCTGGAGAGCTTGGGAGTAAACCCGTAGGCCTTCAGCGGAATTACCCGAATAAATTTCATTGTAGCCAATGTTGGTTAAACAAGCGGCAACCAGTTTCTGATCGTTGACTGCTTCAGCCAAAGGGATTGCAGCCTGTAATTTCTTGATCCCATGGTCATACTCTTGAAGTGCTTCGCCATATTCCTGACGGTCCCAGAAGTAATCGGCACGGGTCGTGTGCCTGGCTCCTTCAATACGCAGCCGTTTAGCCTGAAAACGCTTCGAGAAACCCGGTTGGTCCGTAACGCTGGAAAACAGCCGAAAGACGTCTTCATAGGGCATCCAGGTGGCTTGAAACTGAGAGAACTTGTCCTGAAGGACGTCGTAACGTGCTTTTTGTCTTCCCAGTTCGTCAAAACCGCGATCCATGTCCTCGAGAATCTGGGTCAATTCCTGGCCAAGAGATCCGACATTTTCTCGTATCAGACTCTCCGCTGCTGGCAGATCGTCCTGCTTCAAGGAGGAGTGAACCAGGGTCAGAGCGGCCGAAGTGACGACTCCATAATGGCTCGTTAGATAGTCGGAGATGATTGCGGTTTCTTTCTCCATGTTTGGAGAAATTCTTCCCAGCATATCGGATACCGTTGCCGTCCAGGCGTCGAGATTTTTGAGCTGGTTGACGACCCGTTCCAGGTCATGGCAGGAAGTGCAAAGGGTCTGCACATATTGCCGCCCCTCGCCATCGGGAAGCTTGGCCTTGAAGCTGTTGCTGGTGGGTATTTGAGGAACAGAAGGGAGTGCAAAGCCGGGTAAGAGACCGTATGTGCAGAAGATCATCCCGATCGTGCAAGCAGTGAAAAGAACTTTTTTTTGAACCATCATGATCTAAAAGCAATAACGGCTTCGAGAAGGTTGCCCTCGGACTCGAACCCACATCCTCCCCGTATCTTACTTGTAAATGACAAGGTTTGCATGCCTCGTCGCGGTTTTGTCATCCCCGGACCCCCTTTTCTCAGCGTCGGCGCAACTTTATAGGCCAACAATTGTCCTAAAGCTCCAAAGCTTTGCCGAGACGCTAACGCGGCAGTGGTTGTAAAAAGGGACTTAATATGATCCAAAAATTCGCAATGGTCGCTGTTTTGCTGGTCGTGTCTCCGGTACTGTTGACTGTGGTCGTACTGATCACAACCTACCTGCTGAGTGTTCTCCTTGCTACAAGTGGTGTCCTGGGATAGACGAAAGCTGCACCTGAATCGGACCATGAGTCAAGGTGGACATGACAAAAAGGCTCTTCGTTAACGGCTTGCCTTATCACGTTACCGTATTTATGAAACGAGGCACTAAGTTGGAGGCTGAAAAAGCAATTCAAAACCTGGATGGCACTGAAGTGGAAGGACGGACCATAAAGGTGCATGTGGCACAACCCCGGCTGGTTTACGGAAGAAGCACGGGCTGATTCGCTGGTCAAGGCAGCCTGGCCTCATGGCCGCTATCCTTCTTTTATTTCACCCCCGAAAGCAATGATCTGGTGACACCAGGTGGGAATATAATGGGAGGATGGCTTGGCGTATTACCGAGAACCTCCACAAGCCGATTGCCTTAATGGGCTGGATCGTTTTCCTTGCCAAGCCTATCTGGCGGATGATCGAGTTTCTCGACGACATCGATTTTGTTACCGAATTACTTGGCGGCGGCGACCGCGTTACCCAAGGATGGGTCTCCGCCGGAGTTCAGTTTTTGGATACTGGGTGGGGAACTCTAGCAATGTCCCTAGTCGGAGTGGGATTAATTCTGCTGGCAGGTTACAGGAAACCGGGAACGATTTATCTGACAAAATTAGCGGAGAAAACTTCCCTTGTGGAGGACAAGGTCTATGAAAATCGTGACTTTGTAGGCCCTGCAGTCATCCACTTTGGGGATGGAACTGTTTTAACAGACTCCTCCTTTTTTGGGGATCCCAACAGCGTCCTGATCGAAATTAATCAGGATCAATTCATGGGAGTGGTTACCTTCAGAGACTGTATGTTCAAACGATGTCGATTCAGAAATGTCGGAATCATAGGAAAGAAAAAATTACTGACTGAGAAGTTTCGAAAAGACTCGAAAGTCATTCGTGGAAAATAAAGTCTTTCCCCCAGGCCTTCCATGATCCAGATAAGACAGTAGACACTGGGACAGGAAAAGGGGGATAGGAGGCAGAGGTCTCTGTCTCCTATCTCTTAGCTCCAAACGAGCTGGATTCTCTTGGGATGGAACTACTTGACCAGGCTAGCGTGCACCCAACCGGTCTTGCCTGCCTTGGTTTTGATTTTGTACCAAGACTCAGTTTTATCGGTCACCTTGAGTTTTTCGCCCCGCTTCACAGTTGTGATTATTTTCGAATTAGTGGTGGCCGACTGTCGAATATTGACGGTTGCGCTCTGTACCTGAACCGTAGGATCTCCTTTAAAAGGCATGATACTCGAGACCTTCGAGCAGCCAAGGCTGCTGGTCAGGACCAGGAGTAGGCCGCCGGCGAACAGGGTGCGAGATAAACCTGTGATATATTTTTTCATCATTAAAGCTCCAGCTCCTAATTTAGCTATATTACGCATGCAAGGTGGTGACACCCATCACACCCCTTACCTGGTCTGGAGGGGAAAGACGCAGGCCTGAGTGGTGGCCAACAGTGGTCTTCGGCTGGCCAGCAGTTGTGGTGTCGCGGGTGTTTATTGGCTGTTTTTGCGGTCGCAACACTCGGATGAGCGGTTATTGTGCTTGGGTAGTGAGGGCTGGCCGATTCTTGACCGGGCTTTTTTAGCAAGATAGAATCGGCCCGAAAATCAATCCTGTCCGGGTCTACTCCAGAAAGGGCACAGCATGCTTGAGAAGAATCCTGCGGCAATTCTGCTTGGGGTGTCTCTTTTCCTCTTGAATACGTTTTTTCCAGCGGTCATCGCACAGAACAGGAGGGGAGAAGAGGTTGTCGTCATTGAGGGGGCAACGATTATCGACGGTACGGGCAGCGGGCCTCAGAAGGGCTGGATCATTGTTCTTGGCGATGGGCGAATTCAGGATGTCGGGCCAGCGGGCCAGGTTCGTCGTCCCGATGGGGCAAGAGTCATGGACGCCAAAGGTAAGTTCATCATCCCCGGTCTAATCGATTCCCATGTCCACTATTATGGGTATGAAGCAGAACTGTACTTGGCCCATGGCGTCACCTCGGCTCTTCTACTGGGAGGAGTTTTCGAGTGGGAAATCGCTCAAAGAGAGGCCATCGCTCGAGGCGAGATTATCGGCCCCAGGATCTTTACAGCCGGTAATCCGCTGGGAGGACCCGTCTCAACACCCCCCGCGGGGACGCCTTCTACCGGTCCAGCAGTGGGACTAGTGAGCTTACCCCACTCCATTTCTGTTCATAACAGCCGGGAAGAGGCTATCGCCGCGACTCGACGCCTGATCGAGCAAGACGTCGACTTCATTAAGATTCAAGCCGAAATCACTCCAGCATTGGCGAAGGTCATCAGTGATGAAGCCCACCAAGCAGGCAAGCGTGTCGTCGGACATCTGGGGTCCTATTTTGACGCTCGAGAGGGAGCCATGGCGGGAGTCGATGTGCTGGCTCATGGTACCGGTATACCTCGTGCCACAACTCCTCCGGCACTCAGAAAACGGGCAGAACAACTTTCCCATCTGCCGGTGGTGGGACCCGCATCGCTCATGCAGCCGGAGCTCTTTGAGGATCTGATCCGGATCTTAATTGAAGAGGATGTTTACATCGAGCCTGATCTGCACTATCGGACCAAGGGTGTGCATCCGTTGTCCGCTAAGTTTGCGCTCGACTACCAAAGGCTTTTCAGTGATGTGGAACTGAGCTATGTGCCCGATAATTCACTGCGCAGGTGGTTTCGTCTTCCGCTGTATGCCACCGGAGGTAACAATGAAGACAGGGAAGAGATACTTCGGACGGGGTATGAAAATCTAGTTCTCTTTTATCGGCAATTTGTTGAGGCGGGCGGGAAGTTGCTGGTCGGAACCGACACCGAGAGTGCCGTGCCCCCGGGCATAAGCCTGCACCACGAACTGGAACTGCTGGTCCACGAAAAGATACTTTCTCCCGAGCAGGCCATTGTCTCGGCAACGCGGCTTCCAGCCGAGTTTCTGGATCGGAGTGAAGATTTGGGAACCCTTGAAAAGGGTAGGATTGCCGATCTGGTGATTTTGAACCGTGATCCACTGCAGGATATCGGCAACACCCAGGATATTTACGCGGTCTTCAAAGACGGTCTTCCGGTCGATCTAAATTACCATCGATATTTTACCAGTCCTCTTCCAAGACCGACCTGGACGGCTGTAGGGACGCCGACACCCCACATCGAATCCTTTCCCTTGTCGGTGTCCTGTTCCGACTCAACGGCGGACGTGACCATCAAGGGTAAAAACTTCAGACCCCAGAGTTTCGTCAGAATTGATGGAGTGGGTCAGGACATCAAGTATGTGAGTCCGACTGAGATAACGACGGCGTTAGACTGCCACAATCTAAATATTCCGGGTACCTATGTGTTGATTGTGGTCAACCCAAAACCGATTCAGTTTAACGAGAGTGATGTCTCTAACCCCGCGAGGTTCGTGGTCACCCGCTAAAGCCCGACTTCCGACTGGTCGTGTCCCCAGTGCTGCTAGCCCGCATCGATGTTTCGACAACCTCTCTGCTCAGTGTCCTTTTTGGCATCACCGGAATGCTGGGGGCAGATTAGCTTACCCCTCGGAGAGGGGAAGGCAGCACAAGCCTGTTTGAAGGGGTGTGTGTGATCGTAAATCCTGGTGTATGATTCGGGGGAAACGTTCCGGTCACATTCAAACTTGGGAGAGGCTACATGAAATTCGTCTTAGTATTGACGTCGATTCTCACTGTTGGTGGGCTTCTGGCTCAAGCCCCGAACCCACTGCGGGGGGAAGCCAGTCAGCCCGTCGAGCCCTATAAGGTCATCGGCAATATCTACTACGTGGGTGCAGTCAACATTTCATCCCACATCATCGTTACACCAGAAGGTCTGATTCTTCTCGATACAGGGACGCAGGAGATGCTGCCGGGCATTCGGACCAACCTGGAAAAGCTGGGTTACACGCTGCAGGATGTCAAGATCATCCTGTCGAGCCACGCTCACTGGGACCATGTGGAGGGCCACGCGGCCATCAAGGAACTCAGCGGAGCAACAGTGATGGCGGTCGGTGAGGATGCGGCGGCCATCTCCAGTGGGATCGACAGTTCCGCTGCGGCCGCTCAGGGCTGGAACCCCACCGAGGTCGGCCGAGTCCTCGAGGACGGAGACAAAGTCACTCTGGGAGGCGTCACCATGCAGGCCCATTGGACCCCTGGGCACACGAAGGGTTGTACGGCCTGGACGACTACGGTCGAAGAGGACGGAGAGTCCTACTTCGTCGTCTTTGTGGGTGGGACCGGTATCAATCGGGGCGTCAAACTTCTGAACAACAAGCGTCACCCTAGTATTGTCGAGGACTATGCTCGGACCTTTCGCGTTCTCAAGGATCTGCCGGCAGATGTGTTTCTGGCCCAGCACCCCTCCATGTATGGGATGGCCGAGAAGCTGGAGCGACTGAAGGTGGGAGCTACAGCCAACCCCTTCGTCGATCCCGAAGGATACCAGCGATTTCTGGTGGAGGAAGAAGGGAAGTATCTCAAGCAGCTCGAGGAGGAAAGGGCAGCATTGTAGTGAAGTGGCGGTCAGGCATCGATGGCCGCTGTGGCTACTTCATGACCTGCAGCGGGTAAGTGCCGAAAGCAAGGCTGCCGGAAAAAACCTGAGCCACCCCTCGAACATTTTCTGCTTCGATCGTGAACTCCAGGGTCAGGTTACCCCCGTCATCGGTATAGGGTGGTGTGATCCCCAAGGGTGTCAGGATATCTTCGACCAACTTGAGGTTCACGGCCGATTTTGCTCCCAAGGGTCCCAGAGCGAGTGGTGAGTTCGTCAGCTCTTGAGGAATGCTATCTTTAACGGGGAGTGTGAAAACTCGGACATTCACATTCCCGGAACTTGTCGAGGGGTTCCACAGATAGACACGGGAGAGTAAGGCGGCATCGTTGCCGTTTAGAAAGTTGGCCACCAGAACGGTCGGACTTCCGGATGAGGTGGAAGGGATTTCCTGGAGTGGATAGGTGCCAAAGGCCAGGGTGGAAGAGAAGACCTGGGCGGCACCTCGCGCATCGGCTGCCTGAATCGTAAACTCCAGGGTCAGATTGCCGCCGTCGGTGGTATAGGGTGTTGGGATTCCCAGAGGAATGAGGATATCTTCGACCAACTTGAGGTTGAGTGCCGATCTTGCTTCCAGGGGTCCCAGATCCAGCGGTGTCCCTGTCAGTTCCTGGGCTATGCCGTTGATCAGTGGAAGTGTGAAAACCCGGACCGTGACCTGCCCGGCGCTTGTCGAGGGATTCCACAAATAGATACGCGAGCTTAAGGCTGCACTGTTGCCGTTCATAAAGTTGGCAACCAGAGTGGCGGGCATCGTGGCCCCCTCCGATTGGACTTGATACAGACTCCCCCCCAGGGTGGTGAAGTAGAGGGCACCATCGATGCCTTGCTCGATATCCACAGGTTGGCTTATGGTGACAAAGTCGGTCGGCCCGGAAATCACGCTATCTCCATCCGAGCTGAGGGTGAAGCGACGAATCTTGCCAGTAAACTCGACCAGGAACAGTTCTCCGTCAAAGGGCATGGCCGATCCCTGATAAAAGAGAAGATCCGTGGGCACCACGATAGAGGAGAAGTTGTAGACAGGGTCGATGTGGTTGGGATCGGCGTTGGGCCCGGTGTCCAACGGCCATCCATAGTTTCCACCCTGGACGATTCGATTCAGCTCATCATCCTGTGAAGGTCCGTTTTCAGTGATGTAGAGCCTGCCCGTTCCTGGCTGAAAGGTTAGCCTGAAGGGATGGCGATGACCGAAAGACCAAACCAGATTACCGAAAGGGTTGTCGGCGGGTACAGAGCCGTCCGGGTTGGCTCTCAGTATCTTGCCCCCCAAGATGTTGAGGTCCTGGGCCCAACTGGTATTGCCAGCCTCGCCAACTGCCATATAGAGCTTTCCATCGGGACCAAATCCGATCCCGCCACCATTATGGTTGACGCCGCGGTGGGGAATATTGTCAACGATCAGGGTCTGGTTGGTTCCCACATCCCCGCTGGTGGTGAAGCGCCAGACCCGGCTGGTGGTTGAATCGTGAGTGACGAAAGCGTAGACATAACCGTTTGAGGAGAAATCAGGGTCTAGGCATAAACCCAAAAGGCCCGACTCGTTATTACCCGTATACAAGGGGGCGATAATGGCATAGGGGTTACTCAGAATGGAGCCGTTTTTGTAAACCTTGATTTGGCCTGTCTGCTGCTCACCGATGAGAAAACGACCATCGGGGAGAGCCTGCAGGTTGGCAGGTCGTGAGAGTCCCGAAGCAAGCTCGGTCAGGGTGAATCCCGGAGGAACCTGGCCGTAACTGATTCCCGCTAGGGCCAAAGTGACCAGTAGGGCCCATACAAAATGCCCTCTTTTGCGCTGATCCTCCCATGGATTATGCTTAAAAAATTCATTACATGAATTCATGTAAACAGCTATGTATATTTAGTTTAATAAGGTTTTTTGGACGGTTTTCTATCCCCCGGACAGGCTCAATGCCTTAATGAGAGCATCTCCTCTACGTAATCGCTGGACCACGATATAGAGAAGATTGTGGGCGATACGGGGTGAGGCCTCAAAGAGTGACTCCACGGTGGTTTCGTCCAAGACCAACACGCGGCAATCCTCCTCGGCCACCACATAGGCGGTGGTTGGCTCACCATCGATGACCGAGATTTCACCTACCAACTCTCCAGGTTCCACTTTGGCAATGGGCTGCAAAGAGAGTTCGAGTTGAACACGCAACTGGCCAGAAAGGAGTAGATGAATCGAATGGTTGGGTTCCCCGGCGGAAAGCACAACCTCATCTTTCTGGAACGTCGCTAAAGGACAGTTTTCGAGGATACCCTGTATGGATTTCAATTCGACTTCTTTAAACAGATGGAAGTCTTCCAGTTCATCCAGCTGGAAAGACTTCTCTTGATCCTTCAAATCCGTCATTTGCCTCTGTATCTCCTCTTTTGAGTTACCTTCCAAAGTTTACCAAAGAGTTGGGGCGGTGAGTGGTGAGCGGGTGGGCGAGAGTTATCGGGTGGATAACAACTGTGGGCTGGGTTTATGGCTGTGCAAGCGGTGGAACTCGCAGACCATTACTGATTTCGCCTTGGCTGTTTTTCTCTACTACTCAGGATCCGGTGGTTAAGTTCCTGGCCATAAGCATCAGGGCGATGGCGACGAGGGCGAACAGGTTGTTGAAAATGAGTGAAAATGCTTCTCCCGAAAAAATCAGCGGCTCACTGGCCAGTCCATCTGCCAGCAGGAAGGATAATGCAGCCACGGCAATGAGACCCTTGGTGATGTATTCCATATCTTTCTCCTGCTGTATTAGTCGCATTAAAGAGCGATTCATATGACAGCAGGAGGTAGTGTCTCACCAATCGGCAATCTCGGACTGAGGGGATTTTCCTCCTCGCAAAGACCTGGTGCACGTTCTCAACTTTTGGGGTGGAATGATGTTAAGGGGAAGGATGGAGAAGATCAAGGACACAGAACACCGATTGACCCGGCCTTTGAAACAGGGGGCAGGATCAGTGGATCTGTTCTTCCTCAAACCGAAAGATTTCGACCTGCTGGATCGGGCTACTCAATAATCGATTACCGAACTCCAGGCGTAACCCCAGAGCGGCCACGATGTCCACCTTGATGGCACTCCCACCCCAGGTGCACCCATTGATGGTCGTTTTAAAAGGCGACAAATTGTGGCGGTCAAACCACCCGCCCGAGACGGCGTAAGAACCGTCCTCAAGGACGTAGATGGAATAGGTCGCGTCGAGGGTGGTGACTCGTATCCAGTCTCCGAAGTAGAGGCCCTCTTTGGGCACCACTTCCAGCTGGTCGACTTGATCCAGGATGTCTTCGAGAGTGTGCTCTAAACGTCTCATTTTCTCCGCCTGTCTCAAGAGAACGCAATCTTCGTTCCAAAGTGGAGCAAGCACGGTTCGAATTCTTCTGAAACTCCCGTAGCTCAGGGCTTTGATTAAAAAGCGTGGGGCTTCCAAAGGGGGATTGTGAGGTCTGATTGTGCCCAGTGCTGTCAACTCAGGTGTACAGTATGAGGGTTAAACGTGAAAAGGGGAGGAGCCACTAAAAGGGCTCCTCCCCTCTATTGAGATGCAAACGAACCTGCCGTTCTTATCGATCGTTGGCAGGGGTGTCTACGGTTACATCTACCGATACCCGCCTATCTGTGGGCCTATCTGTGGATACCGGTCGGTCTGTGGGTCTGTGTCCGGGACGTTTGGTCCCTGGTCCGATCAAACTCAGCTTTTCAAAAGCCGGAATGACTTTCTGCAATCTGACGGCCAGCTTGATGGCTCCATATTTCCGCAACTGGTCATCATTCAGCATGGCCTCAAAGGAACCTATATAGGCAATATGGGCCTCCTTGATCTGGCTCTTGATGAAGTGAATCTCGATCACCAGTTCCCCCACGTAATCCGCTGAGGGTTCATCTGATGCCAGTTCTGCCTTAAGGTCTTCCGTCAGGCCCTTCTTGACTTCGACAAGAGGTGCAACCGTGCTGTGCAGATCCTCTCTGAGAAATATCAGGTTTCTCACCTGATCTTCCGTCAGTTCCAGGAAAGCGGACACGACGCGTATGGGTGCCGGGACGTAGTCCTCGGACTCCTGGGCATGCATCCAGCTTCCGGATAACAATAGGATCGTGCATAGGATCGAAAATAGTGTTTGCTTCTTCATTGTTCTGTTCTCCTTTCAGTTATCGAAATTGATCATCTTGGCGGAAGTGTGAGCTTCGACCGTCATCGAGCTCTCCGCCTGAATCTCGAGATTTGCACTGTTAGTCCCCTGAGGTGGGGTTTGATATGACAGGGGTGCAAGAAAAGGAGGGGAGCGGATGGTAGGGGTCAGCCGGTGGCTGACCCGAACAGTCAGGATTGCAAAAGCTGTAGCCACACGGGCCAGATCGTGCTGCCCGGTCAGTTCGGGTCAGCCACCGGCTGACCCCTACGCATATCGAATGCCCGCAGTAGTGGCGGATCAACTCAAAATGTGGCGATAGGATTTACCGGGGATCCCGTTCCACCGGGAACAGGCATGGGGGCCACGGTGAGCAAGAACTCCCAACGGTTCAGACGCGCTGCTGTTTGGGCTAACTCTTCCAGATCAGTGTTATCGAAGATATGTACGCCGAGAGCCACCAGAAGAAGCCGGTGGAGGGGAAACCCTAGGCCTTCAATTCCCGAGGGTCTCACGTCGCCAACCCCATCGGTTCCCACCATGGCGACGTCTCTTTCCTTCAGCCACCTGGCGCAGGAAGCGTGAAGTCCCGCCATACCTGATGAAGAGGTAAAAGGTCCAACCGCCGCCCGCCTCGCCCAGCGACCCGTGCGGACAAAGACCACATCCCCACTCGAGATCCGAACTCCTGCCTTCTTCTCCCAGGCCTCCAGGTCTTCCGGGTAGATCGGCGTTCCCTGTTCCAGGTAGGGAACCCCCTTAAGTCTGGGAATATCGACCAGAATGGCTCGCGTAAATATACCGTTTTTGAGGGTAAGGATATCGAGTTTTCCGGCTCCCTTGCGGGTCACCTCCTGCTGAGAGAAACCGTTGTACATTTTCCCTTTGTGGAAGAAATGAGAGAGGGCATCGAGGTGGGTGAAGGCGCTGCCGTGGTAGGAGATGGCATAGCTGTCAGCACTGGACCGGTCGGGATCATCGACGCCATTGCGAATCATCACATGTTCAAACGGAACTGGATTGTCGAGAGACTTTTCTTTATTCAGGGGGCGTGCCAGCGAAAGCGAGATTCCTTCCCTGACCAGCCCAGCAGCCTGCTTCTGCTTCTCTGGAGTAATCAGGTTGACGGCTCCCAGCTGATCCTCTGGCCCCCAGCGCCCCCAGTTGGAGAGCTCGGTCATCCACCGATCAATGTCCTCTTCGGTGAGCCCTCGTTCTGTCTGAGGAGTGGCCTGAAGGACCCACTGCATAGAATAGATTGACAGGACGACCACGAGCAGAAGTATTCCCAAACCGGAGAATCGAGTCATGAGATGCGTCATTACTTTATTTCGTAAGTGTCTTTCCAGGTCTTAAATCTTAAAAGGCTAGGAGGTCAAAGGCAAGGCTAAAAAGGAGAGCTGTGGAATGATAGACTAAGTCGGGAGGGCGTGATGAGTGTGCTGATCCGAGTCTATTCCGATTATGTTTGACCTTACTGTTTCTTGGCGGAGTTTCCGCTGAAGGAAGCCATCGAGGACAAGGATGTCCATGTGGAGTGGATGCCCTTTGAACTCCGTCCCAGTCCTCATCCGACATTGAGACCGGAGGAGGATTATCTGCAAACGGCCTGGGCGAGTTCCGTGTACCCTATGGCCGAAAGAATGGGCATTCGGATCGTACTGCCCCGCGTTTCCCCCCAACCTTATACCCATCTGGCCTTTGAAGGATTTCAGTACGCGAAGGAGCAAGGGAGTGGGAGTGAATACAATGGCCGTGTTTTGCGAGCGTTTTTCCAGGAAGAGCAGGATATCGGTGATTCTGAGATTCTCACCCAGTTGGCGGAGGAAGTCGGATTGAACAGGGCACAATTCAGGGAGGCGCTGGAGACAAGGCAGTACAAGGAAGCCCATCAGACAGCCCTCTATCATACCCACAAGGAAGCCGGAATCTCGGCCGTTCCGACCTTCATTGTTGAAGGTCAGCGCCTGCAGGGCGTGCAATCAAAGGAGACACTGAAACGCGTGATCGACTTCGCGCAGCGTCCCTAGAGGAGAGTTAGGTCTCATGACCCTGGAACTGGAAATCACCGTAGCCCCTGCCTTTGATTGGGGCACGGCGTCCGAGATATTGATGGATGTCGTGAAATGGCTCAACCAGAAGGGCGAGCCACTCTGGACCGAGGAACAGGTCTCGGTTGAAGGTCTCAAGTCGTCTCACAGAATTGAAGAGTCGTTTATCGCCCAGCTAAAGAACAAGCCCATTGGCTGTATGTTCTTGCTCGAGTCTGATCCCTATTTTTGGCCGGAAATAGAAGATGATTCGAGCTTGTTCCTTCATAAGCTGGCTGTCTTGCGGGAATTCAAAGGGAAGGGGATTGGCAACCAAATGTTAGAGTGGGCATCCCAATATGCAAAAAGGCAGGGGAAGTCCTGGGTAAGGCTGGACTGCGATGGAGGCAGGCCGAAGCTGAGACAAATCTATGAATCTTTCGGCTTCAGCTTGGTGGATCGAAAACCCCTGGATGAGTTTGATTCGGCCAGATACGAGGTTCATGTTTGAAAACCGACGGAACAGGAGAAAAACCCTATACGACTACACGGACGAGGTAGCCTGAGATAAGATAGTTTCGGAGGAACAGATGAATCACCCGCGAAAGGTATTGATTGGCGCAGTCTTCACACTGATGGCGACTGTGGCCTTGGGGCAACGGATTCAAACGGTCACCGTCATTGCGAATCCGACCTGAGGGTGCTGCCAAGGATGGGTGGGACACCTGCAGGCAAAGGGTTTTAAGGTCGATGCATTTGGAGCGACCAACAGCCAGCTGAATGCTGCTAAGGACAGATATGGTGTGCCGCCGAAACTTCGCGCGTGCCACACCGGTTTGGTGGGAGACTATGTGATCGAGGGCCACGTACCCGGCGAAATCATCAGTCGTTTACTCAGGGAGAAGCCGGCTGTGGTGGGGCTTGCGGTTCCCGGTATGCCGATTGGATCTCCAGGGATGCCAGGTCCGAATCCTCAACCCTACACGGTGTATTCGTTCGATCGAGAGGGTAACGTGGAAGTCTACGCGCAGATCGATCCTAGGGAATAAAAAAAAGTGGACTTCGCCGGGTGAATGCGGGGAGGGCAGCTCCTAGCAGCCCCAATCTTCCCCAGCTGTGCTCCAGGCAACGAGCGTCACGAGAATCAAGGCGATACTCATAAAGATCATGTTGTGGACTATACTCAGCCCCGGTAGGGAAAGGTGTGACGGCGCTCACCGACGACCCAGAACGGAGCATCCTTGAGCCCGGACTATGCATAAATTCTCTACTGCAGAGACGAAATCATCCGCCCTGACTGCGTTGCGCTCGGTGGGCCTCCTAAACGTACCATACAGTACGTTTGCGGGGGCCGACCCGCAAACGGGTGCCCTCGCGTGCCTTGTCACGTCGGCGCTTTCGTCCCTTCGTGACAAGAACCTATACATAATCCGGGCTAACCGATGAAGAAATCCATTTTTGAAATTTACGCATTGGCGGTCTGTTTTGTAGCTCTGTTGTGCTTTGTCATTGCACTGGGAATTGGAGTGTATGATCTCATTCAGATCACCAACCCGGATTTTACACTCAATGCCTACGAATACGAGCGGTATCAGTCCAATGAGGCCTTTAGAGGGTCCCCGGGCAGAGCGCTGGGAGGATTCGCTCCCGGGATTCCTGTTCAGCCCAGACGCAGGCCGGAAGAAGAGGTCACCCAACAGCGAGAAGAGAGCTACCAAGCGGCACTTCGGTCCGAGCGAAGAGGAGGGATGCAGAGTCTGATTCGGATCGTGATTATACTGGCGATCGACGTTTTGGTGTTTGTGCCTCATTGGCTCTTGGTCCGGCGAACAAGAGTTGCAAACATGGCGACCTAGCCTCCCTAGCCCCCTCAGAATCCCCATTGACCGTATCTGTTGAGACCATTAGACTAGAGGCAAATGACCCTGCTGAGATTCATCACGGGTGCCCGATTTGCAGCCAAGACCAGTATTGCCTGCTGTCTGGCTTCTCTTGTGCCCCTGATTGGTTATGGTCAGGATCTCGCCGCTGAGGCACCGCTCCTGATCGCGGAGGACCGCAGAGGCGAATCCGTGCCAAACGGCGATTCTAATACTCGACTCGCCCGGTTCTTTGGTCCAGGGTTGAGACTGAGCCACCCCCCAGGACTCATGTCCCTAACAACGTTGGATTCACGTTTCGATCATCCTTCACGGGTAACGGTCACGAGTGTTGTCTGGTCTGCGGCCTCAATGAATCCCAATACTGCCGTGCTTCCTCCCACTACGGCATCTCTGAGTACTCACAGGAAGAAGACCACGACCCTACGAGTGATCGCCGGCCTGCTGGGAGCAGGGTTAGCGGGGGTGGGTGCCTATTTAGTGAGCACGTCGGAAGGTTCCAACCGGGTTGAGATCTGTACTTTGTGCTCCGAACCGCCGGTCAGCCAAGCTCACTTTCAACTGACGGGGAAGCAAGGGGCAGGGATTGCTTCGATTGCGGCGGGTGCAGGACTTCTTGCCTACGCAAGCGCCTTTTGACGGCTCTATTCCGGCCCTGAACTCATCATTACTAATTTACATTACCTATATATAGGTAAACCTATGTATAACAATGTTAATCATTAATGTATAGATGGTGAGAGCATTCACCATTCGGCAATCACAAATCCTCATTTCGAACGGGCTGTCATATGAATTGCTGTGTGAAGCGACTAATGACGCAAACAGACGAGAAGATAGGAATTTCATGATTGCCACCAAACAGCTAACCCAAGAGAATGAAATGATCGGACAGGTCATTTCCCACTACAAGATCCTGGAAAAACTGGGTGCTGGTGGAATGGGTGTGGTCTACAAGGCTGAAGACATCCGCTTGGGCCGCAACGTGGCCATGAAATTCCTGCCTGAAGAGTTGGCTCAAAATCGCCAGGCACTGGAGCGCTTCCGGAGAGAAGCTCGTGCTGCCTCGGCTCTAGACCATCCCAATATCTGCGCCATTTACGACATTGGTGAATACAATGGACAACCCTTCATCGTCATGCAGTACCTGTCCGGGAGCACCCTGCAAGAGCGTATCCAAGGCAAGTCGCTGGAGACTGAAGAGATCCTGGAACTGGGGATAGAGATTACCGATGCTCTACATGCTGCCCATGCGAAGGGAATCGTTCATCGAGATATCAAAGCAGAGAATATTTTTGTCACTGATGAGGGACATGCCAAGGTGCTCGACTTCGGCCTGGCTAAATGGACGAAGGATCAGGCCGTTTTGGACTCCGAAATGGCTACGAATCAGGTCACCAGACAGAGTCTTACCAGTCCCGGAATGGCTATGGGAACGGTAGCCTATATGTCACCGGAACAGGCTCTGGGAAGGGAACTGGATGCGCGGTCGGATCTGTTCTCTCTGGGAGTGGTGCTCTATGAAATGACAACGGGCTCACTGCCTTTCAAAGGCAAGACCACTGCAGCACTCTTTGACGAAATTCTCCACAAATCTCCCGATTCTCCGCTTCAACTGAACCCTGAGGTCCCTGGCCGGCTGGAAGACATTATCAAAAAGTCCCTCGAGAAAGACAGAGAAATCCGTTCTCAATCCGCCAAGGAAATACTGGCTGACCTGAAGAGGCTCAAGAGAGACAGGTCAGGAGAATCGATTCCCAGTGCGGCTGCCGAGGCAGCGGGCCCGGATCAGCGGAATTATCTCTGGTCGATGGTCGCCGGGGGCATGGCCGTCATGATCGTCTTACTTCTGGCCCTGACTTTGCCCTTGGCTGGTGCCTCTGCCCAAGCCATCGACTCCATTGCCATTTTGCCTTTTGAAAATCGAAGCGGTGATCCTGAGTTGGAGTATGTGAGTGACGGAATCGCTGAAGGGATCACCCATCGACTCTCCCAGTGGAATCTAAGTAAGGTTACTTCCAGCTCTTCGGTAAGACGTTATAAAGACAGGGAGATCGAGGTGGAAGCGATTGCCCAGGAAATCGATGTCCGCACTGTTCTCATCGGAACCCTGGATTCCTTTGGCGAGCACATTCGGGTCAGTGTGGAATGGGTCGATGCAGAAACCAACAGCGTTCTTTGGGGCGACACATTCACTCGAGTTCGCTCAGGTGTATCGGAGATGGAAGAACTCTTGAGTCAGGAGATTACCGATGCTCTGATTCGCTTTTCTCATCCCCAACCTGCTGCTGCGGAGCTGGCCGCATCTACAGCGCCTACCCGTCTTCTCTCGAGTCCCATGTGAGTAGAGTTTCCAAGCTGTCTGAAGCCCAAATTCTCCCTGCGTGCCCCTAAGAATCCTGTATGAACTCCGTCTGATTCACTCAGGGAGAGGGGGTGTGCTCTCAGGGGGTTTGCGGTGCAGCGTTCCCTGTTCGTAAGAGTAAGCCAGTTTGATCAGAGTCCGCTCGTCGTAAGGCCTTCCCAGAAAGCTAATCCCAGCAGGAAGCTGATCGCTTGAAAACCCTGCCGGCACAGTGATGGTCGGGACGAACACCAAAAAGGTGTTCAAATGGGGAGCTCCTTTGTGGCTGACGTAAGGCGGATTCACCCCATCCTTAATGAGGGTCGGTTGGTGCTCTATAGACTTGTGGACAATGGCATCCAATTGATGATCCGCCATGACTTTAAGCACCCGGGTCATCAGCTCATCCCGCGCCATGAGGTATTGGTAGTGTCTTGATTCAGCCTCTCCAGGATCTCTTGGGGGTCTCGTGAAGGCCCTTTTCCTTGTGGGGAATAACTTGTCAAAGTCGGGCGAGCGGACGACATCCTCACGCGACCTGAAGGGGGGATTGGCGCTCCTGCCGAAGTAGAGCTTGAACGATTCATCACCATCGGGTCCGTTCGCTCTGGTGGCGAGCAGCTCCTTGAGATCGGGAATCACAATCGGGTCCACAACAACGGCTCCGGCAGCCTTCAATTCTTCAACTGCCTTCTCGAAGATCTCAGTGACCTTCTGGAAATCTTCCGAGTCAGGTTCCGAATTCGCATTCATTGACTCATGCAAAACCCCGATGCGCGCGCCCTTTAAACCATCCCTATCGAGAAATTCTGTGTAGCTCTCGGGAACATGTCCGACGCCCCGTGCCGTTAGCGGGTCTTCCGGGTCATATCCAACCAGGGCGTCCAGAAGCGTTGCCAGATCCGTGACGGTGCGCGCCATCGGTCCCAGAGAACCGTTAATCGATGGCCATCCGCCATATACGCCGGTTCGACTGACCAGGCCAGCCGTGGGTCTCATTCCCACCAGAGAGTTCCAGGTTGACGGTCTTCGAATCGAGGCAAAGCCCTCCTGCCCGACCGCAACCGTCGCAAAGTTTGCCGTAATTGCCCCGCCCGGGCCTCCGGAGGAACCACCCACCGTTCTCTCCAGATCATAGGGATTGCGTGTTGACCCAAAGAGGGAACCATGGGTATCCCCGCCTCCCCATTCACCGAGGGTGGCCTTGGCCAGAATGATCGCTCCAGCTTCTCTCAGTTTCACCACGGCAAAGGCTTCATGGTCCGGATAGTAATCCTTCAAGACAATCGAGCCCAATGTTGTGGGCATGTCTCTGGCGTCTATCTGATCTTTAAGGATGACCGGAATCCCGTGAAGTGGGCCCACAAAACCGGAGGACTGGAAAGCGGTATCCAATTGATCGGCCTCTTCAAGGACCTTGGGATTCACGGTGATGATGGAATTGATCATGGGTCCATTCTTGTCGTAGGCCTCGATACGATCCAGATAGAGTTGGACCAGTTGGCGAGAGGTGAGCTGCCCCGATCTGTAGGCGTCATGAATATCCGCTATAGTGGCCTCCAGAAGCTCAAAAGGCTGGCTCTGTCCGCCGTCGCTGTCCGACCCGCACGAA
>JADFOI010000056.1 GCA_022562935.1 Acidobacteriota bacterium
TTGTTCGGCCATGAACTCCTTGACCTTCTTCACCGCCCCTTCACTTAGCGTAATCATGACTTTACAACTCCTCTTGAACCGATCCGATACTTCAATTATACGATCGAACCCTGATTGTTTCAAGGTAAGCCCGGATTATCCATATGTTGTCGTGGCGAAGCTGGGTAGGGGCGAGCCGGTGGCTTGCCACGAGTGGCTCGCCACGAGTGGAAAGAACCTCCGGAATGTGGGAGGCACCTCAGGTGCCGAACAGCTCGATCCCTAAAATGGCTCCTACCGTGGAACACAAGATAACTCTCGCCTATTCTCTCCCCATTCTTTTCGGATTCGGCACCTGAGGTGCCTCCCACATTCCGGAGTCTTTGCAATCCTGACGGGTCGGGTCAGCCACCGGCTGACCCCTACGGGTACGCCGACACCCGCTTGCGGGTCGCGCAGTCCGGACGAATGATCCCGACGCTGCAGCAGACAGGCTCCTAATCCGGGCTAATAAGTCTTGACCGAGGATGCTTTGAAGCTGAGATGGATCTTGGACCCTTCTGCCAACTGCATTTCCTGAAGACTTTGAGAGGTGATGAAGACTTTGAAGGCCAAGCCCGCATTAATTTCCAGTTGAATGAGGGAACCCTTGTGAATGATGTCCTCCACCGTTCCCGGGAAATGATTCAGGGCTGAGGAGTGCATGGGCTCAAGCGAGAGGGTGATCTCTTTCGGTTGGATGAGTGCGTAACCGGGACCCTCATGATCGGCGAGCACGTGGAGAGTGGCCGAGTCCGTTTTAAACAAAGCGGGGAAGTAGCCCTCGGGTTGTGGGCTCGGTGACTGCAAAGCAGAGGATTTTGAGTCAGTCATCGACTCGAAATGCCCAGCGAAGAGATTCTCGGCCCCCAGGAAGCGGGCGATCTGCACATTTGCCGGCTTGGAGAACACTTCCTGGGGTGCTCCCGTTTGAACCAGCTTTCCCTCCATCAAGATTCCCAGTCGGTGACTGATGTATAAGCCCTCTTCGAAGTTATGAGTCACCATGAGGCTGGTGATCTGGATTTCACGGTGAACACGGCGGAAGGCCTCGATCACCGTCTTTCGGCTCTGGGGGTCGATGGAATTAAAGGGTTCGTCCAGAAGCAGGATGTGAGGACGGACCATCAGTGCGCGACCCAGAGCAATAAGCTGGCGCTCGCCACCGCTGAGAACCGAAACCCTGTGGGATAGGAGGTGCTCAAGTCCTAAAAGCTCAATCACTTGATCAAACAGGGTGGTGTCGTTTGCCCCATAGCCTATGTTCTCGCGCACATTGAGATGGGGAAACAGGTGTGCCTCCTGGAACAGGATCGAGATACGCCGTTGATCGGGCTGAAGCTCGGTCACATCGCAACCATCGACCAGAATCCTTCCTTCATCGGGTTGGGAAAAACCGGCCAACAGCTCCAGTAAACTCGATTTTCCGGACCCTGTGGGACCCAGTAAAACAAAAGTCTCACCCTTCTGGATCTCCAGCCTGGGGATATCGAGCACAAAGGGAGCCAGGGTTTTCTTGAGCTCTTCAATAACCAACAACGGGGCGAATCCTCGTCTGAAGGGTACGCATGAAGAAGAATAGGATCACGCTGAGCCATATTAATATTACGGCAACCGGAATAGAATAGCTCAGTCCGAAAGAGGAAAAACGGTCATAGATCAGGACGGAAGCGACTTTGGGGTTGTAGACCAGAATCACGATGGATCCGAATTCGCTGATGCTTCTGGCCCACATCATGATCGCTCCCGCCAGTAGATTCCGGCGGTTGAGTGGAAGCGTCACTCGAAAAAAGGTTCTCACCGGACCCACTCCTAATGATCGAGAGGTCCACTCCATCTCACGAGGTACAGCCTGGAAGCCCCCCTGAGCCGCGTTGATGAGAAGAGAAACACTCACGAAGAACATGGCGATGACGATCCCCGTCCACCTACCGACGGGGGAGAGGCCGGGACCCCAGTTGGCAAAGACCAGCAGCAGAGCCAACCCCGCCACGGGATGAGGGATGACGATGGGCACATCGACAATACCCTGGATGAATTGCTTGCCCTTGAAGTCGCTGCGGGCCAGGAGGTAGGCCAAAGGGGTTCCCACCAGCAATCCCAGCAGAAGAGCGATGAAGCCACAGAAGAAGGTCAGACCCAGAGATTCCAGGACCTCTGGATCCTTCAGGGTCTCCCACAGTGTGCTGGGTGTGGAGCCGAACATGAGATAGAGCACGGGGACCAGCACGACAAGCAGGCAAATGCCGGAAAGTGCTGAGAGGATAGCATTCCAAAGGGTGATGGGTTTCATGGTGTCGACTCCTGTGAGTGTACTTCAAGAAGGGGGACGCTTCGGTAGCCCAGTTCCCGATAGAGCTGCTGCACTTCGGGACTCAAAAAGAAGTCCAGCAGGCGTGCCGCCCAGGGATTGTCCGGGTTGGTCTGGGCGATCCCATAGCGGATGGGTGCACCCGTAATTTCAACAGTGGATCCGGGTTGCTCAGCGGTCACTTGCAGGGAGACGCGAGAGTAGAGATCCCGATAGGCGTCTTCTGCCAGTGAAACCTCGGCGGGTAAGGTCAGGAACTCGAGATTGTTTTGCAGAGCGGTGGACTTGTAGAGAAAGGCGAAGTCCAGAGCATTGCTCTGGAGCAGGGCCACCAACTCTGAAGACCTGGGGCGCAGCCAGCGCTCATCGAGGCTGTCCAGAAATCGTTGATACAAGCCCGGGCGATCGTAGTGGATTTCAGCCAGCTTCCAGGCCAGATGGGCGTAGTAGCCTGCCGGGTCACGGTCGGGATCGGAAATTCCGTAGGTATATTCTCCCGATGAAATCCTCTCAGACCAGTGTTCCTCCCAAACTTTGTTGTCGGGAGGTCCCGGGAGGAGTTCTTTTTTGGCGGTGGCCAGGACCAGTTCGTTTCCCAGGAAAATATGGTAACGGGGGACCTGGCTGATCCTTTCAATGAGTCGATAGTCGGCCACCGCCACCAGATCACTCGGTTTGTTCAGTTCGGTGATCTTGCGGATGGCATCCAGACTCCCGGAAGCCTCCGATTGAAGCACCACACCGGGATGGTTTTGACGAAAGCGATGGAAGGTTTCCTGAATCAGGGGAGAGAGACTTCCGGCATGAAATACCACGACGGTTCCTTCCGGATTCCCGCATCCCATGAAGAAAACCGATGCCAGTAAGAGCAAAAAAGCTAAAAAGTTAGGGACAATATCGGACCCTCTAAAGGACAGGAATCCTTTTTGTACGATCATCAACAAAGTATAGCTTGACGAGACTGACAGAGCGAATTAACCTGGAGCCACTAAGGGAGGTCAATACGATGAAAAAGTTCATTTTCTTGACGGTAATGGTGCTTGTTCTGGCTGGTTCCACCAGCTTTGGTGTTGCCGCGGACACAGACAGCTGGACCGGTTGGATTTCCGATGCGCGCTGTGCCGCTGACTATCAGAAATCCGCCACTGCCGATCACGTCGGCTGCGCCAAGATTTGCATCAAGAATGGTGGCCAGTGGGCCTTGTCTATGCCGGACGGTGCTTTGATTCTGGAGATCGATGCCGCCGAGGCTGAACAGCATCTGGGGCACGAAGTTGTGATCAAAGGCGAGCTTGACACGGCAAGCAATACCGTTACAGTCAGCTCCGTCTCCCTGTCCAACTGATTCAAGCTGGGTCGATTTCAGGGATTCAGGATCTGCGTTCCTGTGGGAATGTTAAGTGTAGGGGCGTGTCTCGGCGTGTACGAGCGGCACATTCTTTACCAGTGTGGCTTCGGTTTTGCCAACCTAACTGTTCGGGCGAGCCACCGGCTCGCCCCTACGTCGCTTCGTTACAAGAACCTATACATAATGTGGGCTAGGGAGCCGAACGTCTATCCGTGAAGAATTCCTGAAGGAGCTCACGCGAGGGTTGGGCCAGGATGCCCTCCACGACCTGGACCGTGTGGTTGAACCGACCTTCCGACAGAAGGGAGGCTTTGGAGAAAACAGCTCCTGCCTTCTCATCCCGTGCTCCGAAGACCAGTTGTTGGATGCGTGCCCAGAGCAGAGCTCCGGCACACATGGCGCAGGGCTCGAGGGTGACGTAGATTTCCAGGTTCTTGAGACGATAGTTGGATAATTTTTGGCCGGCTTCGCGCAGAACCAGAATTTCAGCGTGGCCGGTCGGATCGTGAAGCTGAATACTGCGGTTGTGCTCTCGTGCCACCAGTTCACCTTCGAGCACGGCCACCGCTCCAACCGGAACCTCCTGCTCCTGGGCAGCCTTGTGAGCTTCTTCCAGCGCCAGTGTCATCCATCGTTCCATGGTGTGCCGGGGGATGTCCCTCACTTGAAAAAAACTCAGATGTGAAGTTGGAGGGAGTTTAGGGACAGGCTGCAGCCTGTCCCTAAACTCCCTCCAACTGCGGTTCAGATGTCATGGAGTCGGAGTCGGGAGCGCCTTGAGCTCGTCGTCAATGATCTTCGCGAGCTGGTTGTAGGGAATGTTTCCAACCAGTGGCCGGCCGTTGACGAAGACTGCGGGTGTTCCCGTGACCCCGACCAGGGTTCCCTCCATCACGTCCTGCTTCACCTGTTCGGCATATTTGTTGGAAGTCAGACACGTTTCGAAGGTGGAGCCATCCAATTCCAGGGATTCTGCCTTCTTGGTCAAAGCCTCAACACTCAAGCCGCGCTGATCCTCAAACATCAGATCATGCATTTCCCAGAATCTGTCCTGGTCACTCGCACACAGCGACGCTTCGGCAGCCTTCTGAGCGTTCGGATGGATGCTGTTCAGTGGGAATTGACGATACACGAGGCGAACCTTCTCTCCGTATGTCTCCTGGATGTTCCTAATCGTGCCCAACATGGCCTGGCAGTAGGGACACTCGAAGTCGGAGAATTCCACAATCGTCACTGGAGCATCGGCAGGGCCATGGGAGGGATGACCTTCCGTGGCCACATCGATTCTGAGCGGTTGGAGATGAGTGATCACGCCGTACTTGATCTCAAGTTGATCCACGAAATCCTGATAGATCCGTTCTCTCTTTTCATCCGCCAAATGTTGTCGGATCATGGGGAGTAATTGGGTTCTGGAGCCTTGAAGACGCTGCTGGTTGTCTTGGTAGAAGGTGTCCACCTCCTCTTCCGTAGGCTCTTCAAAGGCGCTGCTAACCTCCTTGTCCAGGAGCTCTTCATCAGAGAGTCCCTGTTCCGAGGCTTCCAGCGCAACCAGTTTCTCGTTCACCAGTGCGTCCAGCTGTTTTTGTAGAATCTCGTGTCGCACTCGCTCCTGTCTGGCTTTAAACTGAAGAGATTCCATCCTCCACTTTTCAAGTTCCTCCGCAGCTCCGCTTTGGAGGTCTTCCTGGGTGATGGCAACTCCATGCACCTCTGCCACCACCTCAGAAAGGTCAGAGGTTTCCTCTTCTTGAGCCCATCCGGAAGTGATGAAGGCACCGCAAAAGAGAAATGAAATGGCCAGAGGCCGAACTTTCCTGGACAACTTCATTCTCCAATCATACGTCGATCAGGCCTGAAAGTGCCAGTTTCAGTGCAGTTTCAGTTGGCAAGACCGGCTTCTCTTTTCCCCTCTTCCGTGAAAGGCTCCCCGATCCACTCGATCTCTTCATCCTCGAAGTTATACTGATATCCCACCGGTTCGACACCCCATTCACTTGCCAAGGAGGCATTCAGCGCGGTCATTTGACCTCCTACCATACTCAACAGGGGACGGATTTTGAGGATGTCGTCCACCGGAATCGTAAAGTAGTCGCGGTCCATCACCACAAGATCGGCCCATTTACCTACCTCCAGTGAGCCGAGCTGATCGGGATGCCGGACATACTCGGCTGCCCATCGGGTCCACATTTTCATGGCGTGCACCCGGTCGATGCGCTCCTCCGGCTGCCACACTTTCCCGTCAAACTTCCGGGTGGTGGCCTGCCACAGAATGAAGAAGGGGGGTTGCAATCCTCTTCCGACTCGACCCTCGCCTCCTCCTCTGAATGCTCCACCGCCGTAATGTTGTCCCACCAGCCGCACTCCCTCTTTGATCCAGGTGTTGAAGGGGATGAAGAATTCCTCGATATTGGGGGTCTGGGGACCGTAGTCCCGAATCCAGTTCCGGAAGTCGCGCACATAATCGGGACCGCAGCTGAGAATAATCCCATACCGTTTGAGTTTATCGATCACATCCGGCTGCTTTCCAATCAGATCGCAGTGCTCCAGGGAAAAATGCTGGTCACTAATTTGCTGAACCGTCATTCCGGTTGCCGCTCGGGCGCGGTCGACCATCTGGATGAAACGCCTCAAACTCTCGCTGCCACAGGTGTGTACTCCGGTGATTCGCCATCCCGCCCTGATGGCGTTTTCAAGCGTATCCCAGTGAAGATCCCCCTGTTTGGGGCAGGTTTCCCGGGCCTTCATATGAGCGGGGGCCTGGGTATCGGGTCCCGTACACGTTTCCGGGTAATGGGAATCCCACCGCTCCGAAGCCACTCCATCAATCCACATGTATTCATTTCCAATGCCCTGCAGGACGCCCGTGCGCCGGTATAACTGGCGAGTCTGTTGAGGATCGGTCGGCATTCGGTGTACTTCATAGTGAGCATTGAGACGGATGGGCATCTGCTTCAACTCCGTCAGTCTGGCGTATCCGGTCATGACCTTGGGAAAGGGAATACGCGTTCCCCAGGTCGTGACTCCCAATGCGGCCCAGGATTCCGACTGCAGTTTGAGCATCTGGGCCAGCGTGTTGGGATCGAGATCCCTAAGAAAGAGTTCCCAGGTGATGACCGCCATTTCCTGGCTTCCCACCCAGCCAATTTCCGGGATGTCCTCTCCGATGTCCACTCCATGCATGGTTTCTTGGATGGAAGCCGAGTAGCCGGGTAAGAATTCGTTGAGCACCTCCAGTGCCTTGGAGTTGATATTCCCCCTCAGGCCGGGGCGCATGAGAACGGGATTATCCGGCGTCCACAGGTCCAGGGTTCGACGATTGGTCAGACGCCGCGTCATGCCCCAGAATTGAAGGGCACCCGGGTTTTCCGGGTGGGGTTCCATATTGAGGATAATCCACTGCCCCTTGTCCACCTTTTTAACGGCCTCCACCAGCGCATCCCGCATGATGGCCTGGGTCTTTTCCAGATCTCGATCGGCCTGAGCCGACACAATGATTCCATCGGGCGGATACTTGAACCCCAGGCGTTCGGCAAAACGCAGAGCAGAGCCGTAGATGTGTTGATGGGATTCAATAATGCCGGGGATCACCGTCCGACCCTTCAAATCGAAGATCTGAGTGAAGCGACCAGTCAGGCGTCGAACCTCTTGACTGGTTCCCAGCTTCATGATGATGTCGTTCTTGAGGGCGATGGCCTCATAGACATTCCCCACAACGGTCGAATTGGAGGCATCATCCATGCTCACGATCTTTCCGTTTAAAAAAATGGTGTCGGCGTAACCCATCTGCTCTACTTCAGGGGGAAGTTGCTGTGCATAGGGGAGCCAGGCTTGACTGAAGAAAATCAGTGTAAAGCCCAACCCGGTCACAAAGTTTCTAACCGTGGAATTTTCGGTTCTGTTACTCATGCCATCCCTCCTACTCTCTTGCTTTATCGTTTGGACGCGATTTTTCTCCATCCTAAACCCTGAGGGAAAGGCAATGGGGAATCGTGGGTGGAATATGTAATAATCAACATGATATTAATTCGTGTAATCAACTATGAATAAATATTTAAAGTTATGCTACTATCGTGCTGAAGAGGGCAGGATAGGCTTTACTTTCAGTGGTGGGAAGGTGAGATGAAATCCATGGTGACTATCGAAGACTTTCATAGATTGGACATCAGAATAGGGAAGGTCCTCTCGGTTGAAAAGGTGTCGGGCGCGGACAAACTTCTCAAATTCATCTTTGATCTGGGTGAGGAGAAAAGACAAATCATTGCCGGTATGGCCGAGTTCTACTCGGAACCCTCGATCCTGGAAGGGAAGGAGATGCCTCTTTTGCTGAATATCGAACCCAGGACGTTCCGGGGTCAGGTCAGTCAGGGAATGATTATCGCCGCCGATGTCGATGGGCGCCCCGTTCTGCTCCATCCCGAAAAAGAAATATCCCCGGGAAGTATCGTTCGTTAGGAATCTCACCCTTCCCGAGGATCAGGCCTTCAGACGACTGGCCACCATGATGCAGGCGTTGGCCAGGTAATTGAAATCGTTCTTCTGCAGGAAGGCCATCACCGCTGGGCTTTCCTACACTTGTCACAGATGGGTCTATTATTGATATCAAGAGATGATAGTAATTGACTTGAAAATGATATCACTATTTAGTATTATAGATATGTGAGGAAGAAGCACTTCAAGACACTGGATGCTATCTTCGCCAGACCGACACGGGCTAACATTAAATGGGATGATGTTGAGGCGCTCTTCAAAGCTTGCGATGCTTACATGGAAGAACGGAAGGGGTCTAGGGTAGCGATTGAGCTTAACCATGTGGTAGCGATTTTTCACCGTCCTCATCCAGAGAAGGAAATAAACAAGGGCGCGGTCGCTTCTATTAGAAGGTTCTTAAAGGAGGTCGGACTTAAACCATGATGAAACACAAAGGTTATCGTGGAGTAGTTACCTTCGACGACGATGCGGGAATTTTCCACGGCGAGGTAGTGGGCATTCGTGATGTCGTCACGTTTCAAGGGAAGTCTGCAGCACAACTCACAAAAGCTTTCAAAGATTCCGTCGATGAATACTTAGCTTTTTGTAGTGAGCGGGGTAAGGAGCCTGATAAAGCTTTCTCAGGAAAGCTCTTGGTTCGACTTAGCCCAGAACAACATCGAGAAATAGCTGCTGCTGCGCGGGCCAGCGGCCTTAGTCTTAACGCCTGGATTGCCCATACAGTTCGACAGAAAGCAGAAGAAGAACTTGCTGGTTGAACCAGCCTGGACTAGGAATCTCACCCTTCCCGAGGATCAGGCCTTCAGACGACTGGCCACCATGATGCAGGCGTTGGCCAGGTAATTGAAATCGTTCTTCTGCAGGAAGGCCAGCACTGCCGGGCTTTCCGCACCCGGCTGCAGCCAGACGTTCGTCAAGCCCAGGTCCAGACACTGTTGAAGGATCTGTGAGGTCACCTCTGGAGGGACCACGATGTTGACGATGGTGGGCGGTTCCGGAATGTCCTCGAGTCCCTTAAAGGATGGATCTCCATCGACAGTGGACCTATTGGGGTTCACCGGATAGACGGTGAATCCTTTCAGCTTCAGATCCCGATAAATCACCGATCCATACTTGGAAGGATTGTCGGTGGCGCCTGCGACGGCTACCGTGGTACGGGGCTCCTCGAGGAGCTGTAGGATATCTTTCATGTTCTGGCAGAGAGGGCGGGATTCTCCCCCTCAGTTCCGGCTATCCCCTTCAGCCTTAGCCCGGATTATGCATAAATTCTCTACTGCATCGCCGAAATCACTCGGCCTGACTGTGTTGCGACTCCGTCGGCCTCCTCAGCGTACCATACAGTACGCTTGCGGGGGCCTCGGTCGCGCGTGGCGCAACGCACTCAGGCCGGCGCTTTCGCCGCTTCGTGACGAGAACCTATGCATAAGCCGGGCTAGTGTTTATCATTGTTTTCACCCAAATACCACCTGTCGATGTTTAGGAAATTTGTACATTGGATGAGAGATACTCCTTGACAATGATTGACCTTAGTTTGACAACCTCGTCTTGTTTATTCCAGTAAAGTGATCCCAACAGACACGAATGATCGTTCGACACTTGAAAGAAGGAAAGGAGAATGAATGTTTACTTTCCTTGGGAAGCAGTTTGGATGGCTCAGCAAGAGTGAGAAGGATGGGCTAGTCAGAAAGGATAGGGAAATATGGTGAATCGAGGAACGTGGGTATCGGTGAATGGCGCAGTCGAGTTGCCATTCCCTAGCGAGTACCTGGAAGTCAAGGCGGCGTTCATTGGGCGGAAAGACCGAATCACCAAGAGTATGGGCTGCCGAATTTACTATGTGAAGCGAGATCGGTTCCGTGCTTCGATGGATCACAAATTCGTGATTGATCTGGAGCGCGATGTGTATGTGAGAAGTCAGGCGCTATGAGCAAGATATACAAGCTCTTCGGTGGATCTTCCAGGTCAGGCCGTCTCGGAGGGCTGCCGTGCCGCGCGGCCGAGCGAAATCCGAAGGCAACCTTTAAGGACACTCGTTGACAATGATTGACCGTAATCTGAAAACTTGTCCTTTTTACTCCTGTAAAGTGATTTCCAAAAAGAAACGAAACTAGGGTGTTCGATAGAACGGTAGCCGGAAAAAAGAAAGCCATGACAAAATCCCAACCAGCCTCAGCGACAAATATTCATGTCGTGGCTGAGTTAGTTTTTACAACGATTTCGGTCATAGCAGTCCTTATTATTTTGCTGGGTCAATGATCGCAAGCCAGAGGATGATGTTCAGTATTACTCAAATAATGTGCCGCAGAAGGCGTTCGTGATGAAGCCCAAATTCATTATTTTAGGAATTGTCCTGTGCGTTCTATCTAGTGCGCCTCTCAAGGCGGACCCTGACGATTTAGATTCGGCAACGATTAGCGGCACCTATGAACTATCCCCCAAGCCCGTTCCGGAACCAGGCATATTGACCTTATTGACAATAGGGGTGTTGACCCTCATTGCACGGGAGAAGGTGAAGTTCGACAGGGAGCATAAGGGCAACCAAAAGGTCAGAATAGAAGCATACTGGCAGGATTTAAAGAAAAAACATCCCTCCGAACGGAGGATGAAATTACAGCAGGAAAACCGTTAAACGGGCACAAAACCAAGTATCTACCGCTGGTAAAAATCCCTCTGGAATGACTACCTCAAAACACCAGACAAATACCCCCCTTTTTTAGGAATCCTGTTTCACCTTCTTGACCTGTCGGATACTTACTGTGTACCACCCACCCATTGGAACTCCTGCCGCCTCCGTCCAAGACCCACATCGAGAAGCCTGAAGACAGGCGTTTCTGGTTGATATTTGGTTGAGACGGAAATGAACAGCTATCGAGCTACTGATTCTATGGGCTTTACAGGTCTGGCGGAGAGGGCGGGATTTGAACCCGCGGTACAGTTACCCATACACACGCTTTCCAAGCGTGCTCCTTAAGCCACTCGGACACCTCTCCGCAACACCTGAGTATGCAAATCGGAGGAGGTGGGATTCGAACCCACGTGCCCAGCTCATCACCAGACAACCCGATTTCGAGTCGGGCCCGTTACGTCCACTTCGGTACTCCTCCAAAGTTGAAACGATTACAACGAGCCGGGAGGGAGAAGTCAAGTCAGGCGGGGAGCGGCAAAATGGGGGGATCAACCTGGGAATCAAGATGGTATAGTATTAATTTCGCGGGACAGTAAGAGAGTCCCTGTAACAGGTCTCGGGCCTGTGCAACATGCCCTTTGAACCATGTCAGGTCCGGAAGGAAGCAGCATTAAAAAGGTTAGCGTGTGTGCCGCAGATTCCCCGGGACCTGACCACTTTGTCACTAAACTGCCATGAGTTACCAGGTTCTGGCACGGAAATGGAGGCCCCAAACTTTTGAAGAGGTGGTGGGGCAGGAGACCGTCACCAAAACCCTACAAAACGCCATCAAGAGTGAGCGCATTGCTCATGCCTTTCTCTTTGCAGGCATCCGTGGTGTCGGCAAGACCACCACGGCACGCATTCTGGCCAAAGCACTGAACTGCCAGGAGGGTCCGACGCCTTCCCCTTGTGGTGAGTGTGTTTCCTGCCGGGAAATCACAGAGGTGAACAGTATCGATGTTCTGGAGATCGATGCCGCCTCCAATACCGGCGTGGAAAATATTCGAGAGCTTCGGGAAAGTGCCCGCTACGGGACGGCCCGGGATCGGTTCAAGATTTTCATTATCGACGAAGCCCACATGCTCTCCAATGCGGCCTTCAACGCTCTTTTAAAGACCCTGGAAGAGCCGCCGCCGCACGTGAAGTTCATTCTGGCTACCACCGAGTACGCCAAGATTCCAGTGACCATCGTTTCCCGCTGCCAACAGTACGATTTCAAACCCATTCCTTTTTTGCTGATCCTGGAGCGCCTGAAACTGCTCAGCCAGGAGGAGGGAATTAAGATCAGTGAGTACTCCCTGAGAGCCCTCGTGTCTGTCGCCGAGGGCAGTATGCGCGATGCCCAATCGGCGCTGGATCAGATCATTGCCTTTAGCGGCAAGCAGATCCCGGACGAAGCTGTGCGGATCTTATTGGGCGTGGTGGACGAAAAGGCCATTCTCTCGCTGGTTGATGCGGTCCTTGAGAGGGACGCCAGGACTCTGGTGGAGCAGGTGCAGGAGCTGGTGAACTCCGGAGTGGATCCGCGAAATTTCTGCCGGAAGCTGATTCACCATGTGAGAAATTTGATGGTCTGTCGGGTGACAGGATGGGACGAGCGTCTTTTGAATCTGCCCGACACGGCAAAGAAGGAGATTCTCAAGCAGTCTGAACAGTTTTCCGAACTCGACCTCATTCGCTTCTACGACCTTTTGAACCGCGCGGAGAACGATCTTCGTTGGAATTCCCATCCCTGGGTCCACCTGGAAATGACCCTCATGAAGTTGATTGAACTCACTCGTCTGCCCAGTTTGGAAGATGTGATTGCCCAATTGGAGCGGGGAGAAAAGATCGGAAAGTCATCGCCGAAAGACGGTTCTGTCCCATCGGGTGCCACCGGAACGCTTTTTCCAGCCGCCCATAAGAGCCCAGGGAGCAAAGACAAGAAGGGCAGCAGGTCGGTAGGACCCCCTGAAGCTGAAAAGACCAAAGAAGAAGAGACCAAAGAAGAAGAGACCAAAGAAGAAGAGACCAAAGAAGAAGAGACCAAAGAAGAAGAGACTGTCTCTGAAAGTCAGGTGATTTCTCAGCTGCTTTCAGCCGTCCAGACAGAAAGCATTCGTCTTTACTCCTCCTTGCAGGCCGCCTCCCGGACCACTCTCGAAGGTGGGAAGCTCCTCATTTCCTTTCCTCAAAGTGAGGCCTTCCATCAGGAGGAGGTTCTGAGGCCGGACCATCAGGCTCTGCTGTCCCGACTGTGTGCTAAAATTGTGGGCTCGGTACCGGAAATTGAAGTCCAACTGGAAGAGCCTCCAAAGGAACAACCTGATCCGAAGGATGACCCCAGGGTGAAGACGTTTATTGAGACCTTTCCAGGCAAGGTGATTGTGGAGAAGGAAAATGCAGACTAAGAATCTTCAGCAGTTGATGAAACAGGCTCAAAAGATGCAGGAGAAGCTGGAATCCCAGATGGTGGACCTCCGGATTGAGGCCAGCAGCGGAGGTGGAATGGTTCAGGTGAGCATGGACGGGAAAAAGGAGCTACTCTCCATTGCCATAGAGCCGGAGTCCGTGGATCCGGATGATATGGAGATGCTTCAAGATCTCATCCTGGCTGCTGTGAACGAGGCGGGACGGAAGGTGGATGACGCCTTGAGTGATCATCTCGGTGGAATGACTCAGGGTCTCCTGGGCCACTGAGGCTCACCCATTTGGCCATGACGCATCAAGACAATCCCGTGCAGCGACTCATTGAGGAATTCAAGAAGCTGCCGGGCATTGGAGCCAAATCAGCCCAGCGGCTGGTTTTTCATCTGATTCGCAGACCCGATGAAGACTGTGAAAAGCTGGCCGAAGCCGTCTCCCAGCTGAAGGGGAGTCTGACGCTGTGTTCCGTCTGCAACAATATCACCGAAGTGGATCCCTGCCGGTTCTGCAGCAATCCCAACCGCGATTCCAAGTTGATCTGTGTTGTGGAGCAACCTTCCAATATCCTATCCATTGAAAAGACCGGGGTTTATAAGGGGCACTATCACGTTTTGCACGGTACAATTTCTCCTATTAATGGCATCGGTCCGAATGAGTTGAAGCTGAAGAATCTGCTTGACCGGCTCAAAGGGAACCAGGTCGAGGAAGTGATCGTGGCCACCAATCCTACCATCGAAGGCGAAGCCACCGCCCTCTATCTCTCGGAACTCATCAAGCCCTTGAATATTAAGCTCAGCCGAATCGCCTCGGGAATTCCAGTGGGCGCTGATCTGGAATATACCGACGCCGCCACCCTTTCCCGCTCACTGTTGGGTCGACAACCGCTCTAAAGCGGGCTACGCCCGCGTTCTCGGGGACAGGCCCAAAATTCTAGGCTAACCTGCTACGGATAAACACTTTTTTTTAGGGCTGGCACGGAATGAGTTTAGACAGGACGGTAGGACGTTAGTGGGGAGAAGTTTTTATGTCCCGGAAATCGATCTTTCCCTCTACACAATCTTGCAGATTTTAAGCGTGACCCTTTTTCAAAAAATTCCAATTTTACAGGCACTTACGGAATTGAATTACAAAAATGACCTAGACCATTGCCTTAACCAGTTGCATCTATTTAACTTTTAACCGGACACTAGTGATTTGGGATTTTGAATTTCAGCCGGTTTTCCGGCTGTGTTCCGTGTGCCCGTGCAGAATATCTACGGCGTGAGGAAGAATCTTCAGGACCGCCTGAAGGGACTGGGCAGCTCCTTTGGGGCTTCCTGGAAGACTCAAGATCAGGGTTTCCCCTCGGGTTCCGGCTAAAGATCGCGAGAGCGCCGCAAAATCCGTACTCTCTAGGCCGCGCAGACGCATCAGTTCGGGCAGCCCGGAGATTTCTTTCTCCAACAGAGGGCGGATGGCCTCAGGAGTGACATCTCGAGGAGCAAGGCCTGTTCCACCCGTGGTGACGATGAGATCAATTTCCCCATCCTGGCTAAGCTCCAGAACTTGTTCCTGGATCCGGGACAGCTCGTCGGGAACGATGTGGGTACTGACCACCTCCCACTGGTTCTCTGTGAGCATCTGAGAGAGCTTTCGCCCGGAAGTGTCTTCTCTCTTTTTGTGATAGCAGCCGTCGCTGATGGTGATGACTGCAGCCTTCATTGACCGTAGCCCTCAATCCACACCTCACCATCCTGGTAGTGCTCTTTCTTCCAGATCGGCACGGTTGTTTTTAAGGTGTCAATGGCGAAGCGACAGGCCTCGAAGGCATCTTTCCGATGGGCAGAGGAAACCGCAATAAATACACTGCTTTCACCGATCTCCATTCGTCCTACTCGGTGGACAATGGCCATGCCGTTCAGGGGCCAACGCTGCATGGCCTCAGCTCGGATCTTTTCCAATTCCTTGAGGGCCATTTCCGGAAACACTTCGTAGTGAAGATGGGTGACCGGCTTCTCCCGAGAATGATTGCGAACCGTACCGTCAAAGGTGGCGATAGCTCCCGACTCCGGAGTGGAAACGGATTGGACAATCTTTTCCCGATCGATCTTGCTTTCCACGATACGAATCATCCTGTCCCTCCGCTCACCGGAGGGAAGAAACAGACTTCATCTCCGGGAGTGACCGTGGAATCCAGATCCGCGTACTCCATATTCACCGCAACCAACAGGATCGATTCGTACTTTTTGATCTCAGGGAAACGGGTTTCCAATTGTTGGAAGATCTTTCGAACTGAGGTTTCCTGCTCCAGTTGCATCTCCATTTCAGACTCCCCAACCAAGTCTTTCAGGGAAGCGAAAAAGCGCACTTTCAGCATGTGGGCCTATTCTAACACTACAAACCACAGACCACAGACCACAGCGAAGACCACAGCCGGAAGACCACAGCCGGAAGACCACAGCCGGAAGACCACAGCCGGAAGACCGGCTGAAATCCCAAATTCCAAATCCCAAATTCCAAACCTGACCTGGAGCTTGAAACGTGGAACCTGGAACGCGCGCTAAGCGGGCCTGTCTGTGTTAACATGGGGCCTAAAATGAGACGGATTTTTCTTCTGGTTCTCGTGTTTTCGGCTTCCACGGCCTACGGCGAAATTCTCAAAGTCAAGATTGATGGAGTCATTGATCCCATCACCTCAGAATTTATTGCCGATGCTGTCCAGATAGCCAAGGAGCAAGAGGCCGAATTCCTGCTCATTGAGTTGTCCACGCCGGGAGGCCTCGGGGTCTCGATGCAGGAAATTATCCAGAATATCCTCAACTCCGAGGTTCCCATTGTCTGTTTTGTGCAGCCTCAAGGCGCACGGGCAGCTTCGGCGGGCTTTTTCATTCTCCTGTCCGCCGATGTGGCGGCCATGGCTCCCGGGACCAACACCGGGGCCGCTCATCCCGTCTTCCCCTTCGGGATGGAAGACGAGACCATGCTGGAAAAGGTGACCAACGACGCCCTGGCCAATCTGCGGGCCATTGTCAAAGAGCGTAACCGCAATTATGAGCTGGCCGAGAAAGGTGTGTTGGAAAGCAAGTCCTATACTGCTCGCGAGTCCCTGGAGGGAGGTCTCATTGACCTGATTGCCGAGAATGAAGAGGAACTCCTGAAGTTGCTGGACGGAAGAGAGATCACCCGCTTCAGTGGGGAGAAGCAGACGCTCTCAACCCAGGGTCAGCAGGTGAGGCTGCTGGAGATGACGCTTCGCCAGAAAATCCTTTCTACCATTGCCGATCCCAATATGGCGCTGCTTCTAGGCGTGGTGGGCCTTTTGGGGCTTTATTTGGAGTTCACGAACCCGGGTTTACTGGTCCCGGGAGTTGCAGGCGGAATCTGTTTTATTTTGGCGCTGTTGGGTTTCTCGCTCCTTCCCATCAATCTCATTGGAGTGTTGTTGATTCTTTTGGCCATCGGTCTTTTCATCGCCGAATTGATGGTGCAGGGTTTCGGATTCTTTGGCGTTGGAGGGATTGTAGCCATGACCCTGGGTCTTCTGCTTCTGGTTGACGCACCGAATCCGGAGGTGAGAATTCACCTGGGACCCGCCCTGGCCGTAGCGGCGTCTGTGGCCTTTCTCATGGTCTTTTTGTTGCGGCTGACGATCAAATCCTATCGGGCAAACGTGATCACGGGCACAGGGTCCCTGGAAGGTGCCATTGGGCAGGCCCGCAGTCAGGTGGATCAAGACGGAGGCAAGGTCTTCGTGAGCGGGGAGTGGTGGGAAGCCGTCTCGGAACAGCCGGTTCCTGAAGGGAGTCAAGTTCGAGTCTTGGGATCGAACAACTTGATCCTGAGTGTGGAAGCTCATCCGCAGTCGAAGTTAAAATCAGACGAGTAACCGGGCGCTGGGGGGAGTGAAGGTCGAAACCTGGCTTTGTCTCATTACTCGGCTTCTCGGAAAGGAAGGTTCAAATGCAGCCTGCACTGATCATTATTGTCATTGTAACTCTCTATATCCTCTCTTCCATCAAGATCCTCCGGCAGTATGAAAAGGGGGTTATTTTTCGTTGGGGTAAGTTATTACCCGAGCCCAAGGGACCGGGGATCATTTTCGTATTTCGGCCCATGGATCAAATGGAAAGAGTCAGCCTGCGTACGGTGACCTTCGATGTGCCGTCCCAGGATGTGATCACCCGGGACAACGTAACCGTCAAGGTCAACGCCATCGTTTACTTTCGGGTGGTCGATGCCAACCGGGCGATTGTCAGCGTGGAGAACTATCTTTATGCCACCTCTCAGCTGGCTCAGACCACTCTGAGATCGGTCCTGGGGGAAGTGGAGCTGGATGATTTACTGAGCAAGCGGGAGCAATTAAACGAGCGCTTACAGTCGATTTTGGACCAATCGACCGATCCCTGGGGGATCAAGGTATCGATGGTGGAGGTGAAAACCGTGGACCTGCCGTCGGAAATGCAGCGAGCTATGGCGAGACAGGCTGAGGCTGAGCGTGAAAAGCGCGCCAAGATCATTCATGCCGATGGAGAATATCAGTCTGCCGAAAAACTTTTGGAGGCAGCCAGGACTTTGGCTAAAGAACCCCTGACCATACAACTTCGATATCTGTCGACTTTGACGGAGATTGGAATGGAGCAGAATTCCGTCATCGTTTTTCCTCTTCCCATCGATATGATCAGTCAGTTTTTTACCGGTTCCCAACAGCTCAAGAAGGAAGGAGAAGATAAAACCAGTTGAAGCGCAGACTCAGCCCTGAGGAATCCATGACTCTTTATGGCCTCCTGGTGGGGTTCATCTTCATTTTTTATCTTATGGGACTTTTCATTGGGAAGAATCAGTTCGTGGAGGCCAGTGCGAACGATACCGACCTCCCGCTTTCCGAGACGCCTGTCCAGGAACTGAAACCTGAGCTGATGGATTTCCATCAGCGGGTGACGGTTTCCGAGGATGCCGATGTCTCTCCTGTTTCAGAGGAGACCTCCAGGGAAGAAATATCTACGAACGCAGAAGATTCAAAGCCGGACCCCCTGAGCGCATATACGATTCAGGTGGGGGCCCTCACCCGTGAGGCGGATGCTCGGCAACTGCTGGTTCGTCTGGAGGCCAAGGGCCATTCTGCCGTGGTGCGGAATCCCACCAGCGAACATCCGTACTATCGTGTCTGGGTGGGTCAGTTCGAGACCCCGCAGCAGGCCGCCGAGACCAACGAGTTACTTCGAGAGGAAGGCTTTTCAACCTACATCAAGAACTTTTTGGTGTCGAGTCCAACCCCTTGAGCCCTACACGTCCTCTCTATAGTGGGTTGCTGTCCCTGATCTCGGGGACAGCGCTTTGGCTTTCTTTTTACAGCCCCCTTTTCCCTCTGGCCTGGGTGGGCTTGGTTCCCTATCTCTATTTTCTTTTGAAAAGACCTACCTGGAAGTGGGTGCTGATCGGTCATGGGCTCATGACGCTGGCCTACCTGGGAGGGGTTTTGTACTGGATTCCCCGGGTCTTGGTGGTTTACGGGGATCTGAGCTGGGTGGTGGCTCTGCCGACTTTCCTGCTCATGTTGATCACCTTGAGTTTGATTCTCTTGCCCTTTTCTCTGTTGACCCGCTGGGCGGCAGAGAGGTCGGTTTCGGTGACCCTACTGTGTGTTCCCGGTTTCTGGCTCCTGACCGAGCTGTGCCGGAATTATTTTCTCCTCAATGGGTTTCCCTGGGCTCTGCTCGGGTACTCCCAATACCCCTACTCCTGGATCGTGCAGGTGGCGGACGTCTCTGGAGTGTATCTGGTCTCCGTACTGGTCATGGCCGGCAATGCTGCTTTTCTGGGCGCATTGTGGTTCAAGTCTTTCCGACCTCTCATGCTTTTTGCCGTGCTTTTTCTGGTCGCCAATCTGTATGGCGTATACCGTGTTCACTATTGGCAGCTCGACTCAGGGTCTGTCCTGAAAGTGGCTTTGGTCCAGCCCAATATTGGGTTGGACGCAGAAAAGGAACACTACGCGGATAAATATTTCAAAACCCTGGCCGGCTACTATCAGCAGGCCGCAAATGAGGGTGCCCAATGGGTCATTTTCCCGGAGGCTCCCAATCCGTTCCTCTATGAGCAGGACTTTTACTTCACGAGTTTCTGGAAGCGGCAGACCGCCACCCATGGAGCCTACTTGCTGTTTAACACCACGCTGGTGGAGACCGACCCGGAGGCTCATTACTTCAACAGCGCCGTGCTTCTGGACCCCCAGGGTGAGGAGGTCTATCGATATCACAAAACGCACCTGGTTCCCTTTGGGGAATACGTTCCTCTGGCCGACTGGCTGGGACTACTCTTTGAACCGCTGGTGCAGGAAGTGGGCGGCTTCTCACCTGGTCAGGAGCTTCGAGTAGGAGACATCTCGGGAACCCACTTTGCCACCCTGATCTGCTATGAGGGGATTTTTCCGGAGCTCAGCCGGGAGTGTGTTCGCCAGGGCGCGGAGATTTTGGTGATTATCACCAATGATTCCTGGTACGGCCGCACCGCCGCCCCAACTCAGCATCTCCAAATGGCCGCTTTTCGTGCCATCGAGACTCGGAAACCGCTTCTTCGCTGTGCCAACAGCGGCTATTCGGTCGTGATCGACCCTCTGGGCCAACAGGGCCAGAAGATCGGACTTTTCGAGGAGGGAATGTTCATCACCGAAGTTGCCGGGAACAATTACCGCTCCATTTACACTTATACAGGGGAATGGATTAATATAGCCCTGATAGGATTTACACTCATGTTGGCTTTTGGGGAACGCTTTCGAAAACCAGATTCTCAAGGATCGAAGAAATCGAAAAGGAAATAAGCGCTGTGGAAGACCTTCAGGAACACTACAATAATCTGAAAAAGCGGATCACACACCTCTGGGAGTATCTTTGACGTAGAAGGAAAGCGTACTGAGCTCGGGAAGATTGAGGTGCGGATTGCTGATCCTGCCTTTTGGGGAAATCCCGAGGATTCACAAAAGCAGCTCTTGAAGAAGCGAAGCCAGTTGGAAGAGAGCATTAGATTGGCCGAGCAGTATCAGAGTTCCCTGGGCGATGTGGCCGCCTTAATGGAACTGCAGGACGAGGGTGAAGACGTCACCTCCGATCTTCAGGAAGAACTTTCCAGGCTGGAAAAGAGCCTGTCGGAAACCGAGTTGCAGACTCTCCTTTCCGGCCCCCACGATCGGAATGATTCCATCGTGACGATCCATCCCGGTGCCGGTGGGACGGAGAGCCAGGATTGGGCTGAGATGCTTCTGCGCATGTACCTGCGTTGGGCTGAAAAGCGCGGCTTTCGCACAGAGGTGACCGATTACCAGGCGGGTGAGGAAGCAGGGATCAAGTCCGTCACCTTTCTGGTGGAGGGGGACTTCGCTTACGGTTATCTTTCCTCGGAAATCGGGGTTCACCGGTTGGTCCGGATCTCTCCTTATGATGCCGCCGGTCGGCGACACACTTCGTTCGCTTCGGTCTTCGTCACTCCGGAGGTTGAGGAAGAGATCGATATCGTGGTTGACGAAAAGGACCTCAGGATTGATACCTATCGGTCCTCGGGAGCGGGCGGACAGCACGTCAACGTGACCGATTCTGCGGTTCGGATCACTCACACCCCCAGCGGAATTGTGGTGCAGTGTCAGAACGAACGCTCCCAGTATCGAAATAAATCCACAGCCATGAAAATCCTCAAGTCCAGGCTCTATGAGTTGGAGATGGAAAAGAAGAGAAAGGAACTGGATCAACTGGAGGACAGTAAAGCTGAGATCGCCTGGGGGAGCCAGATTCGATCGTATGTTCTGCACCCCTATCGTCTGGTGAAGGATCATCGAACCAAGGTGGAAATCGGAGATGTCGATTCCGTTTTGAATGGGCAACTGGATACCTTCATCAACGAATACTTGAAAAGAAAGAGTGAAGAGAAAAATAAGGTAACGAAGTCTTAAATGGAAGAGCCGGAAGAAAGTCAGACGACGGAAGAGGAATCCCAACTGCCCGAGATCAGCTCCGAGCACCTGCAGGAGCAAATCGAGTTGGTTCGCCAGCTGGCCTCTGCTGCACCGCCGGTATTCCGTGAACGGCCTCTGCCCGGTTGGAAACAGGTCGTCTATCCGGTTCTGGTTTTCGGAGTGCTCTTTTTCGTGGTGTTTCTGCTGATATTCGACCGCAGCCGTCTCCAGCTGATTGCCTCGATGGGGGAAGGATGGAGCAGTACCTACGGTGACCGGAAAAACGAGGTCTTTCGACTGCCTCCTCCTCCACCCAAGGCTGTTACGACCCGAGTCGTGCTTCCAGGCGGGCGGATCTTCGTCGGTGAGGCAGAAGGGGAGACGGAGGGCGTGCTCTTTCTGGATAAAACCCCCCCTGTGCTGGGGAAAGAAAAAGGGGAGGAAGCTCCCGCTGCCATTATCCTGGCCAAGAACTCCTTTAATGAGGCTGCCTACAACCTCTTGAAGGCGACATCGGAGACTGTCGGTGAGCTGACCAAGAACAATATTCCGGAGTTTGAATTCCAAGACTGGCGACCGGTGAAGGACGATCCACCGGAGGCCTGGATTGATTTAGTGGTCACCCGCGGTTCCGATGGAGAGCTGGTCCATCTGATTTGGTCCGTCAACACAGAGACGGAAAGGATGACCCCTCTCAGTCAGGCCGCCCGGGATTTGGAAGCTTCTCGATAAGAACTTTCGCCAGGACCGTCAGGATTGCAAAATTCTCCGGAATGTGGGAGGCATTCCTCAATGAGGAAGTGATCTCCGGAAAGTGGGAGGCACCTCAGGTGCCGAATCCGAAAATCTGGGGCTGTTTTGTGGCTGTTCGGCACCTGTAGTGCCACCCACTTTCCA
>JADFOI010000057.1 GCA_022562935.1 Acidobacteriota bacterium
GGAACTCCATTCCGATCGATCGGTGAGCCAGTACATTTCTTCCCGGGTACGCTTCATATCGAAGCCGCAGGGCAAGACCACCAGGACATCGGGATCGCTCTGGGACAGTTCCTCCCAAGTGATCCATGAGGAATGCTTGCCGGTTTCTCCCAATAAATTGTCTCCTCCAGCCATCTCCACCAGTTCCGGCATCCAGTTTCCCGCCGCCATCAAAGGCTCCAGCCATTCGAGACAGGCCACTCGGGGCTGTTTGGAAGTTGCCTGAGCCCGGCTGGAGATTCGATCCATCTGCTGCTTGAGGTTTCCGACCAGTTCCTCGCCTTTGGCTTGGATACCCAGCCTGTCCGCCACCAAACCCATGTCCTTCCAAACGTCATCCAGTCTGTCGGGCTGCAGGGAAACAACTGTGGGCTGGCAAGACAGTCTTTTTCCCACCGCCTCTTCCACTTCCTTTAAACTGACGGCACACACTTCGCATTGGGATTGAGTAATGATGTGGGTCGGCTGCAACTGCTCCAGCACTTCTTCGAAAATGTCGTAAACCGAGAGCGCCTTGCGCAGGGTCTCTTTGACCCGGTTGTCGATCTCCTGGCTGCTTCCGGAAATAGAGAAGGTGGGGGCGGTGCAGATGGGAAGGGAAAGGACCGATTTCGGGAAGTCGCATTCATGGGACCGCCCCACCTGATGAGTTCCCATTTCCAGAGCGTGAACGATCTCGGTGGCACTGGCGATGAGCGATACAATCCGAGTCATGAATCCTCTCCTAGCAATATATCCGGAGGGAGGACATCTGCAAAGACAAAACCCTCTCTCTCGGTGATCTCTCCCACAGAAATTTCAAGCGGGTACTCGAACATAGGGCCTGCATAGACAAAGGAATGAAACTCTCCGTTCTCACCGCATGGGTCCACATTAGGCGGCAGTTCCTTCAGCAGCTGCGGATCAAAATCTCTTCCCGCAAAAGCGCCACTGAGTTGTTTCGGATCGATACAGGTCAGTTTGGCCTGTAGTCCCGAGTCGATCATTAGCCGGGCCAGAGCGCCAGTGGGACGATGCCATAGAGGAAAGATGGCCTCCAGGCCGGTATCCTGCAGCTGGTTGAGCCGGTACTCCCGAACGTCTTCCAGAAACAAGTCGCCGAAGGCTATGGCTTCCACGCTATTTTGCACCGCCTCGACCCAGATCTTCGCCATCATTCGTTCATAGTCGGTATTGGAACAAGGCCAGGGAAGGGGAATGATGCGCAAAGGTAAACCGGCGGCCTCGGCCTGGGCCTCCAGCAGAACGCGGCGCACCGCGTGCATGGCCACCCGATCGAAGTTTTCGTTGAGGGTCGTGAACAAACCGCAAACTTCCCACTTCCCTTGTTCTTGCAACCGGTGGAGAGTCCAGGCGCTGTCTTTTCCGCTGCTCCAGGAAAGCCAGACCTTCTTCACGAGAGTACCGCCTCCGCATTCTCTCTCACCCGCTCCTGGGGAAGAGCCGCCCGGGTTAGCCAGGCATGCAGGCCAAACAGTAAACCGCTGTAGGCAAGATCGCTCAAAAGGGTGCGGCCCAAGTAGGGAATCCCCCCAAGGTAGCAGGCCAAGAGCCCGGATGCAGTGAGCGGGTAAATGGAGATTCCCGACAGCCACATTCCGAAATTAGTGATCAGGAAAAACTGCCCACTCCCCAGCAAGGCCGCCCCTCCAATTCGCCAGGGGTTCTCGGTTGTTCGCAGATGGCAGCCGATCCAAACATAGATCAAAAAGCTGGCACAGACAAAGGGTGTGACCAGGTTATAGGCAGGATAGCCGAAGATTATTCCCATGATGGGATCGGTCACCAGAATAATGATCACGGGTATCGCATAGGCTTGCCAGCCGCGCAGGCGAGCGCCCGCAAAGAGGCTAAACCCGCCCACTGGGACCAGGTTAGGTAGATGGGGAAGTAACCGAAGCAGCCCACCCGCCAGTGTCAAAAGCAGAGCCAGAGGTCGCGTTTGACCCCTCGGACGATGGATCTCTTTTCTTTTCATGATGGATCTTGATGGATCTCCTGTTTGCTAGAACGTCACTTCAAGACCGGCCAATAGACTTCTTCCCGGCGACTCAAACCCGGCAATTTCCGTGTACTGCTCGTTGAAAATGTTTTCACCGCGGAACACCACCGCGATGTCGCTTCCCGAGTCCGAGAGCTGGACAATGGGTACGATCACGCCGAAGTCCACCTTCCAATAGGCGGGCAAGACCACCCGGGTGCTTGAAAAGTCGGGGAAGAAGAGAAAGTCATCGCGCTCGCCCTTGTACTTGAAATCGATCCGGAGTTTATATCGGCCTTTTCGAAACTCTGTATAGATTCCTCCCATGTGGCGGGGGCGTCGCAGGAGTTGCTCACCTTCCTCGAAGCTACCGCCCGGCACGGAGCCCGCGTCCGTTACTTCGGTTTGGGTGAAGGTATATTGGCCGCCCAGGCGGAGCTCTCCTGTAGGCGATAGGAAACCTTCCAGTTCCAGTCCTTGGCTCTTCGCCTTTTCCAAATTCAGGTAGTTTGGAGTTCCCGTCGGCACGGAGAAAGTGAACTCGATGAGATCGCTGAATCGGTTGAAGAAAACCGTTCCCGATACTCCTGCCCGGAGGTTTCTGGAGAAATAGTCCAGGCCGAAATCGGTGGCGAAGTTCCTCTCGGGGTTCAAGTCTTCATTTCCCACGATGCCGAAGGAGGGAAACCCCCCAATTTCGATGAAATTGGGGCCCCGAAAGCCGTTCCCCAAGCTGGCACGAAGCTTGAACTCGTCATCGATCAGATAAGCCACCGAGACACTGCCGGTGGCGAAACTCTTAAAGCGGTTATTGTTGTCATAGCGGCCCCCAACGGTCAGGAAAAACCGGTCGGCCCGGGAAAACTGTTCCTGAAGGTAGACGCCCACACTGCGCCGATTCAGGTTGCTCGTTTCTAATTCTTCCCTTTTATAAGAAACTCCAGCCGTGATCAGATTGCGGGCGTCCAGCTGAAAGCTGTTTTGCCAATCCAGGTAATTTCTGTTCTCGGTGCTTTCAAATGTGAAGTCGGAGAAATCCCCAGTTCCGTCTGCTAGCGTAAAGTTCCGGCCGACTCTCCTCTGGTAGCCATAAAGAACCTTGGTGCTGTAACGGCTCGTCAACAGATTTTCGTAGAAGGTTGAAAAAATAGTTTCTTGGGTGGTTCGAAAGTCGTTGGGGTCAACGACCGCCCCCGAGTCATCGTTGGGTAGGTGATATTCACTGTCCAGGTAGCGAACATTGGCCCCGATGGCGGCGGCGGGGTTCACTTGAAAGGTGGTGTTGGCTGAGAGTTCGAACTTGTCGTACTGGTTGTTGAGCTCATGCAGGCCATCCGATTGGGAGTAATGACCGCCCAGCGAGTAGTGGAGCTTCTTGGCCTCCCCCTGGAGGCCTCCCCGGAAGAGGTAGGTGTCGAAGGTGCCTCCTTCGAACATGAAGTTGCCCGAAGGCTTTCCCTCTCCTTTACGTGTGATGATATGGATGGTTGAGGTCATCGCATCTGCACCATAGAGCACAGAGGAAGGACCTCGAACGATTTCGATCCGCTCAATGTTGGTGGTGGTCAGGTTGGCAAAATCGAAGGTTCCACCCGGTTGGTTCACCTGAACTCCGTCAATGAGAACCAGATTGAAATCGCTCTCCCCTCCTCGCACAAAGACCGAGGTCGTTGCTCCGAAGGAGCCTGAACGCACGACGTTGAATCCAGGCACGGTTTCCAAGACTTGGAGGACATCTCGGGCGCCTTGAGCTTCAATGTCTTCGGCCGTGATGAGGGTAAGAGTCTGGCCGATCTCCCGGAGATCGGTGGGGGTGCGTGTGGCCGTCACCGTGACTTCATGATGAATGGAGGGAAGCTTTTCTCCAGAACCTGGTTTCGCGATCGGCGAATTTGAATCTTGCTCACTCTGTCCGGCCTGGGAAGTTTCCTGGGTTGCAGGAGATTCAGAAGTTGAGGTTTGGGCATGGGTCACAGCTGTTGCTGTGAGTATCAAGATGAGGGTCAGAATCCGACTCAGTCTAATCTTCATTTTCGACTCCTTTTTCGTTGCCTCGCCCGACCTGTTCAGGGTTGTACGGAAGGATTGGCCTGGGTATGAGGCCAATCCAAATCTCCTGACCTTTCCGGAAACCTCATGAAGGCAGAGGAGTCCTGGCAAGAGTAGGGCGAACGAGAATCTTCGGGACCAGAATGAATTGAGTGGTTGGGTTGTTCCCGATCAGTCTCGAGAATGTCCCCATAGTCCATGGCGCGGACGTCTTAACTTCAGTAAGACTTCGCAACTGGACCCGCTATCCTGGTTGGAGCGACCCGTAGAAAAGAGAGTTGAAAAACTGGCAGGGGTGTAATGCATGGTACCTCCTAACTTCCCCATCGGAAGTATTGAGAGGTCACGACTGGATCGGTCTCCTGGCTTGCAGGGAAATCTCACGCCTTCCCATCCGCGGGGGGCGGACAGTGGCATCCTTGTGGATTTTCTTCCTGCTTACAGTTGCGAGGGCAGCGTCGGATTTTCACCGATCTTCCCGCTCATCCAACCATGACGAATTAATAAAATGTCAGGGACACCATAGAGATGCGAAACCAGGATGTCAAGTCTATGGCGATTTTGTGTGTTGGTGCTTTCGTGAATCATTTTAGGGGAGAATTCGGGGACAGGCCCAGAATTCTTCAGTAAAGTCCTGGTATTCCTGGAGAATTCTTGGGGCTGGCACCGAATTCTCTACTTGAGGCGGTTCAATCTGCGCTGGGCTTCTTTGAGCGTTTCCTTCAGGGTGTTCTGGGAAACGGAATCCTTCACGACCTGTTGGTAGTATTCGATGGCTTGATCCCTTTCGCCCCTCTGCTCGTGAATTTGGGCCATGTGAAAATAGGCCAGGGGGGCGGTCTCCATTTCCCCTTTGGGCTCCTTCAGGACTCGGGTAAAGGCTTGAAGAGCCAAGCTGTGTTGACCCAGCTGGAGATAAGCCAGTCCGATTCGCAGGTAGACTTCTCCGGCAAGAAGACCTGCAGCTTTACTGGGGAGGGTCTTGAGCAATTGCTGATAGATGCCGAGCGCGGATTCGGCATCGTTCAGATTGAACTGATGGATGGCTGCCAGGTTGATATCAAAAAGGAAGTTCTGAGGATACTGCTTTCTCAGATCCTGGAAGATGGCAACGGACTTGAGGGGATCGCCTTTCCAGGCATGGAGAACGGCCAGAAGCACTTGAGCATCGAGCTGTCGATACTTTCCTTTCTGGGCGACCCGCTCGAGCCTTTCGAAGGCTTGCTCCTTGTCTCCCCGAATTCCCACCAAAAAGGCCAACCATTTGATACTCCAGGGAAGGGTGGCTTTGGCAAATTCGTTGCTGGCGACACTGACATGAGCATCGATAAGATGGGGGTCGAGCTCCAATACCTTCTTGTGGACACTATTGGCCTTTCTGCCGTAATTGAAGGCAGTTCTCCTGCTTTTGGTAATGACAATGGCCTCGGCCGCCAAGTTCTCATAGGCAAGACCCTTGAAATAGAGTGCCAAAGTGTCCTGCGGGTTGTTGTCCAGAAGTGTTTCGCACAGAACTAAAAGATTATCGTTGGCCTGGCGGAAGCGTTGGGTCTCCTGAGTGATGTTCTTGAAAGTCCGGCTCTTGGTGAAGGGAGTGGGGCTTGCATAATCGTCCAAAGCCAGATTGGAGGCGGCAAACAGAAGCTGTTTCCAGGTGGTAATGGATAACATTCCATATCCCACAGGGCTGTCCGGGTTTTCTTCGATCAGCTGCTTGAAAAGGTTCTCGGCTCGGGCGTAGTCCAGACGGTAGAGGGCATCCTGGCCCTCTCGTATGCGATGGTCCAGCCCACTGAGCTCCTGCCCGCCCAGCAAGGGTCCCATCGAGAGATACACAGAGAGGAGAACTACAAAGTCCCGCATCAGAGTGCATCAGAATAGCGAATCCAGGAGAGAGAAGATAGACCGCTAACCGCAGACCACAGCCGGCAGACCGGCTGAAATTCAAAATCCCAAACTCCAAATTCCAAACAAATTCCAAGTTCCAAATTCCAAATTCTAAGTCTGACCTGGAACTTGGAACCTGAAACTGCTGTCTTTTATTCTTCTTCTTGACACTCTTTTTTCCTCTGCCTATGATGAGAAACGGGTAGCGCATCCTAAGATCGATCCGGTTTCCAAGGGTGAATTGTGATAAAAGCGGACATTGCTAAAATTGTCTACCAGAGGCACGGAGGAATTTCCTTCGCAGAGGCCAGGGATTTGGTGGAGTTGATTTTAGGAAGCGTCAAGAAAAGTCTGGTGAATGGCGAAAGCGTGAAGTTGTCTGGCTTTGGGACTCTCAACGTCATCCAGCGTAAGGGACGGCTTGGACGGAATCCCCAAACAGGGGAACGCATGGAGTTGGCATCGAGTCGATACGTCACCTTCCGGCCTTCGCGACTTCTGAGTTTTTGATCTCTTCTGATGGCGGTGATCCGTAAGAAGCTCTTCTATAAAATCGGTGATGTCAGCAAGATGTGTTCTATCCAACCGCATGTCTTGCGTTACTGGGAAACCGAATTCACTCTTCTTTCTCCGGCCAAGAACAGGGCAGGACAACGCATTTATCGAGAAAAGGATCTGCAACTGGTCCAGGCCATCAAGCAGTTGCTCTACAAGGAAGGCTACACCATTTCAGGAGCCAATAAGAAGCTTCTCGACGATGGAAAATCTGACCTGCCTTTATTCAAACAGTCCTCCAAACTGAATCAAGGACCGGCCCTTTCCGAAATTCAAAAGGAACTCGAAGAAATTCTGAAAATCCTCGATTAGGCTTTCAGGCTCCTATTTTCCTGGCTCGTCTTGACTTTAAACCTCAGCTAATAGAAAATTTAGTCATGTCTAAATCTTATCCTGAATATGAGGTACGATCTTATGAAGAATAAAAAATTGAGTCGGCGAAAGATATTGGGAGGCGCTGTCGGGGTCACCGCTTTGGCCGGTGGCAGAGGACTGTTGGGAGCTCCCGTCCTTTCTACGGATGATCCTGATCTTGAAGCTCACGATGCCCGGGTGATGTCCACCACCGGCGAGGTGGATCTGAGCCAATTCGATCCCTCGAAATTCCTCTATGAGTTCGACTACGGCCAGGTGAGTGAGCTGCCTGACGGACAGACCTTGCGGGAGTGGGACATCGTGGCGGTGGACAAGGAAATTGAAATCGCACCGGGAGTCTATTTCCCGGCCTGGACCTACAATGGACAGGTACCTGGTCCGACCTTGCGCTGCACCGAGGGGGATCGTCTACGGGTCCGATTCTCAAACGCCGGCAGCCACCCGCATACGATCCACTTTCACGGTTTTCACCCGGCCAATATGGATGGTGTGTTTGAGGTGGTGAAGCCCGGTGACGAGTTTGTCTACGAGTTTGAAGCGGAACCCTTCGGACTGCATCTTTACCATTGCCATTCGGTGCCCTTGAAGAGACACATCCACAAGGGACTCTATGGCACCTTTATTGTCGACCCTCCAGAAAAGCGCCCTGAAGCCCGTGAGATGGTCATGGTCATGAATGGGTTTGACACCAATTTTGACGGCGACAACGAAGTGTATGGGGCCAACAGCGTGGCCTTTCACTACCATCGCCATCCCATCACGGTAAAGCTCCAGGAACTGGTGCGGATTTATTTGGTGAACGCTCTCGAGTTCGATCTCCTCAACTCGCTTCACATTCACGGCAATTTCTTTGAGGTTTATCGAACCGGGACCCGACTCACTCCGGATGACTTCACGGATACGATCATGCTCTGTCAGGGGGAGCGCCACATCTTGGAGTTGAAATTCCGTCATCCCGGGACGTTCATGTTCCACGCTCACCAAAGCGAATTTGCTGAATTGGGCTGGATGGGCTTTTTTGAGGTGGAGCTATGAAACAGTGGATTTTGGGACTTTTCCCGATCGTGCTCCTGGCTGGCTTTGTAGCCCTCTTTTTCATCTATGGGCCTTTGGGGGTGTTTATGGCCGCTTTTCCACCGGTGGAGGAGTTGACTATTGAACGGGTGGTACTACCGGAACCGGACCAGATCGTTCTGCATGTGATCAATGGAGGACCCGATCCGGTCACGGTGGCTCAGATTACGGTGGATGAGGCCTTTTGGAAATATACGACGGATCCGGAGGACAAGACCATTCCCCGCCTGGGTCGAATGAGGATTAGTATTCCTTACCCCTGGGTCGAAGGAGACACCCACGAGGTGGTGATCTTGACCTCCACAGGTCTCACCTTCAGCCGGGAAATCGCGGTGGCGATTCAGTCCCCTCGGACCGACGGGACCTACTTTGGGACCTTTGCCTTACTGGGCATTTATGCCGGTGTGATTCCCGTTTTCCTGGGACTGCTCTGGTACCCGTTTTTGAGGGAATTGGGTTCCAAGTGGCTCTCCTTCTTCCTGAGCCTCACCATTGGTCTGCTGGCCTTCCTGGCGGTGGATATGCTGGATGAGGCGTTTGAGACTGCGGAAGCTGTTCCTAGCGCATTCCAGGGGATTGCCTTAGTGGGCATCGGTGTTTTAGGGGCCGTGCTCATCTTGTTCTATCTATCCGACCTCAAGCTGGGATCCTCGGATCAGACAGGTGCAGAAGGCCGTCACTGGACTGCTTTGATGATCGCGTCAGGTATCGGACTTCACAACCTGGGGGAGGGTCTGGCCATTGGTGCCTCCTATGCCCTGGGCGAAATTGCTCTGGGGACTTTTCTGGTGGTCGGTTTCATGCTGCACAACATCACCGAGGGCTTGGCAATCGTCACGCCTATTGCCAAGGATCACCCTTCTATGAGCCGCCTGGTGACATTGGGTCTTATCGCCGGTGTGCCCACGGTGTTGGGAACCTGGATTGGGGGCTTTAGCTATTCCGCCATTTGGGCTACCCTCTTTCTTGCCATTGGTGTGGGGGCTATCCTTCAAGTGATTTACCAACTCCTGGTACTGTTTACCAGAAAGGGTGAAACGGTCTTCACCAACGCCTATAATGTCTCGGGATTTTTCCTGGGTCTGGGAATCATGTACGGGACGGGACTATTGGTGGTTTGAAGGCCGCAACTGGGAAAACCCACGATCTGGACTCTTTAAACGGAGGATGAAATGAGCAAGTTGATTTACACTTCAAGAGTCCGAATTCATCAAGACAAACGACCCCTTCGACGTGCCTACATCGAGCCCTTTAAGGACCCCGTCCATTTTGGAATGCACGGAGCCATCAAGGATTTCTACGGGGTTGAGTCGGAGGAGGAGCATCCGGCGACGCTGGATTACATTGTTGCCGGGGTGGGAGGCTGACTGACGGGCACACTAGCCGGCGTGCTGGAAGCACGCGAAATCCCGGCCACTTCGGGCCAGCTTTACGCCGACGTTGAAGGGGACATCGAGGAGGTTGAGGGCAAGGCCGTGATCACACGGATTCGGGTTCGCTATCATCTCAAGGATGTCCCGGAAGAGAAACGCGAAGTTGTTGAGCGAGCCCTGAGCATGCATGAGGACCACTGTCCCGCGGCACTCAGCGTCAAACGGGGCATCGCTATCGAGTGTTCGTGTGAATTTGAATAGACAGGAGCGCGCTCCGCGCGCAGAAAATAGAAATAGAAAAAAGAATTTGTTTTGAATTTTGAATTTGGGATTTTGAATTTCCGCTGACGGCGGTCAGCGGTCTGTGGTTAGTTCTCGGCTGTGTGAACCCTTTGTTCGATATCTTCGATGTTCATCTCAATGCATTCAATGTAAGGGTTTTTCCCATTGCCGAAGTGGTGTGAGAGTGCCTCATGGACTCCGCCCCACTGTGTTTGGAGCATCCATTGAACGTAACCTTCATAAAAGTTACGGGTTTTCTTCATCAGATCCTCGGCACTGCTGTAGTCCTCGATCCAGCTGCCGTTCGCGTTTGAGTAGGCGGCAGCTTCTTCAAATTCCTGGTAGAGTCCATACAAGCTCTCGGGATAATCAGGAGCCGCCATCTGACCTAGGATATCGCCGGTGCCCAGGACCCAACCGAAAAAGCGGTCCCGATCGTTGTTAAAAGGAAGATATTCCACGTTCACGGCCACCCCAGTACAGTCGATCATCAATTGTATGAGACGGATTTCATCAGCGGTGACGTCAAACTCGGGGAGAAAGGTTGCTGCAAACTCCTCACTTCGTTTGACATGAGTGAGGGTATACTTGCCCCCTGTTCCCGTAGCGTCGTGACTTTGTCTGATGAAGCCGCTGTCATGTAAGAGGGTAGCGGCAATGGACAACTCGAAATCGCGCCGGCCCAGAACTGGTATTTTCCCACTCTTGATGTGCCCGTCCAGGATGCGAGAAACCGTAACTGCTGCCCTGCAAGTGTGAGCGAAGTCGTGATAGGCGGTATCGCTTTGCTGGTAGCCGGGATATCTTCCTTCAAACAAGTCCTGGATTTTTTCAAACACTCCTGTCAGGAAGGTTGTGCTCGCGTCCGAGAAATGCGAGGTAAACATTTCTATGATGAAATCCGATGTCTTGTCGGTCTTGATGTCTATATCAACCATGCTGGCTGTTCCCCCTGCTCAAGATTCCTGACCTGAGCCAGACCCTAGCGTCTCTACCAACCTGAGCATCTTCAGTTTTCACCATTTTAATACATTCCTAGGTGTGCCAGGGTCGCTTAGCTGTACAGTACGACGAAGGATAAAAAGCAATTTCCGTTCCAGAGTGTCAAGGATGGCCTCCGGAAATACGTTCAACTAACTGTAATAATTGAACTTATATTTTAATTTTCGGAATTTTTCTATGCGCCTGGGGCCTCGAAAGGTGATGACTCATGTCAACTTCGGTTGACAGGGATCATCCCGGCATCAGGGCTTTAATCAATGGGAGTCAACGCCCGATCCACGAGGCAGTCCAGGTTTCAGAGATTGACCCCTCGCCGCAAGTGATGAACAATGAGGGCGTCGGGACGTAGCGCAGCCTGGTAGCGCACCTGAATGGGGTTCAGGGGGTCGGAGGTTCGAATCCTCTCGTCCCGACCAGTCTTTTCAAGGGTTTAGCCACCCCATCCTTTCCGGTTCGTAACTTCGGTGTGTGAATCCGTGTGTGAATTTTTGCTGGCTTCCTCAAAGACGGCCATGGCTTGGCGTTCAGAATTGCCAATGCTTTGTAGGTAGACTTCCGTGGTGCTTCGCTGTTCATGGCCGAGGATTCGCTGGATGCTACCAATCGGAACTCCACTGTTGTCCATCATCGAAGCGCCGGAGTGCCCCACGCTGAACTAGATATCCCAAAGTGTGCGGGGGAGGGGGTGTCCCGATCTGTACAGGAGGGGTGAGTATACTTTTGAAAAATTAAGCCTTTATAGACCTGTATACCAGATCCCCCTCGGGCCATCACCTGGAACTTACCCGAACTTGCAGCGGGATATCTTGACGGCGATAAAGACAGGTGCCAGTGATGTCCTCACACACATAGTAAAGCGCATAGGCCGGTATGGTAACAGAAGCGCCTGGTTTGTCCGGACTGCGCAACTCAAACTCGACCTTGCGGGTCTCCTGGCTCACCACATCAGGTGGATTGGCAACAGTCAAATAGGGATTGTCCACCTGCCAGCCTTCAGGTGGATCAACCCAAAATACCAGGTCATCGACCTCGTTATTCCAATGAGCTTTGATCTGTAGATTGGGTCGAAAAACGAGGTGGACCCGAGCAGTTTCACCGGCCGCGACTACAGAGGGAACAACCGTTGTTTCCACCTTGATGAAGTTCTTCTCGTCACGGAAAATCCGACCTCCAAGATCAGGCTCCTCTTTTATTGCCTCGGCAGTTTGGAAACTCTCACTGGGATAGGCGAACTCGGCTCCACCGGGCTCCACCACAAGCTGAGCCGGTATTTCCCCTCGGGCCTCGATTTCCCGACGAGCGTCCCTCACCCAGTCATAAAAGGAATAGGGCTTGTCCAGGCGCGGTCCGTATTGCTGTATTCGACGGCGCCAAATGTACTGATTGGGGTCAATATCCAGCGCTTTGCCCCAATGTTCCACAGCCTTTTGAAAATCTTCGGCCTGGCGATGCTCCGAATCGTAGCGCTTGCGAAAAGCCACTCCCAGGTGAAAGTGAGTCGGACCGTGCTCTGGCTCTTTCTCAAGCGCCTGCTGATAGGCCTCAATGGCTTCAGTGATTTTAGAAGATTCTCCCCATAAACTGACTGCTCCGGCATAAGCACGCCAGGACTCAACCGTATCTTGGCGCGTTGCCTTCTTTAGCTGCTCAAGATCAGGCAACCCGGCCTGAGGGGGTTGGGTCGTTTCCTGATAGGTTTGATTCAGAAAATCATCCAGCTCCTCAACGGCTGGCTGGAAACTCCGAATGACGCCATATTCATCAATGAACAAAGTGATGGGCACTTTAGTTACCGCTAGCAAATTGGACGAATCGAGAAGAATTGGCCAATCCATGCCTTTCCACTGCATAAAAAGGCGAGTACGGTCTGGATGCTGCTCCGGAATGATTCCGACCATTTTCACCCGGCCCTGCCTCTGTAAGTCTTGGGTCGCTTCGTGCCACCCGGGCACATGCCTTCGGCAGCCGGCTCACCAGGAAGCCCATATATGCAGAATGAGCTTTTGACCTCTAAATTCTGCTATCGAACCCGGACGGCCATCCTCCAGGGAAGGCAAAACTAGATTGGGAAAGACTTGGCCAACTTCAAATTCATATGCTTTGACCTGGTCAGTGGCCATCCAAAAGAGACACACAACAAGTGTCAGGTAAAAATAGCTGGACTTCTTCATTGTTTCCCCTCTTTGTGAACCTTCTTTGTGAAGTGAGCTCACTTTACTCGACATTCCTCATATCAACCGCCGATATGAGTTCCTCTGGTTTCCCGTGGTGAATGATCGAAATCTATCACTACCCCAACTTTGGAGCAAGCGTGTTTTCCCCATCTTTCGGCTGAAAAGGGCCTCTGATTGCTGGACGACCCTCGCTTCCACGACCTGCTGCGGCGGATTAACCTCGAGTCCCGATCAGCCGACGAGATATATCGTCCTGGCCCCAGAGATTTGGTTCATTAGTCTCGAAGGGTCTCCGTCTCTTTCGAGGTGGCAAGGTCAGACGGAGGGTAGAGGCGGCGGAGGTGCCGAATGTCCACTTCCGAAAGGCCCCAGTGCAGCGAAATGTCTTCACGCCTCTGAAGCTTCTGGCGGTACCTCAGAAAGTAATTCAGGATGTCCCCGCCATAGCCGAAGAAGAACATGATGTCCTCGAAGTTGGCGCTGTGCTTCAGCCCAAGGGCGTGCCCTATCTCGTGCAAGCACGTGAGATAGACTACGGTGTCCCTAAAGAGCGAGTCTTCTCGAGCCAGGGCATCGATCTCAGCTCCCAAGCCCTCAACTTCCGGTCTCACGAAGACTGCAGCCCCACGCCTGCCCTGCACCAGAATTGGGCGCATTTCCCCGTAACGACTCCCCTGGGGGGAAACCCAATAGAGGCGCAACAGAGCCCGCTCCTCTTGCACGATCTCAAACTCAAGGGTTCCACCGCTGGCCTTTCTCCAAGCCTCCAACGCCCATTCAGCCAGGGCGCGGTCTCCCGGCCGATAGCCGGGCCCCTCCTGGGAGATGTAAGCAAGAATCGGTTGACCCACGTCAAATGTTCGAGAGACGGGTTTTGGCCTCTGTGCTTGGACCGAGAAGGCGATCAAAATCAACACGATCATCAAGACAGCCTTCATCAACAGCAGGCCACTCTGGAGCCGAGATGTCATGTCAGGGTCATGGTATCGCATCGATGAGGTGCGGTCTACGGGCGTCTTGTGGTCGCCCGCAGAAGAGTCTGGCGTGGTTTGATTTTCAATAAAATGGGACTGTTAAGTCCTGGCTGTTCCCCCAGCCAAGATAAGAGGCATTTTTGGATTGCCTTTCACTCTCTACAGTTCTAGCATTGAAAGCAATGACATTGCACGTCGAGCAGGATGTCATGACCGGCCAAACCATCTCTCACGACAAGATACACAAAAGGATCGGAGGCGGGATGGGTGTGGTCTACAAGGCCGAGGACACCCGTCTGGGTCGAAACGTGGCCCTGAAGTTCCTGCCTGAGAAGTTCGCCGAAAACAAAACGGCGTTGGAGCGGTTCCAGAGAGAAGCGCGTGCGGCATCGTCACCAGACCCCTCACAAGCACTGAAATAATTAAATATGTCTTATAAGGAATATTTTTTTCGACAGTTAGGAAAGCAATATAAAGTAGTTTTTGCAATCGTTGTTGGAAGCGCACTACTTTTGGCGACACTATCTCCTTTTCCAGGTATTCCTGTACTACCATTCCAGTTTCTGTCTGAAGCATTTGCTCAGAATTCTCCAGGTTCGCAGGAAATTCAGGGAACACCGAAATTTGAAATTGTAGAAGCGACCATTGAGGATATTCAAAAAGCAATAACGACAAAACAGATTACTGCTACAGACATAGTTCACATGTACCTTGAGCGCATAAAGACATACAACGGGGTATGTGTAAATCAACCTGAAGGGATCCTTGGGCCTGTCTCGACAATTCCAAATGCAGGTCAAATCAATGCACTAATGACTTTGAACCTCAAGCCTGAGCACAGAGAAGTATGGGGCTTTGACGAACGTAAGGCACGCAGCATGACGGACCGTGAAGATAACGACCCTGACATGCCTGACGCGCTGGAAGTTGCAGCTGCGCTGGATGAAGAGTTTGCCAGGACAGGAAAATTAGTGGGCCCACTGCATGGTGTCGTGTTTAGTATTAAGGACCAGTTTGACACGTTCGATATGCGCACCACGCTTGGCATGGATGCCTTTTATGAAAATGACCGTCCGCCTGATGATGCCACTGTCATAAAGAGGCTCAGAGATGCAGGTGCTATTATTTTGGCTAAAGCTAACCTGGGAGAAGGCGGCTCACAAAGATCCAGGAGCTCTTTTGGCGGGACATTGTGTAACCCCTACGATACTACCCGATCCCCCGGTAGTTCAAGTGGTGGCTCCGGCTCGTCCGTGGCAGCGAATTTGGTCACGTGCGCTATTGCGGAGGAGACCGGTGGATCGATCCTTCACCCCGCCAGAAATGCCAGCGCTGTCGGGATAGCACCGACACAGGAACTGGTGAGCCAGGACGGTATGTTTGGAGAGGCGTTTAATCACCGAACCGGAACCATATGTCGCACAGTAGAGGACGCTGCCCGTGTGCTTGATGTCATCGCCGGGTATGACCCCAGGGATGAGAGGACTGTCTTTAGCATTGGCCGTACCCCGGAAGAACCCTATCAGAACTTTGTAGTCGCTGAAGAAGATGTCAACCAGGAACCCCTGAAAGGTATGCGCATCGGAGTGGTCCGCGAGTTCATGGATAAAGAACTTTTCAATGAGGCTTCGTTCCAGAGCATCGATATTGTAAACAGAGCCATTGACGATCTGCGCGACCTTGGCGCGACTATCATTGATCCAGGAGAGCATGGCGCCCTGTTCCAGGAATGTGTCGATAAGTATGTTCCAATATATCGCAACCAGCTATTCATCAACCAGTTCCCGGAGCAATTCCCACCAGGAGAAGACCCCATCCAACGCTTGCTGGATATGTACTTCGATCCATCGCTAGTCCCGCATTCGGCAAGTGGAGTTCCGAATATCAGGAACCTGGGACCGAAATACATCCTCGGAGAAAGTAAATACTTCCTGAACCGTTATCTCCGAGAGCGCGGCGATGCGAATATCCAAAGCGTCACGGATATGATTAACAAGGCGAATTTCTTTACGGATACTCGTCCAGGCACCGATTTCACGAGTTATAAAGTTCAGCTGGAGAGGATTAATGCTGCCACGACACTGGATCTGGCCAGCCTTTCCCAGGACAGGCTTGCCTATAAGACCATCTTCCTGCAATGCATGACAATGCTCGACCTTCACGCTGTGACCTATTCGACCAGTATCCATGTCGCCCATGTGCTTGGGAATCCTTCAGAGCCTTCAAGGTACAATAGTCCGAACCACCATAGCATTTGGGGAGTAATGGGTAGAGATGGCGGCTTCCCCACCATGAACGTCCCGGCAGGATTTACGTCCCATGTGTTTGACCGTGATGCAGATGGGAAACTGGTGGGACCTGTTCCTGCAAGGCTACCAGTGTCCATTACCTTCGCCGGCCCGCATTTTAGTGAGCCAACACTCATCAAGATAGCTTCTGCCTATGAAGCATCAACGAAACACCGCACACCACCACCTGACTTTGGACCGCTTCCGTGAGTAGAAAAAGGGGTGGGAGACAAATATTAAGGAGCCCCCAAGCAAGGCGAGAAGGTCACTCCGACACACATGGCCATGACCCATGGATATCTGGGAGAGAAGGACCAGGCTTTCGAATGGTTAGAGCAAAGCTATGATACACGGGAGGGCGATATCTGGCTGCTCAAAGTAGCTCCACAGTTCGACCCCCTCCACGACGACCCCCGCTTCCAGGACCTGCTGCGGCGGATGAACCTAGAACCGTGAGCCGCCATTCCTGTCCTGGATCGCCACCAGAAAACACAAAGCAGATAGCCGGATTCACAAACGTCAGCCTTCCGGGTTTCCTTGGTGTGATACCGGACGTGCAGGGGGATCAATGTCAATAGCGAGAATGCACGCATAGGCGCGCGTCACCAGAAATAACGGATAGAAGGGCCATGGAAAAATAATCTAGCCCCATCGAAACACTAACACGCAAGAAGGGGCAAGCCACAGCATATGCACTTTTGGCCAAGCTACGAAGACAAAGATTATAGCCAACGCCCAGAGCGATAAACTGGCAAGGCGTGTTGGTGGACTTGGGAAGTCACCGTGTCTCATAATTCTTCGTATATTAATGGAAGATAATAACGCCCATATCAGAACTAGGCCCCAGCTTACCCATCCGATTGCTTCCATAACGTTTTACCTAAGAATGCTTCGATCTCCCGTCCTGGGCATTACGACGTATCAAGTAGTGCACGGCTGACCATAAACCGGAGAATCGATAAGCAGGATCAATGTACCGCCCGATAACGTAGAATGCGAAGTAATAGAGTCGAGCCGACGCCCAGACAATCACAACCAGCAGGCCAGCGGTACGCCACATCGCTGCCTCTAGCAGCACCAGAGCACAAGACGACAGAAGTAGCACCAGGAACAGCGCTGTCTTTAGGTACATCCACCTGGCGCTTTCGAGATCTCGCATGCAGTCACCAGAATCATTCCTCGCGACGCCTATGTATTGAATAGGCTGCGGCATAGTGGGCTAACCCCAGTTTTCTCCCACTACTTTCCAGGCAAGGTGTATGATCATGAGGATCAGGACCATGTTGATGAACATGTAATTCCTAATACCCAGCCCTGCTGGGAAAAGGTGTGACGCAACTCACCATCAGTCCACCCTAGGAAACCTAGAGCAACGCAGGCTGTTCGTGAAGGGGTAGCCATGTCATGAACGAGAGGCCACCTAAGCCACCAGCACCACCTCCACCAACACCTAGCCCTCCTCCTGGACCGTCCTCTGCATCATGAAAATACAACACCGCACATCGGTCAACCTGGCCGTCCAGGACATGGCTCGGTCGGTGGACTTCTACAGAAAGCTTGGATTGGAACTTCTGTATGGTGGAGAACATGCCAGCTTCACAGCTTTTCGTGCAAGTGAGGGCTACATCAACCTCCGCCTCAGCAGCTCCCAGGCTGTAAGAAGGTTGAGCCGTGTCATCGTACTAGTAGAGGAAGTGGATTCGTTATACAGCAAACTGAAGGAAAGCGGTTTGGAGCCTGAATCTCCCAGGGATGGTGACCCAGGTGAGCGTTTCTTTTACCTCAAAGACCCTGATGGGCATGAATTGAGTTTTGTCCAGTTACTGCGCTGACCAATTTCGCAAGCAAATGGACGCAGGCCCTTCGCGAGTTAACCAGCAACCCGCTTCCCACCGCATCCGCTCATCCACCATCAGGGTGATGCCACTATCGAACCGCACGACAGCTTTGGGCGGGATGGGTTCGACCTCGGCGACATCCAGATGGAAGCTATCCTGCAGCGAGATAACTTCGCCCTTCATGCCAGGTGTCACCACAGCAGGCTGGCCTTCGACCTCAACGGCTTCATCCTGCCAGATGATGAAGTCGCCGACTTTGAGGTTGAGGGATTTTTGTTGCCAGGGGTTCATCATTCGGCCACGTGACAACTACAGGAGTTTCGGTGCGGAAATGTTCCGAGGTGTGTTTCCGAATAACGGGAAGCCGTCGAATTGTACATGAGTGACGAAAGACGTTCAGACGTCGCAAGAAGAATAGGGATAAACTACCAGACATTGAGAAGCAGGGAGAAATTGGGGGTTACCCCCCCCCCACAAATTTTGCACGCCGATTGAGCGTCCTGCCGAGCCATTCCTGTAACTTTTTCTCCCCATTCCTTTAATAGAAGAGTAGAAACGCATGGCGGAGGGGAAGATGCCTTTGACAAAAAGGGTGAGTGCGAGCGAATTTCCTTTGCTGGAGAAGCCATGAAAGCTGTGCGAGGTCACATCTCGACGCTGTTCTGGACGGCGATTTTCCTGGCCTCGTTGTCGCCTCACGCGCACGCGCAACCAGCTCCGGAGTCCTGTCCAGTTGAGAGCACTAGCAAGGAGGCCCAGAAGTTACCCAAGCAACTCTTTGCGGTTGCAACAGGCGTCAGTTACTTACCAGACCTGAGCGCCATTGAGCCCCACAGGGCACTCATCAACCCGGAGAGGTTTGGGCGCTTTGATGTCTGGGGCTTTAATCTGGAAGTCGCGTACCATCGCCAACTAGTCCAATGGGATAGTGCTGACCTTTACATCGGTGGGGACATAGGTTTATTTACTCACGGCAATACGAAGAAGTTCGATGTGAGGTTCTTCCCGTCCGGAGAAACGACCCAAGGGGAAATTTTTGCACGCGGGTTCTATTTGACCCCCAGCGCCAAGGTGGTGCTGAAACGATCTCACTCCTGGAGACCATTTCTCGGTGCCGGGGCGGGCTACTACCTTCTGGACTTCGTGGAATTAATCGTTGATCCACTCGGAGGGAGCTTTGAGGCCGATGAGCTATTTGAACAACACGCCTTTGGCGGCTACGTGTCGCTGGGGATGGATATCCCGCTTTCATCCAATGGTAGAGGATTCAGCCTGCGCCTGGAGGGCAAAGTGCATCTCGTCAGCTTCGGCAGCCTGGACAACTTTGCGCCTGGCAGCAGCAATCTCAACGGTCCCATTCATATGATCCAACTCGGCATCGTCTGGGATTAAGAATGCAACCAGCAAGCAGGTCCACATTCGACGAATAAGGACCGGGTATTTCTTGGTCTCTCCCGAACCAATTATGGGATGATAGGTCAAAGAGATGGAATGTACTATGACACCCTCAAGGGCTAACTCATTGATGTATTGTGCTTTTACTTGTGTGAGAATCCGTGTGAGAAAATGCCTCCAAAATCTGCCAAAATGAGGGAAATCACCCAAAGTCTGCTAAAGCGGAAAGTGCTGTGTTTAAACAACTTACTGAGTTTAAGGAGGTTGTGAAACTCAAGGGTTCCGGTTTTGGGAGCAGGAAGTCGGGGGTTCGAATCCCTCTGCCCCGACCAGTTTAACTCCTTATTAATCAATTATTTAAAACAAATCTGTCAAGCCCTCAAAAAGGGTCCTTTTGGGCCAGGGTGCGGATTTGAGTGGTGAAAGTTAGGTGGATTTGGGTGGGGTAGGGAACTAGAGCGGGCTGTTTTTATGGCTCACGGTTCATCCTGTTTCACTCGAACAATCGAAGGTCTTCAGAAGTAGCGGGACGATCTTCCGTGGTGGCCCGAATCTCACCTGTCTCGTCGGTGAAGAAGCTGCGAATACCTGTCACACCGGAGGTCATCGGCCTGGCGTAGATGGCGAAAGTGGCATTTTTGGCACCGGTCAAAACAGTAAAGGTATAACCGTCTTTGCTTCCGGATGCCAACACGCTATCCCATATCAGCTTAGACGCGGACAGTGAACCCAAACTGGCCGCATAAGTTCCGCCCCCGATTGTCGCCGAGTAGGACTGCTGTGAAATGACTAAATTATGCACCGAACTGATTGCGGAAGCTTCAGGTGCTGGTCGCTTGGCGTAATGCACTATATGGTCCAATGTGATAAGGCCTGCCATAACAAGGACAGCAAGAAAAAGGGGATAGGTGATCGCGCAGCTCCATTTACCCGCAACCCCCCCAGAGCGCATAGAGCGGTAGTATGCTGGTCCGGCAGTTACCGCCAAGGCAACATGCGTGAGCAGTACGCTGACCCACCATGCAAGATCAGAGGCCTCTACAAAAAGACACAGATGCAGCGCAACGGCAGCCCAAAGCAGTCCGGTCGCCAGAGCGCTGCTCCCAAAGCCGTCCTTTGCATCCTTCCACCCAGCAGGCAAGGAATCAAGACGTAGAGGCTCAACAAAATCCCCACCAATATCGCCTGTAGCGGATGTGGCGTAAAAAACAACCGGGAGAGCTCGGAAGCGATCAATAAGGGCACGAAGCACATCAACGCTGCGATACGAATGGTCCATAACCAGTTTGGACCTATTGGTGAGCGGGCCTCTTGAGTGTCGAAGGGTTCCACCTCTTTGCCCTTATCTCTGTCTATCGTGAATCCCATTTAGGCACAATCTTACACAGCAATGTACTTACACACAGTGACTGCTATCACTGTAGTCAAGAGTTGAGATTCCCATGGTCCTTCAATGAATTATTGGAGAAATTTACGAGCCGATCTGCACATCATCACGGGGAAGAGAAGGCGGGGAGAGTCTTTAAATATTTCCCGAAAAAGCTGGCCAGGCCTTTTGTGTATGTTTCTCCAGAAGACCAGAATCCGTCGTTGTGGCCGCCACGAAGTTCTAGAAATTCCTTCGGCTCCGTTGATGCGTCGAATAGAGCCTCGCCGTGTGAGAATGGGATGAGTTCGTCCCCGGAGCTATGGATATGTAGGATCGGCTCTTCGACATTGGCGACCTTTGAGCCACTATCAAATCGATGACGTATAAAAAGTGATGAGGGAAAGACGGGGTAGATCTCTTGAGCCATGCGGGGAATGGAGAAGAATGTGCTTTCAAGGACAACGGCGGCGGCATCGACCTCGGTGGCGAGCTGGACGGTGACGCCACCGCCGAGTGATCGACCGAATAGGACGATGGACGAGGCCGCGATTCCTCGCTCTTCCCTTAGGTAACTCCAGACGGCTCGTGCGTCGGCATAGCATCGCTGTTCAGACACGCTACCTGTGCTGTTTCCGTAACCGCCATAATCGTAGATGGCGACGTTGAAATCGAGTTCGTGAAAGATTCGGATGGATTCGAGGCGATCCCCGATATTGCCAGCGTTGCCATGGGAGAAGAGGACAGTCTGGTTGGTTTCCGTTTGGGCAGGGATAAACCAACCGAAAGTCTCGAAGCCGTCAATGGGGAGAATAAACTCCTGGAAGTCCCAACCCTTTGAAGCGGGCGTGACTCTGATTTCGGTTGTGGGAAAGAAGAGAAACTTTTTCTGAAACACAAACAAAAGCAGCGCAAGGATGACGTAGATCGAAATGCCAAATATAAAAAGCGAAGAAAGGACTTTTCGGAGGGAAGATTTCCTTCCCGCCTGTTTCTTGTTCACGGCGCTTTCCCTACCCTGAAGTCGCTCGCAATAGTCCGCGTTTGGGTTCGTTGAATTTACATAATGGATTGTCTAAGGTCCAGTAAACTCCCATGCCTCCCTGGCCGATCTTCTCTAAGATTTTGTAATGGCTAATGTGCCGACCATAGAACTCCCCCTCGCGGCACCTCCACGCTTCTATGATCAACCCAGCCTCTCACCCGATGGCCAGCAGGTGGCTGTTAGCATTTCTGATGGTGATCAAAGTCATATCTGGGTTTATGACATATCCCTCGATACTTTGA
>JADFOI010000058.1 GCA_022562935.1 Acidobacteriota bacterium
ACGACCTGTGAAAACCGGAGCTAAGTGGTTGTTGTTGTTAGCTGTTGTTACGATTTGGTAGGGTAGGGAACCGGGTCTACGAAACCAGAGGTCACAGGTTCAAATCCTGTCGGGCGCGCCATTTGTTTTCTGCTGAAAACAGCCCCTGTTCAGCACCCATCAACAACCCTCGGAGTTAGGGTCCGATGTTCGAGTCAGTGGCCTTCTGAATGTAATCGAGCATGGCACTTTTGCTCAAGAATCTTTGCTCAAAAAGCTCCGTGGCGACACTGCGGACGCAATTCAGGTAGTGGGTATGCGTGAAAGTCTCGTCTTTGTCGAGAGTCCCGTACTTCTCTCCCTCTCTTCGCCGTCTCTGCCAGGCCTCGGTAAGAGTCTCGCGCCGGTCCCGGATGCCATTATGATTCATATCCACTGGATAGCCTCGGCGATCCATCGGTTCGAGCAGTTCTTCGGTAAAGTTGGAAGGGTCCGTGGGGGACGACGGAGGAGGGCCGTCAAGATAAGCTTGAAAGCCAGTGACACCGACCTGCAGGACGCCTGCCGGGAACTCGTAGTAGACTCCTGTTGGGCAGGCGACCTCAGGTAATCGAATGCCGGTGTGCTCTTCCTGTTCTGAGCCAGCAAGACCTGAATTGAGAGAGTCCGATCGTGTGGGAGGAGGTTCAACCGCCTGATCTACCCAGAGGTCCAGCACGTCAATTAAGGCATCAAACACTCCGCCCAAATCCAGATTTTGAGAAGACAGTTCAGTTGAAGAAAGATAACCGGCATCGAAGTGGGCGGTGCCGATAATCTCGTAGGTCCGGGTCTTCGATGCGAGCCCCTTTTCAACGAGAAGCCGGGCATTTTCCCCTTTGGCGGACACATAGGTGTCCACCAGAAGAGACTCCAGATAATTACCTTTCCTGAAATGGCCACCGGGATAACCGCGATGCACAACATCAATTTGATGGGCGAAATTCCGTGTGTGTGTGTCATCGAATATGAGGTGATCTTGATCGTCAGGTTGGAGGAAAAAGAACCCGTTTCCTTCACCTGAACGCACTGTGAAATTGACGGGCAGAAGGTCGAAGACTCCAGGAATGATCGGCGAGAACCACCCGCCGCCATTATCGTTCAAGAGCATGCCGTCGAAGACCTTCCTCCCAGTGGAGTCGAGATTACTCCCGGGGACGTAGTTCAACAGACGTCCCAGCTGAGCACCGCTCGAGATGCCGTAGAAGTAGGTTCTGGTTGGAGACCGATTCCACTGGGATTTCAGGAGGTTCACGGCCACTAGAGTCCAATCCCGGATCATGCCCACATGATTTCCATAGCTCTTACCCTGGAGGATGGAGCCGTCATCCAGCGCCACGGGCTCACCGTGCTCTCCTGCGTCCGAGAGTCGAGAACTTGTGACCAGACGGCGCGTATAGGCCACGGTATAGCCCTTATCGATCATCAAGCCCGCATAGTGGTTTGCTCCCATGAAGGGGTTGTATCGATTTGGAGTTCTGGTAACGAGGTCACCAACGGGTTGATAAGGTCGGGTACCTCCGTGAACAATGACGAAAAGTTTGCCGTTCCAGTCCTCGGAAGACTCCGGAATGAAGAGGGTCATCCCACTCCCCTTGTCCGAGCGATAAACACCCACTCCGTGAAAATAGGGCCCCAAATTTCCTTTCTGGCCCATAGCAAGTTCAGGAACATCGGTGAAGTTCACGATTCTGGGCCCATTCTTAACCGTGTAACCGTCAATAGAGCCGCTGATACCCATCTCGATGCGTCGATAGGCTACTCCATGAATATTGGCAATCCGGATTTCCCGGGTGATGCGACAGCTCTCGGGACCTACAAGTCGTCCCTGCACTGTCCTGCCTACCCCAAAACAGTCCTCCAAAGTAGGGGGTGCTGTATCCTGCGCTCCTAAGGCCGTCCCGGGAGTCCAGGCAATCCATAAAGCCGCAGCCAGTATCGAGTGAAATGTCATGACATTCCGAGTGAAGTGCGATAAGGAGCTTGTTTCCATGTTTTTAAGGATAAGCCTCATTGAGGTCGTGGACAACAGAAGTTTGGCCTGGATGATGCATAGAACTGGCCTAGTGTCGGCGTAGGTTCTTATAATCTCATCTGATGCCTCGTCGCCTCATCCGTCACGCGTTGATCCACGTCTTTTTATGCCTCTGCTTTCTTCTGCCCGGAGGACTGTTGTGGAATCGCGTGGAGCCGCACCTGGCTGGCCTGCCCTTTTCGGTGTTCGTCGAAACCTTGATGTTTCCCTTTTTGATCGCCCTGAATGCCTTTGCTTACCTCTGGTCCTGCTGGCACCACGATCAATCCTTGATGAAGCATCTCGGTCAAGGCGCAGACGTTATGAGCGAGTCTGAAAAAGATCGGGACCCATAATTTATGGATTGGCTACTTGGCTCCGGCGGTTCCATTCTCGTTCTGGTCTTGTACTTCACGGCCACCATGTTCATCGGCCTGGTGGCCTGGCGGTATTTTCCACAGTCCGATCCCGAAGGCTACATTTTAGGCGGTAGGGGCATGGGGTGGTTCGTCGCTGCCTTTACCCTTATGGCAACCCAGTACAGTGCCCTCACCTTCCTGGGCTTTCCCGGGACCATGTACCGGACTGGGTTGGGCGGCTACGTGGCCATCATGGGAATGTACGTCGGCGTTTCGGCTCTTTACTGGATGCTCTTTGCAGCCCGCACCTGGAAATTGGGGCGCGCCTTCGGGCACATGACTCCGGCTGAGACATTTGCTCATTTCTATGGTCAGAAATGGGTGGGCTATGTGCTTGCGGCCATGCTGATTGCGACGCTGATACCCTATATTCAGGCCCAGATCATGGGTATCTCCTATCTTCTTCAGGTAGCCACCGGAGATCTGCTGTCGTTCCAGTTAGGCACCACCCTGGTTTACAGCCTGATGATTTTCTACGTCTTCATGGGAGGGCTTCGCGCCGTAGCCTGGACCGACACCATGCAGGGACTCCTGCTCCTGGGCGGGGTCGGGGTTGGAGCCCTCCTTGTCAGTTACGCCGCGGCCGGAGGGCCGGTGGCGACCTTCACGAAACTCCTGGAAAGTCAGCCCGAGCTTCTGACTCTCCCCGGGCCAGGTAACGCCTGGCCGTGGGCCTATCTTCTCAGTTGGGTGATTCCCGTTGGGCTCGGCTGGCCGATGCAACCCCAGATGTGGCTCAAGATGCACATTCCCAGAAGCGTCACCTATATTCGCCTGTGGCCGCTCTGGGTGACCATCTCCTTTCCGGTTGTCATGGGTGCCGCCTTTCTCACGGGTATGACCGGACAAGTGGTCCAGCCAGGCCTGACCGAGCGGGAAGCTACGGACACCGTGATGATTACCCTGTTGCTCGAATATTTTCCGCCCATCGTTGGCGGGCTGGTTGCGGCTGCCGGCCTTGCTGCCATGATGTCCACGGTCTCCAGTCAGATTCACAGCGTCGGTGCCTCCGTGGCCAGGGATTTTCTGGCCCAGTTGTTCCCCGATCAGGAACCTCGCCAGCAGGTATGGTTCGCTCGCCTGGCGGTTATTGTGGTGGGTTTTGTGGGGCTTTATCTCTCCCTGACCCAACCGGCCTTGCTGACCACACTTGGAGTGTTTTCAGCCGCCTGGGCGGCCCAGGCGGTACCCGCGGCGGTTGGAGCACTCGCCGGTTGGAGGTGGCCCACTAGTTGGGGAGCCGTGGCCGGGCCTGCCGGGGGGACGTTGGTGCTTTTCTGGATCGGATTGGGATTTCCGCAACAGCAGTGGCAGGGACTCTACGCCGGGTTGTGGGCCCTTTTGGTCAACCTCATTCTTTTTGTTTCCGTGAGCTTGTTGACTCCCGGATCCCGACCCGCACGCGATACGGTGGATGCCTACCGCCGAGTGGGGTGGTAGTGCTTTACTGTCGTATTTCGTGAAGAAGCTGTGAGCAGAAGTCTAAAGGTGGTTTCCGTTTCAGTAGCCCGCAATTTCAGCGCTGCCCACCTTGTCCCGAAGCCATCCGGAGATGAACCACATACGTCCCTCCTGGTCGGGCCAAATATCCCGGATGATGGATCCAAGCGGCAAGGGGTACTCCACGATTTCCTGGGTTTCGGGATCAAAGCGGATGAAACTGTCTCGGGCATGGGTGGCCAGCCAGACGTATCCGTTGGAGTCCGTATAAATGCCATAGGGACTACTGGGGAAGGGTAAATCGTATTCGGTGAACTGTTGGGTTACAGGATCAAACATTCCGATCTTGTCTGTTCCCCACTCGCCAAACCAAAGGCGGCCCTTGGCGTCAAATCGCAGCCGCCGCACCGCTGAATTTGGAGTGGGGGTACTGAAGGTTTTCATCTCACCCGTTTGGGGGTTCAGAAATCCAATTTTCCCGGGGCGAATGAGGGCAAACCAGATCAGACCTTCATGGGCGATGATCCCGTAGGGCGAATCCCCCTTCTCAAACAAATATCGAGTGAATTCACCGCTGACCGGGTCATAACTGCTGAAACTGCCCCGTTCCTGGCCCATTCGGTCCGATTCGGTCAACCAAACCTTCCCATCTTCGGCAACAATAACGGAATGGGGCATGGTCGGACTGCCGTTGTCCATGTCAGGAACGGGGATTTCTTCCAGAGTTCCGGTCTTGGGATCAATTCTGCCCAGGACTGAAGGGTAGCCGGCAAACCAGACGATCCCATCCGGGCCAACGGTTATGCCATGAGGGGCAACGCCTGGCGTTTTCAGGGGATATTCCTTAACCTTTCCGGTACTGATCTGAAGTTGTCCGATCTTCTTCCCATCCACCTCTGTAAACCAGACATTGCCGCTTTGATCGGGAGCGGCTGTATGGGAACCACTCGTCCCCCTTCTCATTCTGCCTCTTCCATGCTGGGCACTGGTGTCGAGCGGACCCGGCGGTGGTTGGGGTATGTCATACTCTCGAAAGATCAGGTTATGGCCAATAGGGAAGTCCCCCCGGTTGCCCGCCATCTTGATCTTTTCACCCAACTCTTCAGACAAGGTATTCTCAGGTCCGTGATACTTGGCCAGGTAATCCACCATCGGCTGAGTATCCAATTCGGTAAAATTGTCGGGACCCGACCACACCACTCCGGCCATCATTCGCTCGGCCAATGCGGCCCACTCATCCCGGGTACGACCCTCCTCTAAAAACGGATTTCTAAGACTGTGGCACTGGCCGCAGATTCTGATCACCGCTCTTTTCCCCGAGTCTTCGGGCAGATAACGGTTAAAGTCGACATTGGTGATCTGGGATACTGGGACGATCGATAAAGGTTCCAGTTTCACATGGACAGCCTGTGGGGACCCGTCTAGATCAAGGTCCAAGGTGTCCGAACGGTATCCCTGTCGTTCTACGCTGATTTGATAACTCCCGTTTCTCAAGGGGGGAGTCTGAAACTCTCCTTCGGGATTGGTGATGACGAAGGTCGTGACGCCCATCTCCAGGTTTCGGGCTCCTACGACGGCCCCATGTACTGGGGCATCCGTGTCGTCCTTGACGCTTCCCGAGACGATGCTTGTTTCACTTTGTGGCTCGGCACAGCCGGCAAGCGCAAACGCTGCCCAAAATAGTAATCCAGCGGTCATGAATGAGGACGGACCTTGCTTGTGCACCCTTCTTGACCTCCTCCTCATCTCGGTTTGCATCCCTGGCGGGCACAACGGGAATCCAACGGCGTTGATGGGATCATATCGAAGGGCAGAGGAAACGGTCAAGGACCCTTGATCTCTGGAAGAAGGCGGAAGCGGAAAACAAATTGATATAACAAACAACATTAGATTATCTATCTTAAATAGTTACTAATATTACTTCTTATTAACGTGGTTATGGAGAACGAATCGGCTACTTGAGGAGTGGCATGCGGATTTTCGTGGAGAGGTGCTTAGAAGTCTAACAGGGATTTCCGTTTTCGAGCGGCCGCTTCAAACGGTTTTAGTTTTTGGCTGCTGTATTCGACCACAAAGCTGATCTCGTAATTCTCTCCACACAGCATCAAAAGTATATCGGTGGAGTCGGTGCTCCAGTCACAGCCAAAAACGAGGTGTCCCAGACTCACAGAGACACCCCAGTCATCATCGTCTTCTTTGTACAGGTCGGCACTCCATACGACCTGGTCATCCGCCGGCTCGCCATATTTAAGAGTGAGGGCTTCTTTGATTGTTTCGTGATCGTTAATGTACTCATTCCGATCGGGGTGCTCTTCGGTGATCACGTATCGAGCCCGGACCAGTCGATCCTCCACCAGACAGTAAACGATACAGCAATCCAATTCAGCGATTTTCCCTCTATAGAGCAGGTAATGATCTTCTTCGTGGAAGAGTTCGTTGGTCTCAGCTTGCTTGACCCGCTTTCGAGTCATTCCCCAGCAGGTGTTTCTGAAGGTCTTTTGCGGAGTGGCTGTCGGCTGCTCGACATAGTCCCATGTCCCGTCTTCATTCAGGTTGACCGTTTGGCCGCTGGAGGTGATGGCACTTTGCTGATCCTGAATGCTCGGTATTATCATGTCGCACGATAATATCCCCTTTATTTACTTCCATTGTGGTGAGGATGATCACAGTATTGGCTGGCCTGGATCGCTTGGTGACCGTCAACCCAGCTCGCCGACTTGTTCAACATCGCTGAGACGGCTCAGATCGACACTGACCAGACCTCCCTCCGAATATTGAAACAGGTCCGCAAAGCGGGTTCCCCAGACGACTTCCTCATAGGTATACGAGGACCGGGCATGGACGGTTTGAGAATGGATGTCATCGATGGCTGTGATATTGATCAAGAACTCAGCATGGCATTTCTCCAGATCCCCGTGGTCCAAGCCTTTGAGTGGACTCGTTTCATCAATGGGATGAACAATGACCCAGTGCAGGGGCAGGAACGTGACCTTGCTCCTTTCCAGCTTCAGTTCAGAAAATCGTCTCAGCGTCTTTCCGTTCTTGGCCTCCATCCAGCTAAAAATGACTCGTGCTTCGACCTCCAAGAGTTGGTTTTTACGCACATTAGCGATTCTAAACTCAAAGCCTGGAACCCCCTCTCGATAGGGTGCAATAACAGCCACCTTGCTAAATCGAATTTTGGCCGTGGGGCGTGAAAACCTGGCGATCATGAGTCCTGCTACCATGGCGAACCCGACCAGTCCGACAAAGGTTTCGATCGTCACCAGGAGATTGGAACCCAGTCCATTTGGGGTGAGATGACCGTATCCAACCGCGGTAAAGGTGTGCACGCTGAAGAAGAACCCGTCCTGAAAGCGACCCAGAAGGGTGGTTCCTTCCGCTCCGTTGAGAGACCCTGGACCGCACAGCATATATCCGAAGCTAAAGAGCGTGTTGAGGGCAAAGTACAGCCCCAGAATACGCAGATAGAACTTGGGCCAGGGCATGGTGACCAGCGCGTGATACACGCTCAAGGACTCGAGTGCGGAGACTCCTTCTCTCCTTACATTAAAGGTGCCGTCAGGGTTCAACAGGCGAAGCCGGGAACGACGGCTGACTTTTGAACCGAAACCAAAATCCTGGGGTTCTTCCTGGAGTAGATTTAACGCTTGTTCGCTCATGGGTGTTACCTCGCTGCTGTTTAAGTGTCTCGCTCCATAAATACGATAACGTTTGTGGCGCGCGCGACGGCGTCGAGTTGGCGAAGCCACGACGACGCGATGCGAGTGTACATCGTGGAGGAGGAGCGAAAAAGGTATTGATGCCGCCCCGCCGCAACCTTCTAGCCGGGTTTATGGAGCGAGACACTAAGCCGAGCGAGGTCTCAAAAACACCCCTTACTGCCAGAAGCCGTAAACTCGTCAAATGGGTAAGAAGAAGGAAGTGGGTGGCCACCAGAGGACCACCCACTTGAGGGGAAGGGGGTCGGACTACTGGTTCAGGCGCCTTCGCTCCTGACCCTGATGTCTCTGAAGCCGCTTGCGCTCCTTGACCTGATGATTGGCCAGGCGACGCCGGTTGATGTCGCTTTCCTTGGCGCGCCGGCGTTCCATACGGTGATGTCTTTCCAGTCTCTCTCGCTCCACGCGTTGATGACGAGCCATCCTGCGAGCATTGGATCGATCGTGATCTCCGTCGCTGTCGGCCCGAACCATGCTTCCCATCAATCCGAAGGAAAGAACAAACGTTGTAGCTAAGGTTACGAGTTTTTTCATTTTAATCCTCCTTGGTTATGTGTCATGTTCAGGTCATTAGTCGCCTCAGACGCCGTTTCATATGACAACAGGCAGTGCTGTACCCGATAGAAGATAGTTTTCAAGTAACCCAAGAATAACCGTCAGCCTTACTTCTCTCCCGGTGATTTGATTTGCACACCCTAAAGTTCTAGGATTTAGAGTCTGAATTAATGCAATGATCAGTCAGAACATCCAGCAGGGGGTCAACTAAAAAGCGATGAAACTTCACCCGAAGATCTCCCTGGAACCTGTTGATCCTGACCATTTCACTGGAGAGGTCCTGGCCGGTATTGTCCTGGAGGCGAACCAGGATGAGGGACTGCGAGTGTATCGAGTCACCTTTCCGCCCGGCGGGCGGACCGCTTGGCACCATCACACGGGAGTGCAGTTGCTCTTCGTGGAGAAGGGAAGAGGTCTGGTTCAAAAGGAAGGGGAGGCTGTATTGGAGATTGGACCTGGGGATGCGGTTCACATCGCTGCCGGTGAGAAGCATTGGCATGGTGCCTGCCAGGACGAGTCGATGAGCCACTTGGCGGTAAACCTCGGAGGCTCGGCAGCGTGGATGGAAAAAGTGACCGAGGAAGAGTACGCGCGATCTCCACAGGCGGGCTAGAGCGACTTAAGCACGGACCCCTTTAAAGGGCCAGGTTTTCACGCCACAGCTTATTCAGGAAGGAGCCTTCTGATGGGCTTGTTCGTCGGGAAAAAGGCGACCCCCACTCTTACCCTGAATGCACTTTCGCGTGTACTGTTAACCTGCTAAAAATAAAATAGTTATACGAAATAAAAGCCGCAACCGGAGAACCCGAGTTCCCCGAAGACGAGTCATCTGGAACACTTCCCTATAAGTCTCCCGCCAGGACCGCTTCGAGTTCATCAATGAGATCAGGTGAAAGCCGGTTCTTCCCGAATTTGAACCGTTCCATGTCGAGGAGCACCCGGGCCGCCTCCCGCCGGGACCCGCTGCCTCGTTCGCCGTTATGTACCGCGTTCAAAAACTCGATCTTCGCTTCGTCGAACCGGTCAAGAAGATAGAGTGCCTGGGCCAGGTGGAAAGGGGCTTTCTCAAAGTTGCCAAACTGCTTGAGCCGCACCATTTCCTGTTGCATTCGGCCGGTCAGGATCGCTTTGCGGGCCTCATCCATCGGGATGACTTTGAGCAGGATGTCCTGGAGTTCCTGGATGGTGCATCGGGCCATGTTAATGTCGGGCCGTTGATTCTCTGGGTCAAACATTCGTTGGCGGAGGTAGCAGGCCCTTGCCTCCTCGAATCGCTTGTATTGTTCGAATGTAATCCCGGCCATTTCCTGAAGCCGGGGTGCTTTCGGATAATTTTGCGCGTAATGGACCGCAACCCGTATCGGATCTTTGTAAAGCCACGTATGGTTCCAGCACAGCCCAACCATGAATAATAAGGGGATCGCTGAGATCGCCATTCGCCTGCCGGTCCCCAGCCGTCCTTTGAGGAGGGCCGCGATCAGCAGGCAGACACCCGCCGTTGGAAGATAGAGGAGCCGTTCCGCCATGAGCACGCCAACGGGAAGGAAGAGGTTGGAGACAGGGCCCAGACCGATAATAATGAGCCCGAATCCCAGCATGAGATCGGGGCGGTTCTTCCGGTATCCGATGACGCACCCCGCAATGATTCCTACGGCGGCAAGAAGTCCAAGGAGTGCAACTGGCGACAGCATCGAGTCCGGGGCGATGAGCCGGATGTGGTGGTAGTTGAGGAGGATTTCGGAGGGGATGATCGCCAGCTGAATGTACTTCAAAAAAGCCACCGACATGATTGCCGCCCGGTGGCCGAACGAATAGTTCGCCAGCGGCAATTCCAGGCGGGACGGGCCGTAGCCGTCAATGGCCCATTCGCGGACGATCAAGTAAAACACCATCCAGGCAAGGGTGCCGATTGCAAACCTAATCAGGTTCTTGCGCTCGCCCGGTTCGGAACTCATCAGCCAGTAGGCACCGACCAATACCGGGCCGAGGAGTCCCTGTTCCTTGAAGAGGGTGGCCGCCAGCCCCAATACAATCATCACGTAAACCCAACGGGTATCGGTTCTGGCCCGGTCGATGCAAAGGAATGCCGCGAGGGTCGCTGCCGTCATGCCCATTTCCGCCCGACCGACGATATGAACGACCGGCTCGAAGTGCACCGCGTGGACGGCGAATAGCAGGCCCGCGAATAGTGGAACCCAGCCGGCCTCCTTCCACCCTTCAAGTAGGCGGGCACAGAGGAGCGCGACCAACACCGAGCACAAGGCATGAAACAGCAAGTTGATGATCCGGTAGGGCCAGGTGGTCATTCCGAATACCGCCTTTTCGACGGCGAACATCATGACCGGGATGGGCCGGTACAGGTGGTGGCCGGGACGCCACGGGTCTTCAAGCACGAGCACCTTTCCCCAGTAGGATTTCCCCGCCATCGTCGGAATGTTGGAGACCGTCAAATCACGGTTTTGAATGATGACCCCGACGTCGTCCTGAATGAAGCGGATGGGCAGGGCGGGTGCAAACGCGATGAGCACCGCGATCCCGACCAAGAGAAACAGGTGTTTGTGGGTAGGGAAAGCCTCGTTCACGAGAGGTTACTCTACCATCAACCGGTTCCGGTGCCCCCCACTGACCAGCTCTTGGCCTCTAGAACGCGAGCAAGAACCTCTACCTTAGGACGAAGTATCCACGTCAGGCATCGAAACAGAAATTCAGGAAATAGAAAAAGAAAGAGAAAGAGGACGAGACTAAATTTGACAGAAACTTTTCAGCGCCTGGATATTTGACGGGCAAGTCGGTTGCGGCTTGCTCCCGCGTTATCCCGCTCTGTGCAACTTCGGGGGATTTACGAAAACCAGTAAATTTAATATGTTCAAGAGATGCCTGGATTTACCTTAACAGCTTGGTGGTATACGTGCTCAGGATAAGAGTATCAATGGGAGCGCTCCTCGAGTGACCGATCCGATTTCCGCGTCAGTAGAAGTGGGCCGAGAAGGGAATAGGGCACTCGTCCTGGTCTCGACGGCTGTCTTTCTGACTTCCTCAACATGGTTTTCCGGAACCGCAGCCGCCTCCGATTTAATTCACTCCTGGCAGCTGACCTCCACGGAGAGTGCGTGGCTGACTATCTCGGTGCAACTGGGATTCATAGCGGGAACGTTTCTCTACGCCGTCTTCAACCTGGCCGACGTCTTTAACCCTCGCCGGGTCTTCTTTGTCTCCGCTTTACTCGGGGCGGCATTCAACGCGGCTTTTGCCCTGATTGCCGACGGGCTCCCAACAGCATTTGCCTTTCGTACCCTGACGGGCGTGACCCTGGCCGGGATTTATCCTGTGGGAATGAAACTGGTCGCTTCCTGGTTTCAGTCACACCTGGGATGGCGGCTGGGAGTTCTGGTGGGTGCCCTGACCCTGGGAACGGCTTTTCCTTACCTCATCCAGACCCTCGGCTCCCAGTTCGGCTGGAGGACTCTGGCAGGAACAGCCTCGGTATTGGCCGTGGCTGGGGGATGTCTGGTGTTGGTAGCCCTTTCCGACGGTCCTTTTCTGAAGGCTCGGGCACCCTTTGATGCCAGGATGTTATGGAGGGTGTTTGCTCATCTGTCTTTCCGTAGAACCGCCTTCGGGTACTTTGGCCACATGTGGGAACTCTACGCCTTTTGGTCGATGATCATTTTTTATCTAGGTTCTCGTTTTCAAAGCGACGACCCATCCGCCAGTACAGGGCTCTCTTTACTTGCCTTCTTGATCATCGGAACCGGCTCATTGGGTTGTATCCTGGGAGGATGGGTTTCAAAGCGGATCGGAGAAAAGAAGGTGGCGAGGTTTTCCTTGATGGTGAGCTGCATCCTCTGTTTCACTTCGGGAATCCTCTATGAACTGAATTCCGGGCTCCTGGTGGCACTGCTTCTCATCTGGGGGATCTTCGTGGTCTCGGACTCACCCCAATTTTCTGCCCTGGCTGTAAGATACTGTCCTCCCCAGTACACGGGAACGGCATTGACGGTTCAAAATGGTCTCGGCTTTGCCATCACCGTGATTTCCATTCAGCTGACTCCTTGGATGGCCCATATCATGGGATGGAGATGGGCCCTGACCTTTTTAGGCCTGGGCCCGCTGATTGGCCTATATTTCGTCCAACAGTTGCCCGAGAACAGTGACCGCAATGGACAGGCAGGTCCGGGTGAAGAAGTGTGAGTAGAGTTTGCCTTCTCACGGGATAACGATCTAAACTTTACGAGCGAGACACTAATAGGAGGTTTCATGGGTCGAAAACATCGGGCGATTCTCATTGTGATTTCCGCCACTTTCGGATTATTGAGCTTGAATTCTTTTGTGGGAGTTCTTCAGGCCCAGAAGACATACGAACTCAAGGCTAGTCCTGAAAACATCCACTGGGGATACTTTAGTGCCGAACTGGAACCGGTGATCCGGGTCAATCCGGGAGATATTGTCATCATAGAGGATGTTCCTCGGCTGGATCCCGTCGACATGGAAAGGTGGGGGATCCCCGCTGAGGAGATGTCCGAGGGCTACCGCCGCATCTATCGCGAGGTAACGGATAAAGGTCCGGGACCTCACATCATGGTGGGTCCGGTCTACATTAACGGAGCCGAACCCGGCGACGTCCTGGAAGTGCGTATTCTGGAAGTGGAGCTGGCTTATACCTTTGGTTACAGCCGCCTCAGCTCTCGAGGGGGAACCCTGCCTGGAGAATTTGAGCGCTGGGAGAGGATTCTGCGCATCGACCTCGAGAATAAGACCACTGAAGCTGCTGAAGGAGTGGTGATTCCCATGAACAATCCTTTTTTCGGTTCCATGGGCGTGGCTCCGGCGGCGGCGGCGGGACGCATCAGTACCGTCCCTCCAGGGGTATACGCAGGAAATCTGGACAATAAGGACCTGGGAACCGGAAGTATCCTATATATTCCGGTACACACCAAAGGGGCCCTCTTTTCAGCAGGGGATGGCCATGGCGTACAGGGACATGGGGAGGTTTCCATCAACGCCCTGGAGACCGGGCTGCGGGGGCGCTTTCAGTTCTTCGTTCGCAAGGACATGAAGCTCAAGTGGCCCCGGGCCGAAACACCCACTCATTGGATGGTGATGGGGCTGCATGAAGATCTGGATGAAGCCATGAAGATAGCCGTGAGAGAAACCATTGACTTCATTGTCGAGCGCTTTCCTCATCTGGATCGTAACGAGGCCTTCATGCTGGCCAGTCTGGCTGTGGATTATCACGTGACTCAGAATGTGGACCGAACCAAGGGAATCCACGGGATGATTCCCAAAGACATTTTTAAGTGAGGGAAGTCATGCCGCTATTCTGCGGACCTTACGCTTGAGAGCGCGGATCCTGCGCCGAATTGACTTCAGTTGGACATGATCGTGGGCATCCAGGGCTGCATTCCGCTGTGATTTCAGCTCTCGAATCTGGAGTTTGAGCTTACTTTTCTCCTTGTTCACCACCGCAGGAGACTTTGTCGGTGTACTTTCCTGAGCAGGAGCTTTCTTTTCTTCTGCGCTTTTCTTGGTTGGGGGTTCTTCCTTTTCCTCACCCTCACTCACTGCGTCTACCTGGGCAGCTGCAGGCTTCTCTTTTGTGCTTTCCTCAGGAGGCTCACTGGCTGCGTCTTCCTGGACAGTGGCAGGCTCCTCCTTTGCGCTCTCCTCGGGAGGCTCAGTGGGTTCACTCTTCTGGGATGCAGGCTCCTCGTCCTCCGAGCTTTCGGAAGCCGTTTCACTGGCTATGTCTTCCTGGGTAGCAGGTTCCTTGTCTTGTACAGTCTTTTCAGGAGATTCACCGGCTTCAATCCCAAGTGCCTGGCACAACGCTGCCAACAGTTCCTCCTTGGGCATCTTGGCAGGATCCTGCAACCCTTCGTGCTCCATTCCGTCAGCGATCTTTCGGAGTTGGGCTACAGTCTTCTTACTCAGATCTTCGAACGTGTATTCCGTCATGTTTCGTATGCCTCAGTGTCGCGGCCCAATGGTTCACTGGCTTGATTTTGAGGAGACCAGCCTGGAATGCTGGACAGCGGTGCGTTTGCCTTCTTGTACTTTCAATCTTTTCTTGCAGGTATCACAAAAGTATACCAAGTCCTTCTTATCGACACTCTGTTGGGTGATGATGTCGTCTTCCTTGGTGTCGGTCCATTGCTGCGGCGTGGAACAGTCTCGACAGATCACTTGTCGTGTTTCACCTACTCGCAAGGCGACGATTTCTTCGTCTCGATAAATGCCCATAGTGTTCCTCCCGGAAAAGATCCATGCTCCAGCTATCTTCTGAACCCTTTTTGTCTGACACTTTAAGAACTGTCAGACAGATAGCCGGGTAACGTCTTGTCAGATCAGAATAAGGGTTCACCCGACTTCCTCCTGCGCATGTCCTCTCAATCTTTACACTGGGAGAGGGTGGATTTCAAGGGTTTAATCACATCTGATGAAGGAGTGGCATCCATGACGCGCTCTTTTCAGCCTGGATTATGCATAGGTTGTCGTGCGAAGTGGCGGATACCCCGGTGGAAGTGCGTTGCGCCACGTCGCGACCTGACCTAATACTCGGACAGGCTCCGAGTCCAGGCTCACCCACAATCTCTTGCCAGCTGGAAAACACAGGTTTTCCGGTTTGGATATGATAGGCAAGATGAGTTTTAACGTTTCCTTGGCTCAGATCAATCCTAAGAGCGGCGATATTTCCGGGAATGCGAAAAAGATTCTGGCCGGCATCGCTCAGGCAAAAATGAAAGAGTGTGATCTAGTGGTTTTCCCGGAAATGGCCTTGAGCGGCTACTGTCTGGATGAAAAGCTTCTCATCAACCTCCAGTTCTTAAGAGAAAACAAGCGGGTGCTCATGGAGAAAATTCTCCCTGCGAGTCAAGAAATTGCCGTTATCGTAGGGTTTCTGGATTTTGACGAGCAGCGCAAGGGGCCGGAGGGGGAAGTCATCCGTTATAACGCCGCCGCCGTTCTCCAGCAGGGTGAGCTACTTCAAATCGTTCATAAGCGGTTGTTGCCCTCCTATCGCTACTTTGACGACAAGCGCTATTTCACTCCTGGGCGAGAGGTGCAGCCCATTTCTATTCAAACCACTCAGGGTGAGGTTTCACTGGGAGTGTTGATTTGCGAGGATCTCTGGGAAGAGGGTTACGATTATAAACCCTGTACTCTTTACCGGGAGCAGGGCGTCGACTACCTCATTACCATCAATGCCAGTCCCTTTGTAGGCAGCAGTCCGGGCCAGAGGGACGGCAAGCGCTTCGAGCGAGCCCATCTCCTTGAAAGCCAGGCCCGACGTTTCGGTGTGCCCCTGCTCTACCTCAATACAGTGGGTGTGGCCGATAATGGGAAAAATGTGATCCCCTTTGACGGAATGAGCCTGGCCTACGATCGCACCGGCCAACTGGTCGCAGCACTCAAGCAATTCAGAGAGGACCAGCAAACGGTCTCCTTTGCAAAAGGCACAGCGGTACCTGTTCCCGAGCCGGCCTTTGATCGCGAAGCTGAGATTTATCAAGGGCTGGTCATGAGCGTGCGCGACTACTACGAAAAAACAGGGATTTTCAAATCGGTGCTCCAGACCCTCTCTGGCGGAATTGATTCGGCCTTGGGAACAGCCATCGCCTTCGAGGCCATGGGCAGGGAATTGCTGGAGGTTTACAATCTGCCCTCTCAATATAATTCGGAGCAGGGTCAGGGTTGGGCACGACAATTGGCAGAAAATTTTAAATTGGAGTATCACGTCATCCCCATTCAGGAGATGGTGGATCAGTTCACCCGGGACTTCGAGCACCACCTTCGTCCCATCCAGTCATCCGTGACCCGGGAAAATCTCCAGGCCCGGATTCGAGGGTTGATCATGATGGCCGAGTCCAACGACCGGGAGGCGCTTTTGTTAACCAACGGCAATGAGACGGAAATCGCACTCGGATATACCACGCTTTATGGGGACATGGCGGGAGGGCTCTCGGTAATCGGTGATCTCTCCAAGCCGGATGTGTATCGATTGGCTCAGTATGTCAATCGAAAGTGGGGACAGGCCATGATTCCAGAAGAAATCTTCGAAACTCCTCCTTCTGCCGAACTCCGGGAAGATCAGGTGGATCCCTTTGACTACCAGGTGGTGAGCCCCCTGGTGAGCGACTTTATGGAACGAGGGCTCAGCCCCACAGATTTGGTGGACTGCTTTCAGGAACGCCGACTCGACCCGCGGCACTACTCTCTGGAAGGGAAGAGTATCTACGAAAGATACGGCATCGAGGAGTTTCGAGAACTTGCTCAGGAACTCTTTAAAAAATTGAACCGCTCCGTATATAAACGGTTGCAAGGAGCCCCCATCATTGTGGTTTCCCGGCGGGCCTTCGGGTTTGATCTGAGGGAGACGATTATCAATGGCTGGGAGGGGGAAGGCACGGAGTGACAACAGCATGCTCGCGCGCTTCGCGTGCTAAAAAACACAAAGAATCTCGCGCTCTAGCACTTCCTTGCAGCGCTTGCACTTGAGGGTTTCGGGAATCTCGACAAAGCGAGGAATGGTTTTCCAAATCTCCTGGTGATCGGGGCGGATTTCCTCGTCTTCGGCCACCCGAATCTCGGGACGGCGGCGAACCTGTTGCACGGAATACTTGTAGATGGCCTTGAAGTTGCAGTGGTAGCAGGTCAATTTTTTAAAGGCAATGGTCAGTTCCACCTGAGAAAAACGGTCCTCAGAGAGAATTTCGCCGGTGCTCTGCCGAAACATGGAACGTTTGAATACCATTCTTTCAATCCTTGAGCTAAGAATAGCTTGATACAAGGTCGGCGTGCAACTCGGAAGGGTTCCAGGTTCCAAGCAAGAAAACCATCCACAGTTAACGGTCAAGCAGAAGTTCTGGAACCTGAACCTGAAACTTGGAACTTGAAACCCCGGCCTGTTGACAGATCTTCTGCTCTCTCTTAAAATGGTTGATCGTCCCTATAGGACAACTGATCTTTGACAATTTGGAATGCAATAGGGCAAACACACAAGATAGAATTTTTTGCGCAACAAGAAATTCTAGGTCAAGCTACTAAGGGTAGACGGTGGATGCCTTGGTGCGAAGAGGCGATGAAGGACGTGGCAAGCTGCGAAAATCCTCGGTGAGTTGCAAGCTAACGAAGACCCGGGGGTATCCGAATGGGGGAACCCGATCCTGAGAAATTGGGATCATCTGCTCCTGAATCTATAGGGAGTAGAAGCGAACTCGGGGAAGTGAACCATCTCAGTACCCGAAGGAAGAGAAAGAAAATTCGATTTCCTTAGTAGCGGCGAGCGAACAGGAAACAGCCTAAACCCAGGCCGGCTCTTTTGAATCGGCTTGGGGGTCGTGGGACCTGGCATCAACTTCCGGAAACTAGCCGAAGCGTGCTGGAAAGCCGCTCCATAGAAGGTGAAAGACCTGTAGGCGAAAGTAGAAAGAAGGGGCCGGGTATCCCGAGTACCACGGGACACGGGAAATCCTGTGGGAATTTGCGAGGACCATCTCGTAAGGCTAAATACTCCTTCGCAACCGATAGTGAACTAGTACCGTGAGGGAAAGGTGAAAAGTACTCCTGCAAGGAGAGTGAAATAGTACCTGAAACCGTTTACTTACAAGCAGTCGGAGCTCTGCCTTTGGCAGAGTGACGGCGTGCCTTTTGCATAATGAGCCGGCTAGTTATTCTAGGCAGCAAGGTTAACCTGCAAATAAGGGGGAGCCGAAGGGAAACCGAGTCTGAATAGGGCGCTTTTGAGTTGTCTGGAATAGACGCGAAGCTGAGTGATCTACCCTTGGCCAGGGTGAAGGCAGGGTAACACCTGTTGGAGGCCCGAACCAGTGTTGGTTGAAAACAGCTTGGATGAGCTGAGGGTAGGGGTGAAAGGCTAATCAAACTCAGTGATAGCTCGTTCTCCCCGAAATAGCTTTAGGGCTAGCCTCGGGTGTTTTGTTCCGGAGGTAGAGCACTGGATGGATGAGGGACCTTCATCGGTTACCGAGTCCAACCAAACTCCGAATGCCGGAAACATCAGCCCGGGAGTCAGACTGTGGGGGCTAAGCTTCATAGTCGAGAGGGAAACAGCCCAGACCGCCAGCTAAGGTCCCGAAGTGTGTGCTAAGTGGGAAAGGAAGTGGAGACACAGAGACAACCAGGAGGTTGGCTTAGAAGCAGCCATCCTTGAAAGAAAGCGTAACAGCTCACTGGTCAAGCGTTTCTGCACCGACAATGTAACGGGGCTCAAGCGCAACCACCGAAGCTGCGGGTTATCGCGGATCACACAGATCTAAATCGGATGCTTTAGATTTGCGTGATCTGCGATAGCGGTAGGGGAGCATTGCCTGGGCAGTGAAGCAGAACTGTAAGGTTTTGTGGAGCGTAGGCAAGAGAATCTGCCGGCATAAGTAGCGATAAAACTTGTGAAAATCAAGTTCGCCGAAAGTCTAAGGTTTCCTGGGGAAGGTTCATCCGCCCAGGGTTAGTCGGCCCCTAAGGCGAGGCCGAAAGGCGTAGTCGATGGGAAACAGGTCAACATTCCTGTACCACCGTAGTTCGTTATGAGCAATGGGGTGACGCAGAGGGATAGGCGGTCCGGGTGATGGATATCCCGGTCCAAGCGTGTAGGTAGGTCGCGTAGGCAAATCCGCGTGGCCGTTACGCTGAGGCGTGATGGGGAGTCCCGTGAGGGACGCAAACCCGCTAATTCCGCACTGCCAAGAAAAACCTCTAGCCAGAACCAAGGTGACCGTACCGTAAACCGACACAGGTAGACGAGGAGAGAATCCTTAGGCGCTTGAGAGAACTCTCGTTCAGGAACTCGGCAAATTACCACCGTAACTTCGGGAGAAGGTGGGCCCTCATTAGGTGAAGTTCCTCGCGAATGGAGCCGAAGGGGGTTGCAGAGAATAGATCCAGGCGACTGTTTACTAAAAACACAGGACTCTGCAAAGTCGTAAGACGACGTATAGGGTCTGACGCCTGCCCGGTGCTGGAAGGTTAAGGAGAGAGGTTAGCTCCTTCGGGAGCGAAGCTTTGAACTGAAGCCCCAGTGAACGGCGGCCGTAACTATAACGGTCCTAAGGTAGCGAAATTCCTTGTCGGGTAAGTTCCGACCTGCACGAATGGCGTAACGATCTGGATGCTGTCTTAACGAGAGACTCAGCGAATTTGTAGTACCGGTGAAGATGCCGGTTGCCCGCGACAAGACGGAAAGACCCCGTGCACCTTTACTATAACTTAACCTTGGTGTCCGGTGCGTGATGTGCAGGATAGGTGGGAGGCTTTGAAGCTGGGTCGTCAGATTCGGTGGAGCCACCCGTGAGATACCACCCTTCTTGTATTGAGCATCTAACTTTGCTCCCTGAATCGGGAGGAAGAACAGGGTTAGGCGGGTAGTTTGACTGGGGCGGTCGCCTCCTAAAAGGTAACGGAGGCGTGCAAAGGTGGGCTCAGGCTGTTTGGAAATCAGCCGTAGAGTGTAAAGGCATAAGCCCGCTTGACTGCAAGACAGACATGTCGAGCAGAGACGAAAGTCGGCCTTAGTGATCCGGTGGTTCCGCATGGAAGGGCCATCGCTCAACGGATAAAAGGTACGCCGGGGATAACAGGCTAATCTTGGCCAAGAGTTCATATCGACGCCAAGGTTTGGCACCTCGATGTCGGCTCATCGCATCCTGGAGCTGAAGAAGGTTCCAAGGGTTCGGCTGTTCGCCGATTAAAGCGGTACGTGAGCTGGGTTTAGAACGTCGTGAGACAGTTCGGTCCCTATCTGTCGTGGGCGCAGGAGATTTGAGGGGGGCTGACCCTAGTACGAGAGGACCGGGTTGGACGCACCTCTGATGTACCAGTTGTTCCGCCAGGAGCACCGCTGGGTAGTCAAGTGCGGGAGAGATAAACGCTGAATGCATATAAGCGTGAAGCTCGCCCCAAGATAAGATCTCCCTCCCGAGTAATCGGGACTGAAGACCCCTTGGAGATTACGAGGTTGATAGGCAGGCGGTGGAAGTCCGGCAACGGATGAAGCTTACCTGTACTAATCGGTCGTGAGGCTTGACCTAGAATTTTTTGTTGCACAAAGCGGGAGCTTGGGGACCGTCCCCGAACTCTCGTGGGTTTGCTCTTGCTTTCCAATTTCCGGTGATTTTAGCAGAGGTGAGACACCTGTTCCCATCCCGAACACAGAAGTTAAGCCCTCTAGCGCCGATGATACTGCATGGGAGACTGTGTGGGAAAGTAGGTCATCGCCGGATTTTTCGGAGATTGGGGACAGGCCCAAGAATTCTCCCAGAATTTGGGGCCTGTCCCCAATCTCCTCTTTCTTTTAGGTTCCAGGTCCCCAGTTTCGAATTCTCGATTAGTTTTGAATTTTGAATTTGGGATTTGGAATTTGTTTGGGATCTGGGATTTTGAATTTGGGATTTCCGACGGCCTTCGGCCGCCGGTGGATTCTTCTTCAGATCCTCTTGAAGCCGCGCAGAATTTCCTCAATTCCCAAGCGCAGCACAATAGGACGTCCATGAGGACAGGTGAAGGGATTGTGGCAACGAAAGAGCTCATCCAGGAGCCACTGCATTTTCTCCTGGGTGAGAGGTGTATTGATCTTGATGGCAGCTCGGCAGGACAGACTGATGGCAATCTTCTGGCGCAGCCGGCGGCGCTGAAGCGCCTGAGACTCTGGAACCACCGGGGCTCACGCAGCGCGAGACACTGCCCGTGCTCCGGCTAATCGGGCAGGCGCAGGAGATGTACCTGATCGCTGAGGGTCCGGACGGCGTGTACCTGATCGACCAGCATGCCGCACACGAGCGGGTGGTTTTTGAGAAGGTCAGGGATGACCTGGAGTCAAAGGTGACGGAGGTACAGACCCTCCTAGTGCCGGAGACCGTCGCCCTCAACGCCGCCCAGCAAGAGCTGCTTGCGTCCCAACACGAGCTGGTCTCGCGGGTCGGGTTCCAAGTCGAGCCCTTCGGCGACCAGACGTACCTGCTGCGTGGAGTTCCCGGCCTCGCGGACGGTGCCCCCGGTCAGGCTCTGCTGGAGGTGCTGGACTCGATGCTCGAGGGCGGCGGCTTCGAGTCGTGGGAGGAGCGAGCGGCCTACTCGATCGCCTGCCACGGCGCTATCCGTGCCGGAAAAACCCTGTCGCACGAGGAGATGACGGCCCTGACGCGACAGCTCGAGGCCTGCCGGCAGCCCAACACCTGCCCCCACGGACGCCCGACGATGGTGCACCTTAGCGCCACAAGCCTGGAGCGCGAGTTCGGCCGCCGGTAACTTTGGCCACCCCGAGCAGGCCCGGCTACCCAGAAGCCGACCCCTGCGTCTACCCAAATCAGGCTCTGTTCCCCGATGTGGCGCCCGATTACGTCCTACCCAGACGGAGCATCTGCACCGATGCCAGGCTTAGGCCGCCGTTACCCAATAGTACAATTGGCTTCGTACATTGGTACTATCGGGGCTTGGTTCAAGGCTCATTTGCTGGCATGATGGCGAGAGACGAAGGGACACATATGCGACAAGAGCGACATAGATGACAACCGAGCTAGGCGGCTCGACACCGGTGGCCCAGGAGCTATTGGCGCCGGAGTTCGGCTCGTCTCAGGTGCGGGACAACATCAACTACGCGGTCCAACGGCTG
>JADFOI010000059.1 GCA_022562935.1 Acidobacteriota bacterium
TGCATCACCGCTTACCTGTGGAGAAAAGAGAGAGGCGACCTGGACACTCTGCTCGAATTCACCCAATCCGTTGATGAAGGGATCCCCGCAGGATTGGATTTTGAACTCGATCTGCAGACCATCGTTCGTGCCATGCTCAACCTGTGAGACAGGCTTGAGTGAGTAGGAAGGATAGGTTGTTGCTGTTGAGTTGGGAAAAAGGGCCTTAAGGGAAGGATCGAGCGTCTTATTTCATGCAAACGGAACGGATTTTGCGAATGTCGGTCAGGCCCTGGAACACCTTGAGGATACCGTCCTGTTTGAGGGTCGTCATCCCATCCGCGCGAGCCTGAGCTCGAATCTCTGCCATGGGGCTTTTTGTCTGGATTAAGTGTTTGATCTCATCGGTGCCTTCGAGCAGTTCGTGAACGGCCATACGGCCCACATAGCCGGTATCGTTACACCTCCCACAACCGACAGGACGATAAAGAGACAGGTCCTTGGTATATTTGATACCGGTGCTCTCGAAGTCCTCCGGGCCATATTCGGTGGCCAGAGATTGAAACTCATCCTGATCAGGATGGTAGGCCTCTTTACAGTCGGAGCAGAGGGTTCGAGCTAGACGCTGAGCCAGAATGCCGAGTAAGGCATCCGCAAAGTTGAAGGGATCCATACCCATATCCAGCAATCGTATGATGGTTTCAGGGGCACTGTTGGTGTGGAGAGTACTGAGGACCAAGTGTCCTGTGAGAGAAGCTTCGATTCCGATCTCACAGGTTTCCTTGTCGCGCATCTCCCCCACCATGATCACATCGGGGTCAGCACGCAGGAAGGCCCTCATGGCGCGAGCGAAGGTAAAACCGATCTTAGGTTGTACCTGAACCTGGCGAAGGCCGGGCTGGGTGATTTCCACCGGGTCCTCGGCCGTCCAGATCTTACGTTCCGTTGTGTTGATGAACTTCAGCCCGGCGTGCAGGGTTGTGGTCTTACCCGAGCCTGTTGGCCCCACCACCAAGACGATTCCGTAGGGTAACTGGATAATCTTTTCAAACACTTCCTTATTGCGCTCGAGGAAACCCATATTGTCCAGCGAGATGGGTTCCCCGGAGCCCAAAATACGCATGACCACATCTTCGAGTCCACCAGCCGTGGGTAGCGTGGCCACGCGAAGCTCAATGTCTCTTCCCCCGAACTTCTTGAATTGTATTTTCCCATCCTGGGGCATCCTTCTCTCGGTGATGTCCAAATCAGACATGATCTTGAGTCTGGACACCAGAGCCCGTTTGAACTGGTAGGGAACGGTTTGATAACGGACGCAGGTTCCGTCAATTCTAAAGCGGATTTCCATCGGCTTTCTGCCCGGATAGGGCTCTATGTGAATATCCGAGACCCGCTGGTTATAACCGTCATTGATGATCTTGTTGGCCAACTGGGCGATGGCGCTATCGCTTTCCGAGTACTGCTCACTCTCTTCTTCGGCTGACGCGTCACTACCCAGCTCGGCCATGATGTCTGCCATGGAGCCTTCGTCGGTCGGACCTCCAAAGAAGTATTCAATGTATTTGAGGATATCCTCCTTCAGGCCTACGCAGTACTCGATCTGAGTAGTCTTGAGCAAGGTCTGGGCCATGTCCCGTTTGGCCAGATGGTTGACGTCATCCATCAGGACACTGATGGAGCCGTCCTTATTTTTTCCCAGAGGGACCCAGTAATTGGTTTGCAGGTAGGTTTTCTTCAAGTTTTGGAGTAGCTGACCGGGTATGGAAATTTTGTCATCGAATGTTAGAAAGCGGCATTTGTAAAATTCGCTGAGGGCCATGCCGATGCGGTCCTTGGGGACCCTGTGATTCTTCATCAGGATCACTTCCACATCTTGTCCTGTCTGCCGCGCCTGGGTAATGGCTTTGTCCAGGTCGTCCTGGGTCACCAAACCCTGGCTTGTCAGATAGTCAAAGCGGGTGGGTCGTCGACGAGCCAGTCGTCGCTGATTTTGAAAGGCAATGGCCAGGATCTTGGCGATTTCTCCGGCTGAGGTTTCGTCATCGCGCGTGAACCTTGATCCGTCTTTGCGATTGATAAGCTGTAAAACGCCCAGCATGGTACTTTCAAATTGGATGGGCGCTGCCAGGACCTGGGCTGTGCGGTAGCCGCTTTTCACATCCCAGCTCTTGTCAAATTTCAGATCGGGATGGATGGCCTGAATTTCGGCGTCAGCATAGGCATCAGAGATATTGAGGACGGTTCCCGTTAAGGCCGTGTAACCGGCGATGCTGGAAGCACTGATGGGGATTCGAATTTCACTCAGCTCAGTTCCGACCTTGAATCGTGAAAAGAGTTCCTTGGAATTGGAATCGATGACGTAGATGGTAATTCGGTCGGCCCTGAAGAGGAGGAGAATGCGATCCTTGAGGTCGATGAGAATCGAATCCAGGTTATCGGCCGAGTTGATCTCATTGGTGATTTCTTGAAGGGCCTGCCGATAGACCAGTTGGGCCTTTAATTCCTTAACATCGGTAGCACCTTTTTCAGCGTATTGAAAAGACATGTCCGCACGATCTGAAGCGGTCAAGAGCGGCTTCTGAGAGACACCCTGCCGGCCAGTATGACCCTTAACTAATGTAGCTTTTTCCGTTTATTTGGGTCAAGGAGATGGGGTTACTTTAGCTAAAACTCGCAGTATCGCTGCGGATACGAAAGTGCGTTTTCTTCTCCTCACCTTTACCCCGCTTCAAATCTGCGGCTTGGATGCGCAAGCGAAGGTTATTGGCACTGTCGGCATTGGCTAGAGCCGAATCGAGGTCGATGTGCCCGCTCATGTAGAGGTCAAAGACGGACGTGTCAAAGAGCTGGCAACCCTCTTGTTCTCCCTGGTGCATGGCCTCCTTGAGCAACTCGACCTGGCCTTTCCGGATCAGGTCCTTGATTCGAGGTGTGTCGAGTAGAATCTCAACGGCTGGAAGCCGCGTGCCGCTCATCGTTTTAATCAATCGTTGGGAGAGAATGGCCCTGAGATTTAAGGAAAGTTGCAGATAGATCTGTCGATGGCGCTCTTCGTCAAAGAAGTTCATGATGCGTTCAATGGCCTGGCTGGCATTGTTGGAGTGAAGTGTGGCCAGAACTAAGTGACCGGTCTCGGAAAAGGCAATAGCGGCTTCCATCGTTTCCGTATCACGGATCTCACCGATGAGGATCACGTCGGGCGCCTGTCGCAAGGTGTTTTTTAAAGCGGCCTGGAAAGAGACCGTGTCGTAGCCAACCTCCCGCTGCGTGATAACACATTGCTTGTGGGTATGGAGAAACTCCACAGGATCCTCAATGGAGATAATATGACCCGACGCCGTGGTGTTCCGATAGTCTATCATGGCGGCCAGCGTACTGGACTTACCGCAGCCTGTTGAGCCCACCACCAGAATCAAGCCCCGCTTACTCATGACGATGTCATTGAGAATAGAAGGCAGGTTGAGCTGCTCAACGTTCAAGATTTCAAATTTGATCTGTCGGATAACCAGCCCTGGACTGCCTCGCTGCTGAAAAATATTGACGCGGAAACGGCCCAGGTCTTCATAGCCCAGAGCCAAGTTCATCTCTCGGGTATCGGCAAACATCTTTTTTTGCCTCTCATCCATGATCGACTGGCACAGCACTGCCAGTCCTTCCCGAGTCAACTCCTCACTATCGGAAGGGCTGATGGTGCCTTCAATTCGATACATAGGGGAAAGACCCACGGTCAAATACACGTCCGAGGCACCTTTTTCCACCATCACTGATAAGTACTGACGAATGTCCATGATTTCCCCCTTATGCAGTCGCCGCGGTAGGACCGAAGAGATTTGGATTTTCACTCTTGGCCTGAGCGACCTCTCTCGTGATGAGACCTCGAGAGACCAATTCCGTGAGAGCTGCGTCCATGGTCTCCATTCCGTCCTTTTTTCCGGTCTGCATGGCGGAGGGGAGCTGATGAACCTTTCCTTCCCGAATCAGATGGCGGACCGGCGCTGTTCCTACCATAATCTCCAGCGCGGCCACCCGACCCCCTCCCACTTTCTTGCACAACGTCTGGGTAATGACGGCCTGGATGGACTCTGCCAACTGGGTGCGGATCTGGGCTTGCTGAGCGGAAGGAAAAACATCAATGATGCGGTCAACCGTCTGGGGAGCGCCGGAGGAGTGAAGTGTTCCAAAGACCAGGTGGCCCGTTTCAGCAGCCGTGACGGCCAACTGGATGGTCTCCAGATCACGCATCTCACCTACCAGAATATAGTCAGGATCCTCACGGAATGCGCTGCGCAGCGCGTTGGCGAAGGAATGGGTGTGATTCCCCAATTCCCGTTGTTGGACCAGACATTTTTTGGAGGAGTGCACGAATTCGATGGGATCTTCAATGGTTAGAAGATGACCTTCCCTGGTGTTGTTAATGTAATCGATCATGGCTGCCAGGGTGGTCGATTTTCCGCTACCGGTGGGACCGGTTACCAGAATGAGTCCCTTTTCATGATCGCAGAGCTTCTTGAGGATAGAAGGTAAACCCAACTGCTCCAGGGATAAGATGGTGGTGGGAATGACGCGAAAAGCTGCAGATTTTCCGCGACGCTGGATAAAGGCATTGACACGAAAACGGTTGTCTCCCATTTCGAATGAGAAATCCAGCTCGTTCAACTCTTCGAAGTCCTTGCGCTGCTTATCGCTCATTATGTCGTAGATCATCCTGTGCACATCGTCCGGGGAGAGCGCAGGGTGATCTAGACGCTTCATGGATCCATGTATGCGCATGATGGGAGGCTCTCCGCTACTGACGTGGATGTCCGAAGCCTCCTCTGAAACTGCAAATCGAAGTAACTCGGTAATATCCATGCTCAGCTTCCTTTCCTAAGAGCTCCTTGGGGACATAAATGAATCATATCTTGGTGGATGGGGAGCCTCATAAAGAAGATAAATCTATAGTACAATATGCGCTTCAGCCTGTTCAAATGAGGGAATCAGGTTGGGGACGAGACATGAGGCTTGGCAATCAGGGTGACGATGATTCCCACCGCCAGTGTCACCGCCGTTCCAACCAGGACATACCAGGTCCAGGCGATGGTGCCACTCATGTGAACCACCAGCATGGTCACTAGTCCCGCCATCATCCCGGCAAGGGCCGCTCCTTCAGGGATTCGAGTGCGCCCCAACCCCAAAAGAAAGATCCCTAAAATACTCCCCATGGTGATGGTGGTGATGGTGAGTCCAACTTCCAGAACTTCCCCCCAATTGCGGGCCATCATGGAGATCCCAATCAGGACCGCACCCCAAGCTAATGTGAAGATTCGGGAAGCCTTGAGATAGTGAGTCTCGGTGAGGCCTTTGCCCCAGTAGTTTTTGTAGAAGTCGTTAACCGAGGAGGAGGCCAGCGAATTGAGTGAGCTACTCAGAGTGGACATGGCAGCTGCGAAAATGGCGGCGATGATCAAACCGGAAACCCCGGGCGGCATTTGCTGGACAATGAAAATCGGAAATATCCGATCCATTTGCTTCAGCTCTTGATCCAGGGGGAAATGCTGGTAAAAAGCGTAGAGCATCACTCCGATGACGAGAAAAAGCAAGAACTGCCCGAAGACCAGAAACCCACTTAAAATTAGAGCCAGTTGGCTCCCTTTCTTATTGCCACAGGCTAGATAGCGTTGGACCATCATCTGGTCGGTACCATGGGTGGCAAACGTAATGAAGGAGCCCCCCAAAAGACCCGCCCAAAAGGTATAGGCCACACTGAAACTCAGGGTGAAATCGAAAAACTGGAATTTGTTCAGGGGGGTTGCCAGGCTCACCACTTCCGACCATCCGCCGGGTATGCGGTCCAAAATGATGAAAAAAGCCAGGGTGGCCCCGGTGAGATAGATGAGTAGCTGAATGACGTCATTCCAGATCACTGCCCGCATTCCTCCATAGAGGGTGTAGATAATGGTGACTACCCCGATCATAACGACACACCATTGGTCCGAAATGTCCGTGACCACGGATAGAACCAGACCGGTGGCAAAAAGCCTCACTCCATCAGCGAGAGAACGGCTGGCCTGGAAGAGAAATGCGGAGAAGTTCTGTACCTGCCTCCCGAAACGGAGATTCAATACTTCATAAGCGGTTTGAATCTCCCCTTTGAAATAGGAGGGAAGAAGAAAAAAGCTGACCAACAGTCGGCCCAAAAAGTAACCCACAATGACCTGGAGGAAGGTCAGGTTGCCGGTGTAGGCGATGGCCGGGGCGCCGATGAAAGTGAGCGTGCTCGTTTCCGTGGCCACGATGGAGAAGGAAATCGCCCACCAAGGGACCCGCTTGCCGGCCAGGAAATAGTCATTGATATTCTTTTGCCCCCTCCCGATCAGGGTCCCCAAAACGGCGCTTGCGATGAGGTAGAAGAAAAGGACAGCGTAATCAAGAACCGTGAATTCCATCCGTCTAATTTCCGATGGATTTTAGAATCTGCTTTAAAGGTGTCTTCGTGAACAGGTAGAAGGTGCGCCGCGGAGGACCTGAAACAACCAGGAAATCAGCAGCCAGGTATCCTTGATTGAAATAATGGTGAAAGATTTTCCGGATTTTTGCCTGCCCATCAGCGGCCAGTGAGAGGTCTTCTTGCAATATCGCTTCAAAGTCATCAGGCACCTCAACCAGAAATTCAGGCTGAGAGCAGTCCAGGTCGGGGTCCACTAGGGCCTTCCTCCCCTCGTCGTCTTTACCCCATACCGTCACCTGTGCTAGGGGCGGCTCCCTCTCGAGCAAGGGAAGAGGATGCAGGAGGCGCTCTCGGACTCTTGAAGAGGAAACATACCAGTGGGCCCAAACACGATCGGTGGCCAGTCCTCGGGAGAAGTGACTCTGTAGCGACCCATAGTAGTCCGGGTGATAAGCGGGGATCACAGCGCCCAGCTTGCGCACATTCAGATTGGCATTTGTGGAACGCATGGGGTCAAAGACCCATTTGACTAGATCCAGATTCGCCTCGAGGGCAAAATCCCGCTGATCGAGTTTGAGCTGAAAGCCGATGCCCAGGTGCCGGTGCTCTTTTCGAACCCCTAACAATTGGCTGTGCAGATAGGGCATCTGCGAAACGGGATCCACTCCCCTCCAGGCCACCGAGAGCCCCACGGGAAGATCGTCGAGAAAAGCGCCTCCCACGTGGCCTCCACTCTCTGCCAGGGCGAAAAGGGCCCGGGCGGGATAAGGGAAGTCTGTATTCGGTTGGCCATACCCCCAAATCTCACGCTGCAGGTGGACCAGCTGAGACATTTCACCGATGGTATCCAGAGTGCGCAGCCGGACTTCGCTGGAGGAGAGTTGGATGCGCCGATCAGGCTCCGGGTTCATTTTTGAATCCCATGTCCCAGGGGGTACAGTTCGGGAAGGCTAATGGGCAATGTGCCACGAAAGGGCGTCTCTCCGAGGATCGCTTTCACGGCGGCTAGCTCGGCGCCGGGATGGTCGTCATAGGCGAGGATAAAACTGGGTAATTCCGGAACGAAGGAAAGCAAATAGGGGCTTCCAAAGAGCACGAAGGCAAAGGGTGGACGGAGTTGGGAAAGATTCTTCAGCAATTCGAGCTGATTCACGGAGAGATCGAGAGAACCATTGTAAGCGGCAGTGCGAATGTAGCCTGCCACCACCAAATAATCAACGCGTTTGGCTAACTCTTCGATCAAAGTGATTTCATCACCCGAAGCACGCGGAAGCACCTCCAGATGAATAGTCTGGGAATGGCGCCGACGAAACTCACGCACAAAGCTGTCTCCTCGACTCTCTCTGGGACGACGCTGATCCAGGAGAGTTAGCAGCAACACGGTGCTCCTTCGCCTCAGTGAAAAGGGCAAAACGCTCTTTTCGTCACGCACCAGCGTGATCGCTTGGTCCATGATCCTTTGAGCCTCCTCCTGATACTCGGGAGACCCCACTTTCTGATCTATGGAAGAGAGGTCGACCAGGGAGTTTCGGTGAAGACCGAGTCTGGCCTTGGCCTCCAGAATTCGACGTACCGAATCGTTCAGCCGATCCTCACTGATCTTTCCCTGGCCTACTGCTTGAATAAGACCCCGAAAAACAGACCTTACCGATAAAGGAAAGAGAATCACATCGGCACCGGCAATGAAAGCCTGGACGGCTGCATCCCCTTCCTTCCAGCGCGCATGGATACCTCCCATGTTGAGCGCGTCGGTGAAGATGAGGCCTTTGAAGCCCATTTCGTCTCTCAGTAAATCAGTTGAGATTCGGCGAGATAACGTCGCCGGCAGCCCCTCTTCAGGCTCCAGGGCCGGAACCGACACATGAGCCGTCATGATGGCTTGAACTCCTGCCTGGATAGCGGCCCGGAAAGGAGGGAACTCCACTTGCTCCAGACGTTCTCGGGAAACCTCGATGACCGGCAGTTCCAGATGGGAATCGATCGTGGTGTCCCCGTGTCCGGGAAAATGTTTAGCGGTGGCCATCATCCCGTTTTCCTGAACTCCCCGAATGTAAGCGGCCGCGTTTTGGGCAACTTGTGTCGGGTCCTCACCAAAAGAACGGATGTTGATTATGGGATTGCGAGGATTGTTATTCACATCCACCACGGGATAGAAATTCACGTTAATGCCCAGGCTTTTTGCTTCCAGAGCCGTGATTTCCCCAACTCTACGGATACTGGCCAGATCAGAAGTCGCTCCCAGGGCCATGGCTTTTGGAAAACGTGTCCCACCCCGGAAGATCAGGCCGGTTCCACCCTCCAAATCAGCTGTAATGAATAGGGGGATGCGGGCCATCTCCTGCATTCTTCGAATCAGGAATGCCGCAGAAAAAACCTCACCTCCAAGGGCGTGATAGCCCCCCACGTGATAGTCGGTCACCTCTTTCCGAATCTGCTTAAATTTATCGGTGTCCAGGTTGGTGAAATTTGTGCCGGCTGCACCGACGATCAGTTGACCCACCTTTTCTTCCAGGCTCATGCCCCTCATGGTTTCCTCGACCCAGTTTTGGCCTTCTTCATCCAGGGGGGGTATGTCCTCTGAGCCTCTCGACTCAGAGGTAGTCATGAGGAGAATCAACATCAGTACCACCGAGCAAACGACCGTCTTCATGAAGCGGATTATAACAAAAGGGGAGTTCGGGAGGAGTTTGACAGGGAATTCGGGGACAGGCCCCGAATTTCCCCTTTTACCAGCGTAAAATGGGGTTCCGCTGTATTACTCCTCTCTGCCGCTCTTTTTCTTCTGAATTTCTTCCAGGCGCGCCTGGATCTCCTTTTCAAACCCTTGTTGGGTGGGGCGGTAGTATTGTTTTCCCACCAGGCTTCTCGGTAAACATTCCATCTTGGCCACCCCCTGCTCTTCGTCGTGAGCGTAGCGATAACCATGTCCGTAACCCAGCTCTTTCATGAGTGGCGTGGTCGCGTTGCGCAGGTGAAGAGGGACGGGTTCTGCGAGAGTCTTTTCCACGTCTTCCTGGACCCGGGTATAGGCCTCATAGACGGAGTTGGACTTGGGTGCTTGAGCAAGATAGATGGCCAACTGAGCCAAAGCAAGTTTTCCTTCGGGTAGGCCGATAAAGTGGACGGCCTGCATAGCGTCCATGGCAAAGCCAAGAGCGGAAGGGTCAGCTGTTCCCACATCTTCCGAGGCAAAGCGGACCATGCGGCGGGCGATATAGAGAGGGTCTTCACCGGCTTCAAGCATTCTCCCCAGCCAGTAGAGTGTGGCGTCGACGTCGCTGTTGCGCAGAGACTTGTGGAGAGCGGAGATCAGGTTGAAGTGCTCCTCTCCAGCCCTGTCGAAAAGAAGGGTCCGTTTCTGCAGTGCCTGTTGTACGATTTCTAGGCTGATCTCGGGTTTGTCCGGACCCTGGCTTTGAGCTAAAGAAGCGGCAATTTCCAGCGAGTTGAGGGCAATTCGCGCATCACCATTGGCAAAAAGGGCCAGCTGATCAAGGGCTTTCTGCCTTATTTTGAGATTCTGGTTTCCCAGCCCATACTCACGATCGCGCAGGGCGCCTCTTAAAAGTTCAACCAACTGTTCCTGGTCCAAAGGACGCAGGACCAGAACCCGAGAGCGCGAGAGAAGTGGGGAGATCACTTCGAAGGAGGGGTTTTCGGTAGTGGCCCCAATCAGAATTATGGTCCCACTTTCCACATGGGGCAAAAAGGCGTCCTGCTGGGCTTTGTTGAAGCGGTGGATCTCATCCACGAAGAAAATGGTTCTTCTGTTGTGGAGGCGACGCTCAGTCCGGGCTTCTTCAATGACCCTCCTCACATCTTTGACTCCAGCCAGCACCGCGCTGATGGAGACAAAATAGCAGTCTGTCTCCTGGGCGATGATTCGGGCCAAAGTGGTCTTTCCCACCCCTGGAGGCCCCCAGAAAATCATAGAAGGAATCTCCTGTGAGCGAATGACTTCCCGCAATAGTTTCCCTTTCCCCAAAAGGTGGTCCTGACCCAGGACGTCCTCGAGTCTTCGGGGTCGCATCCGTTCTGCAAGCGGAGCAGTAGAAGGGGAAGAGGCGTCTGGGTGAGCTTTTTGAGAAGGGAAAAGAGTTCTGTCCATGAGTGCCTTATTTTCTCCCGACTCATCGTCTGTGTCACCTTTTTTTTAAACTGGATCAGTTAATTTAGAGGGGGAAGACCCGCACGGAAGTTGAAAACCAGGGATAATCCTTCTTATGACTCGGCTGAAACATTCCCAGGAGGATATTTTAGGAATTGATTGAGGTCCGTAGCCTGGAACTCCCCGAGGTGATCCGAGATCCACTGGGAGCTTTTGTTCATCGCCTTCGTCGCTCCCTGCCTGCCGAAGAGGTTGAGGGCGAAGGTCAAACCCGTCACCCGGAGACAATGAGTGCCGACCAGCGGGCTGCGCGGGAGCTCTTCAACAGGGGTGTGGCACTGTCACGAGCTGGCGAGCCTAAGGAAGCTTTCAGAGTCTACGATGAACTACTGACTCGCTTTGTAGAAAAAATCGACGTGCAGGAGCAGGTGGCGTGGGCGCTTTTTAACATGGGTCTGGCCCTGGGAAGCGACGGGCGTACAAATGACGAAATTGCCGTCTACAATGAGTTGCTGCGTCGCTTTGGGTCGGCCATAGAACGCCCGCAGCTGGTCGGCCTTGTACGTCCGGCATGGCTCAAGGAAGAACGAGAACCCAGCCCGGTTAGCCAGGAGCGGGAGGCACAGCACGCGCCGGTGGCCTGGGCACTCTTTAACAAGGGCGTGAGCTTGGGAATGGTGGGGCGCATCCAGGAAGCGCTGGCAAGCTACGACGAGCTGCTGCATCGCTTCGGGCCAGCCACCCAATCCCGGGGAACGAAGGTGGAAGGCCTGACACTTCCGGATTGGTTGAAAGAGGACAGGGAGGTGGGTGCCCAACAGAAAGAAGAAGCAGAGGTGCGCGAACCGGTAGCCTGGGCACTTTTAAACAGAGGTGTGATCCTGAACAGCCTGGGCCATACGCCGGATGCAGTTGCCGTTTTCGACGAGTTGTTAAGGCGCTTCGCAGAAGTGAAGGAAACAACCTTGGATCGCTTGACACGTCCTGGATGGCTCCAGGCCTCTTCGCAGGATGATCCTCACAAAAAGGAACTCCGGGTGCAGGTGGCCTGGGCTCTCCTAAATAAAGCTACAGCCCTGGGGACCCTGGGTCGAACCCAGGATTCTCTTGGGACCTACGATGACTTACTGCGTCGCTTCGCAGGGTTAAGGGGAGCAGCAACGGGCGGTCTAATTCGTCCGGGATGGTTAACGGTAACCAAGACGGCTGGGGGGTCCACCGACCCAGACGTGAGGGAACAGGTGGCCTGGGCGCTCTTTAATAAGGGGGTGACGCTGGGAGGCTTGGGCCGAACACCAGAAGCACTTCGCACCTACAACGAACTGCTAACTCGCTTTGGCGAGTCGAGAGAGGCAGATGTGAGGGAGCAAGTGTCGAGAGCGGTGTTGAATACGGGGGTGCTGGAGGCAACACTTCAAGAGCAGGTGGCCCGGGCACCTGCCAGCCAAGGGACGACCCTGGGTTCTCTCGGTTCTGCAAAAGATCCAAGCGGGTTCTTCGACCAAGCGATGAATCCGGTTCAATACACCACAACTACGGAACGGCCTGCAGACTCGGTGAGCGCTCTCATGGGTCGAGGAGTCGCTCTGGGGAATACAGAAGAAGCAATTGCGGTCTACGATGAGTTGATCGCTCGCTTCGGCAGCGCGACCGAAGTCCAGGTAAGGAAGTACGTGGCCGAGGCGATGGTGAACCAGGGGGAAGTTCTGGAGAGTCTGGGTGGTAGGCAGCAGGCAATGGAGGTTTACGAGGCAATCCTTCGAAACTTTGGGGAGGCCAGGGAACCAGCGCTGCGGGAGCAGGTGGGGCGGGCGCTGCTCAAAAAGGAGACACTGGGAGCGGTACCGACGCAGCCGGTAGCACCTGGACCGGTTCCACACCAGCCGGTGGTTCAAGAGGAGGGGGAAACCCTGGGAACTCTGGGCCAGAAACAGGAAAAACTGAGTCCGGGTGAATACGCCACCGAAACCGATTTGCCCCATGAGGCGGCTGAGGCCCTGGTGGCCAAGGGATTGGCCCTGGAAACTGCACAGGAAGCGCTTGAAGTTTTCGATGAGGTGATCAGCCGCTTTGGTACGGCAACGGAAGCGGATGTCACTGAACAGGTGGCGGAGGCGATGGTTCACAAGGCGGCCTCCCTGGGGACGCTAGGCCTCACGAAAGACGCCATTGCGGTGTGTGATGAGGTGATCAGCCGCTTTGGCCAGGCTCAGCAAACGGTGTTGCGGGAACAGGTCGCTGAAGCAGTAGCCAAAAAAGAGGCATTGGAAGCGATTGTCCGTGAGCTGCAGGGAGAGCAAGAGGAGAGAGGAGCGCAGGAGCAGGCGGAAAGACGGAAGGCAGAAGAAAAGGCGGCCCGAGAGGCCAATGAGGCGGAAGAAAAGGGGAAGGCGCAGCAGCAGGCGCAACAGGAGGCCGAGGAGAAACTCAAGGAGCAGGAGCAGCCGGAAAGAGAAGCCGAAGAGAAACGAAAAGCAGAAGACCAAGCGGCCAGGGAAGCGGAAGAAAAACGCAAGGCAGAGGAAGAGGCGGGAAAGGAGGCCCAGAGGCGAGAACCGCGGGAGCTGATTGAAAAGGGAGTGGCGCTGGGGAGCACAGAGAAGGCGATTGCCGTTTACGATGAGGTGGTCAGTCGCTTCCAAGAGGTCATGGATGTGGAGGTGCGAGAACTGGTGGCAGAGGCGTTGGTCAAGAAAGGGTTGACGCTTGGAGCACTGGGCCGCATGGAGGATGCCATTGAGGCGTGCGATGAGGTGATAAATCTCTTTGGCAATGCCGTCGACATTTCACTGAAGGTCCAGGTAGGCGCCGCTCTGGTGACCAAAGAAGTAGCGCTGGCCAGCCTGGGTCATATGGAAGCAGTGGTTGAAGTGTGTGAGGAGGTGATGGATCGCTTCGACGATGCCAGCCATGAAGGATTGCAGAAACAGGTGATGGAGACGCTTTCCAACAAGGCGGTTGCACTCAAGAGTTTAGGTCATATGGAAGAAGTGGTCCAAGTGTGCGACGAGGTGGTGGATCGCTTCGGCGAAGCCAGCCACAGTGCCATGCGGGAGAAAGTGGCTGGAGCATTATTTCATAAGTGGGTGGCTTTGGGGACGTTGGGTCAGATGGAGGAAGTGATTGAGGTTTGTGATGAGATCATCCATCGTTATCAGGAGGCAGAGGAGTTGTCACTTCAAGAGCAGGTGGTCCGGGCCATGGTCGAGAAAGGGGTGATGCTGGGAACTCTGGGCAAGACTGAAGAAGAGATCGGGATTTACGATGAGGTCATCACTCGCTTTCAGGAGACACAGGAGGTGGCGCTGCGGGAGCAGATGGTCAAGGCGATGGTCAACAAAGGAGTGGCGCTGGGAACATTGGGTCGTGCTGAAGAGACGCTGACCCTTTGTGATGAGGTGGTCGAGCGCTTTCAAGATGCGCAGGAACTCGTACTACGGGAGCAGGTGGCCAAAGCACTCGTCAATAAAGGTGTGGCTCTGGGGACGCTGGGCCGGATGGAGGAGACCATTGAAGTCTGCGATGAGGTCCTCAGGCGCTATCAGGAGGAACAAGAAGTGGAGCTGCAGGAGCAGGTAGCGCTGGCGCTGGTCAACAAAGGAGTGGCTCTGGGAAGTTCGGAGCGCAAAGAGGAAGCGATTGCCGTCTACACCGAGGTGGTCAAGCGCTTTGAAGGGGAAATGCTGCTGCAGGGACAAGTGATCCGGGCCAAGGAGTTGCGAAAGGCCTTGCGAAAGTCCGACAAGAGCGATCCCAAGAAGCCTAACAAAAAGCCTAAATAGTTCCTTGACGAAACACTTCATAGAGAACGAGTGATCCCGCCACGGCGGCATTGAGACTTTCCACTTGAGGTTGCATGGGGATGTGCAGGTGGTGCTCTGCAAGCTCGAGAACAGCAGTGTCCAGACCCTGACCTTCATTGCCTATCACAATGGCAAGAGGAGACTTGAAATGTGTTTCGAATAAGGACTTCCCACCCTGCGGAGTGGTGGCCCAGAGGTGATATCCGCGGCTCTTCAACTCGCCAACTTCGATCCCCTCTAGGAAGGGAATCGAGAAAAGAGAGGCGGCGGAGGCACGGACGACCTTGGCGTTGAAACAGGAGACGGTGTGGGGACTGGTGGCAACACTGAAGATTCCTGTGGCTCGGGCGGTTCGCAGCAGCGTCCCCAGATTGCCCGGATCCTGGAGTTCGTTCAGGTAAAGAACTCGTGAAGTGAGATCCTTCCAATTCCAGCTGGGTTTTTCAAAGAAGGCCAGGATTTGCTGAGAAGAATCGAGGGTGGACAGACTTTCGAACAAGGCGGGAGCCAGCTGAAAAGACTCTGTAGAGCGGGGAAGAAGGTCCTTGATGCCACGTTCCGCCCCCTCCGAGAAGAGTAAAAGCTCTATGGGATGATGGGCGGAGAGGTCCTGGATTTGCTTCCAGCCTTCTATGGAAATCCAGGGACAGTCTACTTTCTCAGGGTGAGCGACATATCTTTTCCAGAGTTTGTATTGGGGGTTTTGCCGGCTTTCAATCCGGGAAACAGAAGAAGACACTTCGTGCTATCTTAGCAGATGTGCCGTTTGATCTTGAGTCCCCCCCTCCAGACATCATTGAAAAAGCGGCCCAGGCGATCCGCCAGGGTAAGGTGGTGCTTTACCCCACCGATACCCTCTATGGTCTGGGCTGTGATCCCTTCAATGAGGAAGCACTGCGAAGACTTTTCGCCATAAAAGGCCGATCCGAGAAAAAAGGCGTTCTTTTGCTTGTCCAGGATTATTCTTATGCAGAAGTAGTTTCCGATCATATACCGGAGCTATTTTATGAACTAGTGAAAGCCTTTTGGCCGGGTCCCGTGACCCTACTTCTGGAAGGGAACTCCTCCTGTTCCCGCTTACTGCTGGGGGAGGAGGGTAAGGTGGGATTGCGTCATCCCGATCTGGCCTTTCTCCAGCTTTGGATGGCGGCCATCCCGGGTCCCATCGTCTCCACCAGCGCCAACGTTTCTGGAGAGCCGTTGGCCGCGCTGGAAGATTTGAAGCAACTTTCTGATCACCAGGTGGACCTTATATTAGAGGGCACAGAAATGGAGCAGCCCAGCCAACCCTCCACGGTGGTTGACCTGACGATGGACCCTCCGAGGATTGTGAGAGCCGGACGCTGGGCCGGAAGGGTCGGGGAATTTCTCACCGGTCAGTGATAAAGGTAATCTGTTAGTTTTGTCAGTTCCAGTTGAGGTCCAGAGTTGACTAGAGTACCAGGGTTTTAAAACGGTAGAGGTATGATGTCGCGAATCGGGTCTGGAAGCAAAGGGATTTGGATACTGTTGTTTTTGATGGGAGGTTCCATCGGCTCCCTTTCCGCCCAGGTCGATTCACCCCAGCTGAGCCCAGCGGAAATCATTGACAAGGTGGACCAGATGCTTCGAGGAGACTCCTCTCAAGGCCGGGTGGAAATGGCTGTGGTCACCCGGCGCTGGAAGCGCAATGTCATGATGGAAATCTGGTCAGAGGGTACGGACAAGGCTCTGATCAAGGTGTTACAACCCAAAAAAGAAGCCGGAATGACAACCCTGAAGGTCGGCTCCGACATGTGGAATTATCTTCCCAAGATCGATCGCACCATCCGCATTCCCACCTCAATGATGATGGCTTCCTGGATGGGCTCACATTTCACCAATGACGATCTGGTCAAGGAAAGCCGTCTCATTCGTGACTATGACATTGAGATCGTTTATGAAGGAGATCGGGAAGGAGTTGAGGTCTATGAGTTTCTACTGACTCCTCACCCCAAGGCACCTGTGGTCTGGGGGAAGATGCTCTACCAAGTCCGCAAGAAGGATCTGATGCCCATCCGGGCTGAGTACTATGATGAAAATGAGGAGCTCAAGCGCACCCTGACCTTCTCTGAATACCGCGAGATGGGCGGACGGCTCGTCCCCACCAAGTCGAGGATGGTGCCGCAGGACAAGCCGGAAGAATACACGGAGATGATTTATCACGAGCTCCGTTTTGATATTCCCATCCCCCAGGGCACTTTTTCTCTTTCTTCTCTGCGGAGATAGAGATGATTGTCTTGCGGTTGGGATGGCGAAACCTATGGAGAAATCCCAGACGAAGCCTGATTACCATTTCTGCTGTGGGTTGTGGCTATGCCATTCTGATTGTTCTCATTGGATTGACCGTCGGTATAGCCGGGCAGATGCTCAAAAATGGAACGGGCCTGCTCATGGGTGACCTGCAGCTGCATCATTCGGGTTATCTACCCGAGCGCAGCCTCTACGATACCATCGGCAGCGATGAGGATAGTGCGCTGGAAGGGGTCCTCCACCAACTCAGCCTTTATCCTCAGTTGGTGGGCCGCTCTCCCCGAGTGTACGGGTTTGGCCTTTTGTCCACAGGGGAACACTCTGCAGGAGCCCGTTTGATGGGCGTGGATCCGCAAGTCGAAGTGAGGGTGAGTAGCTTCCTGTCGGGACTTCAGGCGGGAGCACTGGACGACTCGGTGGAGCGCTCTCTGCTGTTGGGAGATGTCCTGGCCCGGGAACTGGAGGCAACCATCGGATCACAGGTGGCCATCGTGACTCAGGCCGCCGATGGGAGTCTGGGAAACGACCTGTTTCTGGTATCTGGAATCCTCCACACCGGACTCAGTTATTTGGATCGCTCGCTGGCAGTCCTCTATCTGGAGGACCTGCAGGAACTGCTTGCTCTGGGTCCGGATGAAGTTCATGAGATTGCAGTGAGGCTCGAGGATCCCATGGATGCTGATGGTTTTGCCGCACAGCTCAACGCTTCGGAGGAGCTGCCAGCCAACATCTCGGCCCGGAGCTGGGGGGAGCTGGCACCCCAGCTCAAAGACTACGTGAGCCTGGCCCAGGGGATGTACGGATTCATTATTTTGATCATCGGCCTCTTCACCGCCATGGGTGTCTTGAACACGATGATGATGGCGGTCTTTGAAAGAAGCCGCGAGATCGGATTGGTCCATGCCCTGGGGATGCGTCCCCTGCTCATTGTGAGTGCCATTCTCCTGGAGAGCCTTTTTCTGGGAATTCTGGGTTTGATAGGAGGATTTGGTTTGGGAGCCTGGGGGATGTCTTATCTAACCACCCAGGGTCTGGATTTGAGCAGATGGATGGGAGAACTTTCCATGCTGGGAACCCGAATAGACCCTGTTCTGAAAGCCAGCTGGGGCTGGGATTACGTCCTTTGGTCGGCCCTGGGTCTGCTGTTGGCTACCCTTTTGGCCGCCTTTTTCCCGGCTGTGAAGGCCGCTCGATTGAATCCGGTCCAGGCCCTGTCGGCTCCTGTTGAGGGATAGATAAAGGGATTCACTGTAAATGTCCATTGTCTTGAAGCTTGCCTGGAGAAACCTGTGGCGACAGCCTCGCAGAACACTTCTCACCGTGATCACCATCTCGCTGGGCCTGGCATTGTTGTTGGTTTTCCTGGGGCTTGGCGATGGGAGCCATGAGCAGATGATTGAAAGTGCCGTGCATATGGGTTCAGGCCACGTCCTGGTTCAGCAGAAAGGCTATCAAGAGCAGGGGGGAATCAACCGGTTACTCAGCCCTGAGGAGATCCGGAGTGTAGAGACCTGGAGCCAGGAAATGAAAGGGCGATTCCCGATTCGTCACATCTTACGCCGAACCTTCGTATCGGGTCTGGCCTCCTCGGCTGATGGTGCAACTGGAGTTCAGCTCATAGGAATCCAACCTTTGGCGGAAATGCAGGCCTCCAATTTTGACGAGAAGCTGATCGAAGGAGAATTCTTGAACGCTGACGACGTGGATTGGGTCATTCTGGGACAAGGAGTGGCTCACAAACTCGCCCTTGAGGTGGGTGAGAAACTCGTTTTGATGGCACAAGGGGCTGACTCCGTGGAAATTCGATCCCGGCTGGTGCGGGTACGGGGGATCCTGCGAACGGGATTGGAAGAGCAGGACCAGGTACTGGCCTTGATGCCCCTGGCCGCTTCTCAGGAATTTCTGGACTTGGGGGCTCGGGTCCACCAAATCGCCTTGTTGTTGCAAGATGCTCGATTTTCGGAGGAGCTGTCCAACATCGGACAACAGAAGTTTTCCTCCTTGGAGGTATTGAGCTGGGGAGAAGCGCTTCCCGAGCTAAAGGATTTTATTCGTATTGATGAAGTGAGCAGCTACGTCATGAATCTGATCCTCTTCCTGCTCATCAGCTTTACCGTGCTCAACACGCTGCTCATGTCGGTTTTGGAGCGAGGCCGGGAGTTTGCCCTGCTCCACTGTCTGGGACTGACGCCGGGCAGGCGGTTCACTATGGTGCTGGTGGAAGCCTTCTTTATTGCCTTCCTCTCGGCCCTCGCCGGGTTCGGGCTGGGATACAGTGCGCACTTGTATCTGAGCCGCAGCGGCTTGCCCTTGGACCTCTTTTATTCAGGAGACCTTTCGGCCGCCGGTGTTGTTTTTGACCCGGTCATGTATTCTCATCTTTCCCCGGCCCGAATTTCCCAATCGATGGTGCTGGTTTTTGGCTTAACCCTAATACTTTCACTGGTTCCAGCCTGGCGGGCTGCTCAATCAGCAGATGTTCATTTACTGGGGCGGGCCTGATCATGACTCAAGAGGACACGATTCTTCGGCTCCAGAATGTCTCTCGGCTTTACCAGCAGGGAGATGAGACCATTCGGGCTCTGGATAGCGTCAGCCTGACCCTGCGGCGGGGTGAGTTTGTGGCCATTGCAGGGCCCTCCGGATCGGGGAAAACGACACTGCTGAATGTTTCCGTGGGGCTCGATCAACCGACCGAGGGGAAGGTCTGGGTGGGAGGGCAGGATTTAACAGGAATGAGTGCGCCTGAACTGGCTCAATTAAGACTCAAGGAAGTCGGATTCATCTTTCAGTCCTACAATTTGGTTCCCGTCCTGAATGCGGAGGAAAACGCGGAACTGATTCTGCTGCTCAGAGGGCTTCCGGCGGTTGACAGGAAAAGGTCTGTTCTCCAGGTCTTGAAGGAAGTGGGGCTGGAGGGTCTTGAAAACCGGAGACCCTCCGAGCTTTCTGCTGGGCAGCAGCAGCGGGTTGCGGTAGCCCGTGCCATCGTGGCCAAACCGGCGCTGGTTCTGGCCGATGAACCGACGGCTAACCTGGACAGCGAAACCGCCTTTGCACTGATGGAGCTCATGGAAAAACTGAACCAGGAGCATGACACCACCTTTCTTTTCTCCACCCATGACCCTCGCGTGATGAAGCGAGCCAAACGGATTATTCATCTAGTGGATGGGCATGTGGAGAAAGACGAGTCTTGATGTCCTCTGCCGGGCCAAAATATCTAGGGGTCCTTCTTCTCCTCTTGACCCTGGAAGGTGCCGTTTCCCGGTTGCAGGCTCAAGAGTTTGATTGGGGTGGATCCTTTCGAGGTTACCCGTTCCTACGATTGGAAGAGCTTGCACTGGAAGAGGAATTCCCAGGGGCGGCCATCGGCTCACTGGGACGCCGGGATACAGAACTCCTGATTTTGCGGCTCACCGGAGACGGTTTTTTTGGCCAGCACGTACGCTTGGAAACTCATCCGCTCTTGCAGTTCGCATCCCCATCTCTGTTGGGACCTTCAGGTTTGGCAACCTCCACTACGCCCACCTTCCTGCCTCTGGAGCACGTCTTTTCCGATAGCCCGGATGTCGAGCTGATCGGAAGCTTTGATCGACTCAATCTTAAATTTGATTTAAACCAGGTCAGGATCGTGGTCGGCCGCCAGGCCGTCACCTGGGGAGTGGCGTATTTTTGGCCTTCGCTGGATCTTTTTGCCCCTTTTGCGCCCCGGCGAGTCGATCGTGACTACAAGCCGGGCATAGACGCCATTCGATCCACCATTCCCCTGGGAGCCTTCTCGGAAGTGGAGGTGATCGGTGCTGTTCTAGGGCCCTCTCTGAGCAGGGACGGCTCGCTGGGAGCCTTGACCCGCTTCAATCTGGGACCGTTGGATTGGGGCTTGATGGGAGGAAAATTTCACCGCGACACCGTGGCTGGAAGTTTTTTGACTGCAGATGCCTGGGGGACAGGCTTGCGAGGAGAGGTGAGTTGGACCCAATCAGGCGATCCGGAGGATCGGGTGCGGGACCGCAGGACTTTCTGGCGCGCCGCCGCGGGAGTCGATCGACAGCTGACGCCGACGCTCTCGGTGACGGCTGAGTTCGCTTTCAACGGCTATGGAGCGAGCCAAGCCTCACAGTACCTGGATTGGAGTAGAGCCGACCGTGTTCTGCGTGGAGAGATCAATGCCCTGGGAAGATTTTATGCAGGCGTTTCCGGCGGCTGGCGCTTCCACCCTTTGGGCACGCTCACCAACACTCTGCTCGTGAACTGGCAAGATCCTTCCGCCCTTTGGGTGCCCTCGTTTCAGTGGTCGACGAGCAACAACTCGGATGTTTTGGCAGGCGCCCAGATTGGTATCGGAAAGGGGCTCCAGTCGTCGGAGATGGGTCCGGTTCCGCAAAGCGAGTACGGTTTGGTTCCCAACACCCTGTTTGCCGCCATCCGGGTTTACTTTTGAGCAGTTCTGCATTTTATCAGCATTGCTTTTCACCCTCCAAAGGTCTAGCATGGATTGGAGGACAGAATGACTAAACTAGTGCATCGTTTTTCTCGAAACTCCATTGGGTTGCTGGTGGTACTCCTGGCGGGGTCGCTGAGCGCTGCCCAGACCTCCAACTCGCTGGGATGGCTGGATCCCGACGGGAAGCCGCTGCCTTTTCAGAGCTATGTGGAGGTGGAAGAATTCCTGCGAACGGCCGATATTGTGTCCAGAGAACGGATCGACGAGGGACTCAACAGGTTCCAGAAGGTCTTGTTGGAAAAAGACGGAATTCGAATGCACGCCATCTTTCGCGATGTTCATGTTGAGCGAAGCCAAATGCCACTGAGTGACGGCAAGATCAGTTTTTTCTTTCGCGATGACGCCATCTTCGAGTGCGCGGCGTACGAACTGGCCAAGCTGCTGGGACTGGACACCGTTCCCCCTGTGGTGGAGCGTAAGATTCAGCGCACGGAAGGGACTCTGCAAGCCTGGGTCGAGAATGTCAACACCGAGAGAGTTCTCAGGGCAACAACGGGTGTACCGCCCAGTGGAGGAATCAACCGATGGCGCTGGATCATGCTGCGGCAAAATATCTACATCTTCGACAACCTGATCTATAACGAAGATCGTAATATAGGCAATATTCTGATTGAGCCCGACTGGAGGCTGTGGATGATCGATCATACGCGAGCCTTCCGGCGCTGGAAGCAACTCATGAACCC
>JADFOI010000060.1 GCA_022562935.1 Acidobacteriota bacterium
TAGCAGCGTAGACCACAGACGATAGACAACAGACCGGCTGATTCGGAATATGAGGGAGCGGCCTCAGGGCCGTTCGGCACCTGAGGTGCCTCCCACCTTCAGTTTGGTTCTCGGTTGGTTGCAAACGGTGTAAGGGATGTTTTGATACACCTGTTAAGGACTGTCTTGATACCATTCACCGGAGGCTGCCCCCTACGGTGCCGAACTGATCTGGATTAGGCAAAGACGACCAAGAAGCCGTTCTGAGAGGGGTCACTAAAACATCAGGAATAACTTCGGGATCCACGAAAGCACGAGGTCACAGCGTGATCAGCGGGCTGGGTTGACCATGCTGACCTCAGTCTCCTTGGCGGTTTCCAAGGAAGGAGTTCCCGGGGGCAATTTCCCCTTGGGCACGCTGACGTAACCCTTGATTTGGTCCTTGAGCACCTGATTGATGACCAGTTCGTAATGGATCTTCTCTGGGCCCACGTAGAAATTGACGGGAGTATTGACGTTGATATTCTTCCTCTCCATTTTCCGATCGTCTACAAAAATATGCAGATCGGCGCGTTGGCGTTTCGTATCCGCTTTTCGCAACTCCACGGAGATGTTACCCACATGGGCTCTTTTCTTCTTGCGGAAGTCAAAGGTGACGTACTCCCTTAGGCCTCGCCGTATGAGCTCATCCAGTCCATCGCTGGTAGTGGCGATCATATTTCCCTGCGCAGTCACACGCACTCCCAGTGCTGTGAGCTTCACCAGTGTCTGAGTCAGTTCTTCCTGGTTGCTTGCCACGCTGGCTTTGACGGTGGAAATTTCTTCATCCACACCTTCGAACTTCTGATCCGCTTTTTCCTTAAAATCGGCCACTTCCTGGGCCTTGAGAGCAATTTCCTCGGTTAGTGCCGCGACACTCCTGACCTGCTCTTCCTTGAGCTGTACGGCCAGCTCCTGTGCTCTTTTGAGGTCCCGCTGGGTCACGCCCACGCGCTCCATAGTGACTTCCTGCCGGGATTGCAGTGAGGCAAGCTGATCGCCATTCCCGTCCAACCTTCTCACCACAAGCTCCAGGGTCTGACCGACAACCGCCATCTGATCGCGAAAGGCCTCGGCCTGAACGCTCTGCTGCCACAAAAAATAGCCCAGCACTGAGCCCAAAGCTAATGCAGCAATCGAGAGAACCGTCACCAGGTCCACCGTCGCTCGGGGCGGGCGGCTCCGGGAAGCGGCTGGAGCACTCGTCTCGCTCGATTTTCTCGGCTGTGCATGAGGGTTCACCAGAAGATCAGATAAGTCTTTACCGGCCAATTTTTCTACCTCGCTTGTTCTGTGCGGTTCAAATGGTTAGTAGATGCTTGTTGGAAGGCTGTAACAGCCGCTATCACCTTATTTTTCTTAGCTTTGTCGCATTATGCTACCCCAGTGTCCTCGCTTTTGTCAAGTACATTCATCACAGTCCACTGGGGCATTTTCCCTTTTTTCTTTTCATCCAACGCCCACTCATAGATATTAGATTGCCAGATGGCCAAAAAGTTGAATTTATTGTCGATGATTGGGCCGGGAATGCTGGTTGCGGCCACCGGAGTGGGTGCGGGAGACCTGGCAGCAGCCACCTTTAGCGGAGCCCAACTGGGAGTGGCCATTTTATGGGCGGTTCTTCTAGGGGCTTTTTTCAAATTTGTTCTCAATGAAGGATTGACCCGCTGGCAACTGGCCACCGGCAACACCCTGCTGGAGGGAGTGGTCATCCACCTGGGGCGTCCTGTCCGCTATGGCTTTCTGGCCTATCTTCTGGCCTGGAGCTTCATGGTCGCCGCCTCTTTGATGAGCGCCTGTGGTGTTGCCGCCCAGGCCATTCTGCCCGTCTCGGAGGATCCAGTCACGGGCAAAATCATCTACGGAATCCTTCTGAGCCTTGTCGGTGTGGTTCTGGTTCGTGTGGGTGGGTATTCCCTATTTGAAAAAGTGATGAGGGTCTGTATTGGTTTGATGTTTGTCACCGTTGTGGCAACCGCTATTCTGTTGAGGCCGGACTGGGGCCAGCTCCTTAGCGGGTTGCTGGTGCCCTCCATCCCTCAAATCGATGGTGAAGGATTGGCCTGGACCATTGCCTTGATGGGAGGGGTGGGCGGTACGGTAACGGTCCTCTGCTACGGTTACTGGATCCGTGAGGAAGAACGACTCAGTACCGATGATCTGCGCGTCTGCCGGATCGACCTGGGGGTTGCTTACGCACTGACCGCCCTGTTTGGTCTGGCTATGGTCACCATCGGAAGCACCCTCGAAATTGAAGGCAGCGGCGCCACCCTGGTGATCCGATTAGCCGATCAACTGGTAGGACAACTGGGTCTATTCGGTAAGTGGGCTTTTCTGCTGGGAGCATTCGGTGCGGTCTTCAGCAGCCTGTTGGGAGTCTGGCAAAGTGTCCCTTATCTGTTTACCGATCTGTGGGGGATGATGGGAAAAGGTCAACCCTCCTCGGAACGCTCCATCGATACCCGATCCAAATCCTACCGATGGTACTTGTACGCCATGGCCACCCTTCCAATGATTGGACTGTGGGTTGGATTCGCCAACATGCAAAAGTTTAACGCCATTTGGGGAGCCCTCTTCATGCCTATGTTGGCGATGACCCTGTTGATCTTGAATGGGCGAGCACGGTGGGTGGGTGAAGTCTATAAAAACCGTCCACTCACCTCCACGGTTCTGGTACTGATCCTGTTGTTTTTCCTGATGGCGGGCTGGTTGACGATCCGATAAGCCGGCGGAGCCCTCAAAAATCAAACACGTAGGTGAGCTTGGCGATCAGTGCCCTTTCCACGACCTCTCCCGTGGAGGCACGCCTCTCATTGTAGACCAGGAAAAGATCGCTGAGGGGTTTGTAGATCCAATTGAAACGGATGTTGCTGGAAACCTCTTTAAGAGTACTGTTGTACTGAATGAGAGCGTTCAAGAAGGTGGTGGTGTTGAAGGAATAGCGAAAACGAGAGGTGACCAGATTGTTGGTGAAATCTCCCGAGGGCAGGCGAACGTCGTCGTGCTCCCAGCCCACTTCTGCAAAAAAGTGATAACTGGGCTGCAGCTGAAAGCCGAAACGGTAGGAGTCCTTCTCTCCGTCGAAAAACTCGCCGGTCTCGATGCCCGCATCGCCACTGAATGGGCGGCTGCGGTCGGTAAAGAAGGAGACGGAAAAGTCTGCAAACTGATAGTCTCCCACTGGAATCTCCTGAGCCGGCCGAATGGCAAAGGGCAGGTCCAGGCGCTCGAACCTTGATTTGTGACCCAAGCGGATTTCGCCGCCGTTTTGCATTCCAATCGTGAAGCTGCCATCCAGGACACGAGTCTGCAAAACGTTGTTCTGATCGGTGGTGTAATCGAATGTAAGGCCAGGCCTGAACTGGCGGATCCACCCCATGCTCTCACCGGGTCTGGGCTTCACGGCGAATTCACCAAAGGTTTTTCGAATTCCTGGGCGCGGCACGAAACCCACTTCAGGGTTGAAATTATCTTCAATGGACAGATATTCACCTACGATATCCCAGAAGGGATCGCTCCAGCGAGCACTAATGGCTCCCGCTAGTTCCTGAGAGTCAATGCCCGTGGTGTCGGTCTTCAGGATGTAGGAAAAAATGTTCAGATAGGTCAAGAATTTCAAATTAAGGTCGGTCCCGTAGGTCCGATTGAAAACTCCGCCGTTGACCTTCTTGTTGACGAACAACCCGCCGATGTCGGAGTTGCGCAAGATGTCGCGCCGGAGTCGAAACACAGAGAAATTAGTTGAGGGCGTTGCCTCAAACTCTTCGGTCTGCATGGAGAGGATCCCCATCGTGTATTGACCCGCCCTGCCACTGAATCGAACACCTCCAAAAATGGGGACGATTCTCCCTTGCTCGATGCCTATTCTGCGGCTGAAGAAGGGAATGAGAACTTGCCTCCCGAAGCGCCGATTCGTGTTAGCAAATTCAAAGATGCCGGAGTTCTCCAGAAAGAAATCCCGTTTCTCAGGGAAGAAGAGGCTGAATCGAGTCAAGTTGATTTGCTGCAGGTCGGCCTCAACCTGAGCAAAATCGGTATTCAGCGTCAAATCCAGAGTCAGACCGGGAGTGACGCCATACTTGGCGTCCATGCCGACTTCCGGCATGAAGTCCACATCATCGCCTTCCCGGCGAGTAATGGGTGTGGAGAGATAGGGTTTCAAGTAGAAGTTCCTGCCCTGACGGATGCCGCCCAGGCCCTCGAGGGTCCCCGCCAGAGAGACTCGATTCATCCGGTAAGGTCGAGTCACCAGCGCCCAGTGGGTCACTTCGTTCTTGCGGCGGATGTTTCGCAGGAAGTTCACACTCCAGGTTTGATTGTCCCCCGCTCGAAAGCGCAGGGTCTTAAAGGGAATGGCCATCTCCACTTGCCATCCCTGCTCGGTCGTTGTTGCCTTCACGTGCCAGATCCCATCCCAATCAAAGTTGATACTGGTGCCGTCTCCCGTTGTCTGGGCATCCCTTTTGGCTCCTTTAGGGTTGGTGCCAAACAGGAACCCATTGCGGTCATCATCGAAGGTGTCCAGCACCAGAGCAAAATGATCGTTTTCAAAGGAGGCATAATCCCGGGTCACATCGGTGACCACGATTCCCTGTTCGCCCGCGGAGTCAAAGCAATAGACCCCCACATAAAGGTTGTCATCGTCGTAAAGAAGGCGCACCTCGGTGCGCTCCGTGGCCGGCTCCCCTTGCACAGGGTCGGTCTGAACAAAGTCGGTGGCCGGCTCCACAAGAGTCCAGACGAGTTCGTCCAGATTGCCGTCAATGACGATGGGAGTCTCTATGTACCGGGCCGTAATCACCAGGTCGTCGTTGGCCAAAAGGCTGGTCCCGGCAAAGACCAGCCCCATTGCAAAAGACAAAGGTATCTTAGCCATGTTCCGGTATCTTAACTTTTGGATCTTCCTGGTGCCAATGTGAGCCGCACAGAGAGAGGAAAGAGAGAGAAGACGGAAGACTTCTCAGTTCCGAAGTTTGAATTCAGGATGAGTGATTGAGAATGTCCGCTGACCTGCGGTCAGCCGGTCAGCGGTTTTCGATCTCCACAACCGTCATTTCATCATGGCGGTGAATAAAGGAGAACAACCGCTGCATCCAACCATACTTGGCCAGAAGTAACAGCCTGACCTCCTCCTTTTCCTGGGGTGAGACCAAGCGAGCGAGCCCCTCCACCGTCGGTCCAATGACCTTTCCACCCATCGTGCAGGGAGCAAGGGTCACTCTGGAATTGTGGCCAAGGCGTTTCACTTTACCCGAATTTAACTGCGTCCACACACAGAGCTTGCCATTTCTCTCCACAAACCATACGGGTGTAGGGACGGGTTTTCCGCTCTTTCGAAAGGTGGTGAGGCTTATGTACTTATGACCCTCCACCACCGAAAAATCATTGGCTTGATCCTCAGACATTTCCATAGACGACTGACAACTGACAATAGATCACAGATCATAGATCATAGACAACTGACAACTGACATTAAGAAAAAGACAGAACTGCGTGAAAGGCGCTTTGCGCGCGGAGCGCGCATTGACTCCTTTTGTTGGCCAGGATACAATTTGGGGCAGAAAATCTGGTTCGTCTTCCGTTTAGCCTATAATGTTAGAAATGAGTGCGATGAGAAAACATCGGCTGGCCTCAGGCTGGGTACTTAGTGCGCTGCTTATGGTTTTCTCCTCTGTGCTAGCTTTTTCAAAAGAATTTGACAGCCTCGAGATTGGAGCAGTGCCTCCAGACTTTACGCTTAAGGACCTCGGCGACAAGCAGCAAACCTTAAGTGACCTCAAAGGAGAGATCGTGGTCCTCCAATTCGGAAGCTCCACCACCTTACCCTTTCTCGAACAAGTTCAACCCCTGCTGGGACTGGTCAAAAAGTACAGACGGAAGGTTACTTTTTTCACCGTTTATACGGCCGAGCAGGGCTTCGGCTGGCAGGCGGACGATTACTTTTCCAAATGGGAGAGAGCGAAAGGATTGCGGTTTCAGGTCGGCGTCCAGAGCGGTCAGAGAATGACCGCGAAGGTTCTGGTGGATGATCTGGAAGAGACCGTCTACAAAGCCTATGGCTCTGTTCCTGCCGGCGTTTTCATTGTAGACGCAGATGGGAGTCTGGCCTTCAAAGCCAGGGTCCTGGACGTCAGTGAGGTTGAAAAAGCTCTCGAGAAAATGATGTGAACCGGGTTTGCATCGAATGGACTGTTTAGATGGTATGTTGAAGGAAGGAGATAAAATAGGATGAAAGGTTATAAGATCCCTTTTACTCTGCTCCTCACCCTCTCGCTCCTCATCTTTCTCTCTGTACCCGTGTTCTCCTACACCCGGGCAGAACTGCTGAAGTACAAAGAACAAGAACTGATGGCGCCGGACTTCACGCTTCAGTCTCTGGAGGGAGAGACCTACACTCTGAGTGACTATAGAGGGAAGAAGGTGGTGGTGCTCGAGATGGGCAGCTCCACATGACCGCCCTATTTGGCGCAGGTTGCGGCCACACAAAAATTAGTCAAGAAATGGGAAGGGGCCGGTATGCCGGTCAAGTTTTTCCACCTCTACAACCGGGAAGCTCACCTGGAATGGAAGGCCGAGAGTACTGAGGAAAGATTTGAGAGAGCACTCTACAGCCGGCAGCTCAGTAAGATTCTAACCGGTCAGGAACAGGTAATCACCACTTTAGTGGATGAAGTGATACCCGGCAAACCGGGGAGCTCGCTGGTCAACGAGGCCTACGGCAATACCTCGAACGGGGTGGCCATCATCGACATGGATGGAAAAATCATCCACTTTGCCTTCTGGTATCGGTTCGGTGATGTCGATGAGATCTTAACAGAACTGGGGACAAAGCAGGGTTGGCTAACCAGCGATGCAGGAGAAAAGGAGGCGGTGGCCGCAAAGTAAACCCAGGAATGAAGCGGCCGGGAAATCAAAAGATGCGGAAACATCCTTCAGCTTGTTCAAGAGTCCCGGTGATTCCGCTCTCGCTTTTCCTGTGCCTGGGTCCAGTCCTGGGCGAGGGGCTGGAGAAGGCTCCAGGATTCTCCCTCAAGAACATCGAGAAACTTGAGGGCAACGCCGTCACCCTGTCCAGCTTGGAGGGCAAAGTGGTCCTCTTGAACGTCTTCACCACGACTTGCGATATCTGTCGAGCAGAGTTTCCAAACCTCATTGCGGTCAACGAGAAGTACAGCAAGCGCGAAGATGTCCAGGTGGTGGGTATCGCCATAGATCCCATGATCGAGGCCGTTGAGTCGCTGGTCCGGGCAGCGGGAATCAATTACACCGTCCTGATGGGAGAACTCGAGACCCTTGTGACCTGGAAAGTCAAGGCCTTTCCCACCTCCTTCCTGATCAACAAGAGAGGCCTAATCTCTCAGCAGTACGTAGGCCTCCACGATAAGTCCGTTTTTGTAAGCGACATTGAGGAGATCCTCGGAGAGAAATAGGCCCTTCAAACAAACCGAACCACATCATCCGCAAGCCCCATCAAAACGTTCGTTTTGTGTTAGCCCAGACGGATTCAAAGAAGGAAGGTGACAAAAGATGATCCTCAAGAGAGCAGGTCTCATAACCCTTTTCTCATTGCTCACTCTCATGGTTCTCTGGAGCAGTTTCCTCCTTGGAGCTGAGCTCTTTTATTACAAACCCTATGAAGGAACTCTCCACTATGACTTGACCATTCACACCCATGCTCTGGTGGATGCGGGTTTACCTGACCAATATGGGAAAGTCGTCCGAGACCACGAGGACATCATGGCGCTCAGCCAAAGGGTCGAGGAGACTGAGGAGGGTCTTTTGGACATCGCCACCACTGTGGACAAGATCAACCCCCTGCCGTCCAGTCGTGGTTTTGGTCCACCTGGTGTCGTCTATAAGAGAGAAGAGATCGAGGGTAACACCCAGCACATCAAGATCAATCTGTTAGGGAAGGTGGAGGAAGCTCAGGTCCTTCCTCACCTGGGATCACGGTACTTCTGGCCGAACAACGGGCAGGACGGCCCCTTCCTTGATTTTTACAACGTCATGATCCTGCTCAATCCCCGGTTTCCGTTGGATCTGCTGGAACCGGGAGACAGTTGGGAAAATGAGAATGAAATTGAACTGGAAGTGGCGGATACTCTTCCTCTGGCAGGCCTAATGGAGATCCGCTATGAGTTGGAGATGACGATCCAACAGAAGATCCAATATACGCTACTCGATTTTGTTGAGAAAAAAGGATACCGCTGCGCCCGCATCAGCTTCGAAGCCGAATTCAAAACTGATGGCGTCATGTACAGTTCCGGTAATGGGAACTATCTGGAGGGCAACGGCGAAAGTTCCGGAGAGCTTTGCTTTGCTCCCCAGGAAGGGATCCTGGTGTCCGCTACCATGACCCACAATGTTTTCGAGAAAAGATCCCGAGATGGGCAGATCAGAACCAACCTCACTCCCAGGGAAGTGATCGTCCTGTACGCCTATGACCAGACCACTGTCCCCGTCCCCTGGCGCAGTGAACGGACCGTTTCACTGGAGCTGACCGAAGGCCAGGCCATCAGCCGCAAATAACCAGCAAATCTTAATATGAAGCAGCCGGGCGTCCTTCTTAAAGTTTTGGCCACAGCCATCGCCGCAGGGGTGCTGGCTGTCTTCCTGGTTCTGGCTGGGAAGCCGGCAACCGTGAGCGCACAGGATGAAGCCAACATCATCCGGGCTTACCAGCAAAAAAGGTTCTCCTTTGACATTCAAAACGGGACGATCCGATTCTCCCATGGCAACCACCGAAGACGTGATCGGTGGTTCAGAGCTTACTTTGGGACCGGATACAGTGACTGCTCCAACTGTCACCATCTGGAGTTTCCTGAACCGGAGAATGGGACAGCGGTGGATTTCGTCGGCGAGATTCGAAAGCATGACAAGGACAGAATCTCCTACGGAATTCAGGAGGAAACCTGCCTGAGCTGCCACAATAACATTACAGCTCCCAACGATTGTCAGTGGTGTCACGTGCCCGGCAGTCCGCCTCTCCAGGGCACAGAAGCTGCACAGTTGGAAGAGTACCAGGAAGCAGTGGATCCCATTATCCCCGATTACAACGAGAATTTTCAGAGAGATGTGGACACCATCAGGAATTACAAGGAAAAGAGATGGTTTTTCGATATTCAAAATAACACTATTCGCTTTTCCCATGGCAATCACAGCAGTCGGGATCGGTGGTTCAAGGCTTATTTCGATACAGGTTATGAAGACTGTGGTACCTGTCATAACCTGGGCCTTCCTTATGCGTCTGAGAAGGGACTGCAGTTGGAAGATGGGGAGCACTTAAATAGCGTAGAGGATATCCGGGATTATGAGGACGATATCTATCCCTTCGGCATTATGATGGCTCGCTGTTTCGATGCCTGTCATAACGGTCTCACAGCACCCAATGACTGTATGAATTGCCACCTGCCCGGAAGTCGAGCCCTCAGCGAGGGAGCTGCGGCACTCAGCGACGAGATGCAGACCATCGTTGCTCAGTCAGGAGCGGGAACAGCTGGAGACCTTCAAGCTCCGGGAGAGCAAATCTATAAGCAACGAAATTGCAACCTATGCCATGTTCTCAATCAGGTAGGCACCCCGATAGCGTCCGACTTGAGCGACATCGCAAATCATCGCGATCTGAAGTGGCTAGGGGAATTTCTGAAAAGCCATCAGGAGCCAGAGCCCCAATCAACCACGCCGAGGTTGAGGTTATCCGATGAGGAGGCCCAGAGTTTGGCCGAATACCTAGCCGCTGAACGCTGACAGCGTTCAGCGGAGATTCAAAATTCAAAATCCCAAACAAATTCAAAATGAATTCTTTTTTTTCTGGGCGCGGAGCCCCCACGACAGCACGAACGCACGACAGCACAACGTCACGAAGTGACGAACGCGCGCGGAGCGCGCCCCGGGCTAGCCTGCTCTCAGAAAATCTTGAGAGAATGCACCGATTTCTCTGGCTTTTTTCCTAAGGAGGCGAGGTACCGGATGATAAGCCAACTCATGAACTCCGAGGGAACCGCTCAAAACTCCTACTCCCACCATTAATAGGACACACTCCCAAGCCATATCCTCCGCGTTGACCGATTCCTGGACGGTTCCTGCCTTCTGGCTTCGCACGATGGCAGCCTGGAACAGGACACTCAATTCCTTGAAGTAGTCTTTGGACACTTCTTTGAGTGAAGGGGGTACGCCCGTGTTATTGAGCAACAAGGCACTGCATGCACACAGCCCTTCTCCAGGATGATCGGAATAAAGCTTTTGAAGGTATTCGCCTATGGAATCGAGGGCACTCGGAAAATCACTGGGATATCGGTCGATCATGGCCCGGAGAAGACATAGTCGATTCTCGACAAACTCTTCAAGAGCTACTTGGGCCAAGTTCCTCTTGCTTGAGAAGTGGTGATGGATATTGGCTCGAGTGACTCCCAAGGCCGAGGCAATGGCCCCAAAATGGAGCTCCTCGTATCCACCACTCTTGAGTTGATAAACGGCTAAGGCGACGATCTGTGCTTGAGTTCCCACGGCACTCCTAATGGGCATCATATCTTCCACAGCTGACAACTGACAGCTGACAACTGACAACTGACAACAGAGAAGAGAGCACTGAGGGCTGAGGACTGATCAGCTGAACCGCACGAAAGTACGAAGGCGAGAATCGTGCAAAGCGCTTATCGAACGCGCCGTCAGAAGAAATTATAACGTAACATAATTATGTTCTTGTGTTACTTTTGCCGAAATTTTCGCTCTCAGGACCACTCCTTGACATAATTATGTTAATCTGGAGAGATGGAGGAGAAAAAACATCGGACCACCCTCTATCTGGATAAGCACCTCATGAAGGAGGTCAAGATGTGGGCGCTTCAGGAAAGCCGGTCAGTGAGTCATATTGTGGAGAGACTGCTCACCGAATTTTTACTCACCAAGAAGGCTGGTTTTGACGACCCGGATGAAGATACGGGAGATGGCTCCCAGACCATCGCCGATGTGGAATCTATTTTCGGAACTCCCTCCAGTAAAGAGACCTTTGGTGAAAAGGTGGTCTACAAATACCAGGACATGACCGTGGAATTCGTCAACGGAAGGGTTTCTGACATCAAGTTTGCCTCGCCCGGTAGCTAATCGCTGACGGCTGACGGCCGTCAGCGGAAATTCAAAATCCTAAACCTGAAACTCGGAACCCGAAACTTGGAACTTGGAACGCGCAAAGCGCGCACGACAGCAGGAAAGCACGCGCCTAGCGCGCTTTGCGCGCTAGGCGCGTGCGGCGTTAAACAAACGTTCGAGTTCTGGGCTTCGATGGGGACTCGAGACCAGGGAGAGGATCACATAGGCCAGCAAAGAGAGAAGCAGCGCAGGGAAGACCTCGTGCAGGCCGCCAGCAAAAGGGAGATAGTCCCACAGAAAAAGGGTGGCGAGTCCCAGCAAGAAAGAGGTGATCACCGCCGTCCCATTGCCTCGGGACCAATGGAGTCCCAGAACAATGGCCGGGAAAAAACAGGCGGCGTACAAGCTGCCCGAAAAAGCGGTCAGCGTCACGATCCCACCCGGCGGGTCCAGTGCAATCAAAGCCGTGATGAGAGCAAAGAGGCCCACATAGAGGCGAGTGGATCGCAGTGAGGCCGCCTCCGACTGGGAGGGTCGCCACAAATTCACGATGTCCCTCTCACAGGTCGATGCGGTGACCAGCAACACGCTATCCAGAGACGACATGGCGGCAGCGATCATCGCCACCATTAGAAAAGCCCCCACGGCAGGCGAAAAGATGTCTCCTCCTGCTAAAAGAGCGGGGACGATGCGGTCGGTGTCCTCCATACCGTCGGGGAAAATACGACGGCTGTAAAGGCCAATGGGTACAAGAAGCGAATAGACAAAAAGGAAAGCCAGGGTGGACACCCACATTCCTCGGCGTGTGGCACGATGGTCTTCCAGCGCATAGAAGCGGGACAGTTGCCGAGGTTCGACGATGAACTTCATGGTTCCGGCAAAAATAATCCCCAGAAGGACGGGCAAAGGTATGGCGGCATTCCAAGAGAAAAGCCCGGCCGTTTCGGGTTGATCACGCAGGATCATCAGCGCACCTATTCCCCCGGCGGCCTGCACGGTTCCCCTAAAAAGCAAAACGGCGGCACAAATCATGAGGACTGCCTGCACCACGTCCGTTCGCACCACTGAAATAAAGCCGCCCGCAGCCGTGTAAGCCACCACGATCAGAAAAACCAATAAGATAGCTACTTCATAGGGAATCTCAAAAAAGACTTCCAGGAGATTGCCAATCCCCTTGAAGACCGCCGTCATGTACAGGAGACTGGCAAAGATGGTGATCAGGGAGGCTAAAACACGCGCGCTGTTGCTGCCAAAGCGGAATCCGATAAAGTCCGGGATGGTAACGGAATTCAGTGAGGCGGTAAACTCCCGCAATCTGGGTGCAATCCAGCGCCAGGCGATCAGGGAAAACATCACGGCCGAAGGGGCCAGAAGCAGCCAGGGTGCCCCATAGGAATAGGCCTGGCCGGCATATCCCACGAAACTGTTGGTGCTCGAGTAAGTGGCAAAGAAGGAGAGTCCGATGGCAACGCCCCCCATGGAACGTCCTCCAATGTAATAATCCACCAGCCCTCGTGTCCGACGCTTTCCCACCCAGGCGTGGTAAACCATCATGGCGATAAAGATCGCCAGTAAAAAAAGAGCGAGCCAGTTACTACCCATCCAGGTCATACCACGCACCCTATACCGCAGACCACAGACCGCAAACCGTGGGAAGAAGTCAGAGGATAGTAACACCTGGGAAGAACAGACAACAGACAACAGACCGCAGACCGTCGAAAACAGAAGAGGTTCACCTTAAACTTGGAACCCGGAACCTTTTGCATGTTACGATATCCATTCGCTTCTGGAGGATCAGATTGAACAGAGTTCAGTTCTTCAAACAATTCATGCGCTACCCTGGCGCCACCTGTGCCGTCACAGAGAGTAGTGGAGAACTGGCAGACTTGATTACGGATACTGCCGAGCTCTCCCAGGCTGCGATGGTCGTCGAATTCGGACCCGGTACCGGGGTCTTTACCGAGAAAATTCTGGAGAAGATTTCCGACAACACCCGGGCCTTTGCACTGGAGGTCAATGCGGACTTCATTAAGGCCACTCAAAGGCGCTGCCCTCAGGCCGTGGTTTACCGCGATTCAGCCGTTAACGTGGCCCGGTACCTCAAGGAGTTCGGAGTGGAAACATGTGATCGGATTATCTGCGGATTACCCTGGGCTTGCTTTCCCAAGGAGCTGCAGAATCAATTACTGGACACCATTGTAGAGGTCCTGGAGCCGGGAGGAAAATTATTGACCTTCGCCTATGTGCACGGACTTTTCCTGCCCGCAGGGAGGAGGTTCAGAAAATGCCTCTCCTCCAGATTTAAAAGCGTTACAGCCACGCGAATCGTCTGGCAAAACCTGCCTCCCGCCTTCGTCTATTGTGCCGAAAGGTAGAGCACAGGTAGTGCGCTACTGCGTGATCCCAAAGGCGCGCAGCCAGTCCCCGTAAGCTTTCTCATGCTCATTGGTGATCCAGGGAGCGGGATTGTTGGCGTAATCCTGAAAGTAGTCTCCCTCCACATTGATTCCCGGCACAGCGGGGACCCAGGCTTCCTGGAGCAACTCATCAGGGTCACCGTATTGGGCGGCCAGTTTCCTGATTTCCGGGTCATCCAATGCCGTTAAATGTCCTTTATCGATCACCTTGATCTTTTCACCGTCCTCGGTTTCGATTTCAAAGGTGGTGAAATAAGTATGAATGTGAAAGTGGCCGTCGGGCAAGTTCCGCTGCGCGGCCCACTGCTGGACTCGCCCCCCGGGTAACGCTCCCCCGACAACGCCGATCCCCCAGTGAATAATTCCCGTTCTTGCTCTTTCCCAACTCCAGATTCGCCTCGATTCATGCATCACGTTGGCTGGCCGGGCTGCCTTGGGATTGGTTCCGATGGCAACCTCATACAACCACCCCATGCCCGGTCCCGGGGAACCCGGCCACTGGATATCCTTGTACTTGTTCAATATCGACTTCCAGTTCTCTCCATAGGCGCCCCCTGCCTCAATCTCTGTGATCTCATTGTTTTCGATGTAGACCTTGATGCGAGGGAACACGCCGGCGTGGTTCGAGGTTCCGGCGATGACCCCTTTGACGTCGAGGACATGCTTAAGGTCCAGAGGAGGATGAGACATGATATGGCCTCGGTAGACGACGTCCGAATTCGATCTTTCCATGGCCTTTTCCTGATCTCCCTTTTGCACCGTCCAACTGATGTCCGTACCCTCAGGATCCGTGATCCTCACCTTCCTGGCCTTCAACAACATCTCCCAGAGCTTCAGATCGATCGCCTCAGCCAGGTCAGGAGGAAACTCAACCGTTCCAGTGAGGAACTCGTCCACCGTCTGCCAGGGAAGTTTCTCCCATAGGACATCCACCTCCGGATCCGCTCCCCCCGATCCGTGAATGATGATGTCATACTCATTCACCGCGTTAACCAGCTGGGCGACGAAGATCTTGCTGCGCATTACGTTATCGGCAAGGAAAGTGAAGTATTCGGTCTCGGCGGTTCCATCAGCAGGCTTCATGGGAGGATAGAAACTCTCATAGTCGATGTAGAAAACATCGGGTTTTCCCCCGGCTTCCCGGATGGCCATCTCGATGGCTTCGACCACCAGACGATCGTGGCTGCTATCCACAACGATCAGCGCTCTCTGGCCAGGCTTTATCCCGTAGCCCGGGTACAGACTCGCCCCTCTGGACGGTCTCCTCACCACTGCCCGAGCAATATCGAGTATGTCTTCCACAGTCTTGACATTCCTCAGCTGAGGATAGCGAGGTTCAGGATACTCGAGGTTCCCCTGGGCCGTAAGCGGAGCAACCCGCATCCCCACAAAACCAAGTACGGTTAGCACAGCGCTCAAGGCTATTCTCTTCGTCATAGTGCCCTCCTAGGTAACGGTGGTAGAAGCTTTTCAGATATTAGAACGTGAAGAAGTAAAAGGCAATAGCGGGGTGGACGCTTCCCACGCGGTTCAGGTTTCAGGTGTTCTGTCTTGTCGATTCTGATTTCTCTTGGGTTCTTTTCTCCTTGTGGACTGTCCCCTTTTTCCCTAAGGTTACCCGTGGAGGAAGCGCATGAAGGATAAGGTGGTCTTGATCACCGGTGGAAGTTCAGGGATTGGAGAAGCCGCAGCATTGGCATTTGCCAGGGAGGGTGCAAAGGTCAGCGTGGCTGCTCGTCGAATTCCAGAGGGTCAAGAAACCGTACGGCAAATCAAGGAAGCCGGCGGTGAGGCCATCTTTGTCCAGACCGATGTTTCAAAAGCCCGGGAGGTTCAGGCACTGGTTGAGCAGACCGTTGAAGAATACGGTCGGCTGGATTACGCCTTCAACAACGCGGGGATCGAGGGACCCCATTTCGTTCCCATTACGGACTATCCTGAAGAAGCCTGGGACCAAGTCATGGACATCAATCTCAAAGGAGTCTGGCTCTGTATGAAGTACGCGATTCCCCACATGCTGGAGCAGTCCAAGGGTGCCATTGTCAATATGTCTTCCGTGACGGGCTTGATCGGAGGCCGCTCAGGAGCGCCTTACTGCGCCAGCAAGCACGGCGTCATTGGCCTGACCAAGGCGGTGGCATTGGAGTATGCCACCCAGGGCATTCGCGTGAACGCCGTCTGTCCGGCTGTGATCCGCACAGAGCTGGCCGAGCGACTCTTTTTCAGCAAGCCCGAGATGGCGAAGCGAGTCCCGGGATTCCATCCCATGGGACGTACGGGGACAGTGGAGGAAGTTGCACAAGTTGTGGTGTGGTTGTGCTCCGATGCCGCTTCCTTCGTGACGGGCCATGCCTTGCCGATAGACGGAGGAATGATCGCCCAGTAATAGAGTTCATGAATACCCAACAACCGAGGAGGTATGAGATGCAAAGATTAGTACTCACACTGACCCTATGCCTATTGAGCATGCTCCTGACCGCTGCTGCTTTGGCTGGCGATGTGGAAGAAGTCATAGCAGCAGAGATGGATTCCAGGGTCCAGGAGATGGCCGGAAACGTGGATGGCTACTTCAAATACAAGAGTTCGACCTACACCATTTTTCCCCCTACAGGTGGACTTCTCTCCACGGGGTCCAAGAGGGAGCAGGCCCAAGCGAGATTTGACGCGGGTATGAAGTTTGATATGCAAACGCGGAATTTCGACGTGAAAATCTATGGGGACACCGCAGTCAGTACTTATTACACCGTGGGCACGGTCCGACGATCCGCCGAAAGCAAACCGGAAAGGTGGAACCTGAGAATGACCAGTGTGTGGGTCAAAGAAACAGGCGAGTGGAAGTTAGTTCACCGCCATGAGTCGCACCTGACATTGCGCTAGAAGCCGGAATCCAGAAGACAGAAAACCTGGAACTTGCAACCCGGAGTGCTCAGCTCACCGCTTCGGCAGGAGACTTTTCCGGAAGACTGGACCAGATCTTCTCCAGTTCCGGTGCCTTCCACCAGAGATTCGCCTTCACGTCCCGGACGATCACCCCGGCCGCATTGTAGCCCGGAGCGCCCGTGATGTTTCCGCCCGGATGACAGGAAGCACCGGCTACATACAAGCCTTCAACGGGAGTGCGATACTGGGAGCATTCCGGAAAGGGACGCTTGTCGAGAAACTGATCGGCACTCAGCGCTCCACACATCCAATCCCCGTTTTGCATGTTGGGAAGGTGCCGGGAGACATCCAGCGGACTCTGTCCCCACCCGTCCACGATGGTCTTCTCATTGATGTTGGGAGCGTACTGCTGGATCAGCTTGATTTCCTTTTCATAGAGCTCATCGATCACTTCATCCCAGTGCTCTGGACCTTCCTTGAGGTTATAGGGTGCAAGCTGCCAGAACCAGGCCGTATGCTTTCCTTCCGGTGCCTGGGTGGGATCAAAGACGGTGGGAACCCCTCCGATGAGTTGAAGCCGTGTCGGAACCTCACCGGCAGCGCATTGTTCGAGTATGACTCGAATATCTTCGGTGCTGTCCACACCCATGACCATCAGCCAAGCCTTCATAACGTTGGGATCGTACTCGGCTGCCGTCCACATGGGCCGTTCGTGCAAGGCCAGGTGAACGGTCATGATGGGGGTGGTGAGGGAGTACTTGAAATTCTCGGCCCGTTCTTTGAGATGGGAATCGATCTTGTCTCCGTTGATGAGCTGGAGGAAGGTCTGCTGGGGGTTGAGCGTACTGGCCACGAATTTGCGGGCTTTTAAGATGCGGCCATCGGCCAGGCGAACTCCCGCGGCCCGCCCATTCTCGATGAGAATCTCTACCGCGGCCTGACCCTCATACACGTCTCCGCCATTTTTGATGACCATCTGGTTGAGCGAATGGGCCAGTCGGTGGGAAGTTCCCCGCGAGATGGTGGAATTGATTCCGCCTGCACAGGCCACGGGTACGACATAACCCTGTCCCACCTCATCCAGTTCGTTGCCCCGCAGCAAAAACAGATAGCTCACCATGGCCTTCACCTGATCACTCTCGAAAACCTCCTCGACCACATCATTGATGGAACGATCGGCAAACTCGTAATAGAGTTTTCCCAGCTCGCTCTTCTCGAGCAGTTCCCTTTTCTTCTCCGCCTGCATGGGAGGGGAAAAGGTCTCCGGCCCGATGATCGACTGAACGACCGGAGTGAAGCGGCGATGAAAATCACGGAAGGTCTTGGCATCTTTTTCGCTAAAACGGGCGATACTGGAGCAGGTCTGCTCGACGTCGTGATTGTGCCAAAGCAAACAGGTCTTATCTCGAAACAACATCCCCACGGCAATCTCGGGACGGACGTATTCCTGCCCGTAACTGGCCAATTCCAACCCTTTGAACCAGGGAAGATCGGGGACGGCGCGATGGTTTTGGGAGTGGATGTTGTGCCAGAAGCCATGGGCTCGGGGATTCTCATGGGCATCCAATCCTCCCCCCACCTCCAGATGTCGCTCCACTACAGCTACCGAAAGACCTGCCTTGAGAAGATATCCCTGCAGAATCATTCCATTGTGACCGGCGCCGATTATGATTCCGTCGTATTCCCTCTCTCCATTCGTGCTCATCGTTCTACCCTTTCTTGCCCGGATGATGCATCATCCAAGCTCGTTAAACGGATGCCGGAATCGAGATTCCGAGATCAGCGGCAATCACCTTGGCAGCAATGTAACCGGGTGCTCCTTCGATGCCGGCCCCAGGGTGCATGTAGGCACCGGCCAGGTAAAGATTCTTGATGGGGGTTCGATAGTTGGCCAACTCCGGAATGGGCCGGGTTGCCCCCAGCTGTGCTCCGGCCGCCTTTCCTCCAAAAACGGTTCCCTGGGGATACTGCCACTTGGTCACAAAGTCCTGCGGAGACATGGCCACCTGCTTCAAGATGTTTTTCCCGTTCAGGTTGGGAATGTACTCGCCCACCCAATTCCAAATCTTCTCGGCATAAGAGTCGGCGACATCACTCCAGGCGCCACTCTTGAGCTGGGAAGGAACAATTTGCCAAATCAGAAAAGTGTGTTTTCCCGGCAGGACCTGGGAAGCATCATGCAGTGAAGGACAGGACACAATAGCCCCCAAACGGTTGGGAACTTCTCCGGCCTGGACTTGCCTGATGTGCTCCTGGACGTCTTCTGCGGACTCAAAGCCCAGCGTCCAGCGCAGGGCTTTGGAGGCATGATCGTCCTTGGCATTCACCTGAGGAGCCTCGCTCAGGACAGCATGCAGGACGAACAGGGAAAATTCCTCCAACTGATAGTCCTGCACCTGCTGGGCCAGCTCTTGAGGGATATGCTCCTGACCCACCAGGGTTTGGAAGGTGGTTTGAAGATCTACGGTGCTGACCACCACCTTGGCATAGAGTTTACGGCCGGTGGAAGTCTCCACCCCCAGGGCCTGGCCATCCTCGATGAGAATGCGCTTGATCGGCGTGGAGTCCCAGACCCAGCCGTTGTTGCGTAACTGCTCGGTCCACAGGGACTGGGCCAGCTCATGGCTCCCCCCTTCCACGATTCGGGTGGATGCGGCTGTGCCCACCACCAACTGGAGGAAACGCCCCGCTCCTGCGTAGTTATGCAGTATTCCCCTGGGGATCATAAAGTGGGAAAGCAGGAGTGCCTGAGTCATGGGATGTTTGAAATCGGCCTGAACAGCCTCCAGGGGAGTCAACTCCGAGCGCGAATCAAAATCGTCATAGCCCATTCCATTTGGAGCTGGATTGAGAAGGTAGGGCTGGTAATAGGGATTCAGTGCAGATTGAAAGGCCTCCGAGTGTCGTCGCCAGGTTTGGGCATCCTCTTTGGACCAGCGGGCAATCTCGGATTCCGTCTGCTCCAGATCGGTAAACAAGGTCAAGCTTTCCCCATCCCGCTTCAGGAGACTGCTTTGCACAGGGGGATGGATATACACGGTATTGGCGTTTACGAGACCCAGATCCTCATAGATAGGAGTGATCTGCACCGTATCGTGATAGTAGGCACCGGTGTTGTGCCAGCAACCCGGAATGGTAAACTCCTCAGTGGAAAGCCCTCCACCAGATTCCAGGCGACGTTCGCAAACGACTACATTTAAGCCTGCCCTGCCCAAGTAGTTTCCCAGCACCAGACCGTTCTCGCCTGCCCCAATAACGATGGCATCAAATGTGTCCTCACTCATAGTTTTATCCCTCTCCAGGTATGTACTCCGATTGAATAGACATCTATATATACAGAATCTAATCGGGGCAATCAATGGGGAATCCGTCGATGACGCGGTCAAAGTGGCGGTGAGCATCATGGGGTTCTCCAAGGCTAATGGGGGCTACTGGCACCCGGGTTGAGTTTGAGTTAATCTGACCTGGATAGAGTGTTCCGTCGAATAACAGGAGGAGAGAAGAATGAAACGTCCCGTTCACTTTGAAATACTCGCTGATGATGTTGAAAAGGTGGCCGATTTCTATCGTGAAGTTCTGGACTGGAAAATTTCCGTTTGGGAGGGTCCTCAGCCTTACTGGTTGGTCAACACAGGCCCCGACGGAACGTCTGGTATTAATGGCGGCCTCATGCACCGTCACTTTTCGCAGGCGGTGATCAACACCATTGAGGTGGAATCGCTCGAGGAGATGCTGACCAAGGTCGAGGAGGCCGGTGGGAAGAAGATTCAGGGTCCCATCGAGATCCCGGAAGTGGGTCTTCACGCCTACTGCCAGGATCCGGAGGGGAACATCTTCGGCTTGATCCAACCGGCGGCAGATGGATCATGAGTCTGGTCGCTCACTGAGTCGCTTCGGCACCTTTTTTCGGATTCGGCACCTGAGGTGCCTCCCACATTCAAATCGGGATTGGCAAGGACTCCGGAATGGGGGAGGCACCTCAGGTGCCGAACAGTTTCTCGGTAACCTCGATCCCGAACCTTCAGGTTGATTCCTCTTCCCTTTCTTGACTCCGTTCCCGGGGATCATACAATCAGAATAATGCACAAGTTAGAGCCCCCCACCTACCGCAAAGTGTCCTCGTACGCTTATCCGAGCTTCTCAGAGAAAGAGTATGAAACTCGGCACAAGAGGATCAGAGAGTGGATGGAAAGCAAAGGCCTGGATTGTCTCATTGTCTCGGGTGGTGGAGCAGCCTTCGACAGATGCTGGTCCAACATCCGATACGTTACCAACTACATGGGCAGCATGGAGATCGCGACTTACTGTGTCTTCCCGCTGGAGGGCGAACCCGTCGTTGCCTCAATTCTGGTTTTGCCGGATCGGGTCGCCCGATCCGTCGTCGAGGTCAGAGCCAGAAACGCCATTGAGGTTACGGTTCAAAGAATCAAAGAACTGGGCCTTTCCACCGGCAAGATAGGGATCGTTGAGCCTGACGTCTTGATCTCCATTCCCATGAACCACTGGGAAAGTTTGAGGAACGAATTTCCCCGAGCGGATTTCGAATTCGTGACGGAGGAGTTTTGGAAGTTGCGTTGGGTCAAGACTCCAGAGGAGATCCAGGTCCTTGAGATCGCTGCCCACCTGAGCGATCTAGGAACGGAAGCGATTGCCCATGCTGCTGAGCCCGGGGTCAGTGAGGGCCGATTATACGGGGCCTACTATGACGCGATATTCAGCAATGGTGGTGAACCAGGATTTCCCGGCATCGGTTCAACCTCCATGCTGAATCCTGACGCCAGCATGCCCAGGGTTCATCCTATGGAGAGGACCCTCCAGAAAGGCGATATCCTGCTGCTGGAGCTGGGACCACTGTACATGGGATACGAAGCCCAGAATCAAAGATCCATCGCCCTCGGTCCTCTTCCCAGTGACTACCAGGATATGTACTCGGTCGCCCTAGAGGCTTGGAACGTCGTCACCGAGGCACTTCAACCGGGCAATACCCATGAGGACATCGTCAAAGCCGGGCAGATCATAAAAAAGGCGGGATTTCGATGGTTCTCACCGCTGGTCCACTGGATGCACGGAGGCTGCCCCAGAGACGGCTCCTACATCGGTCACCCCAATCCCAAGCTCTCGCAGGTTCCTGTAACCCTGGTGAAAGATCTTTGCGCAACCGTTGAGATCACTGTCTCC
>JADFOI010000061.1 GCA_022562935.1 Acidobacteriota bacterium
AGATTCCAGAGAGCCTACCGTCGTAAGGCATCAAATAAACAGGCGAGAATAAAAACAGCCCTGCGAAAACTCGAAAAAGACCCACGACATCCAAGCTTGAGAGTGCGCAAGATTAAGGGAACCCAAAATATTTGGGAATGTTCTATAACCGACGCTATGCGCATGACCTTCCAGTACGAGGGTCCAATCTTGCTCTTGCGAAATACCTGTGACCACGACCTAACGCTCAGTAGACCGTAAACAACTAAGTGAAATGCACGGAAAATGTTGGCCCGTTGGTCACAGATTGGTCACAAAATTCCCATAAATAGGCGATATTCAACGGAATAGGCAATATTCAGGAATCCGCTAAGTGGCTACTAGGCAGCACCTTACGGAATAGCTGGCAGAGGGCGATACTCGGCTTGCATAATCCCGCCTCCGGCACCAGAGTTTTCTCTAGTCTATGGCTCTGATCGAGCAAACGAGAGCAGTCAGAGCCGTGGGCTTTAGCCCACGGTCCAACTCTTGCCTTGTCCTCAACAAAGACTTAACATTTCCCCAACGGTTGGAGGCAAACGGATGAGCGATCTGACTCCCCAGGAAATTATGCAGCTGGGTCTGGGCTTTTGGGGTTCCAAGACCCTGCTTAGCGCGATCGAGCTTGGGCTCTTTACCGAGCTGGCAAAGGGAGAGCTGGAGGCCGAGGTCCTGACCGAAAGGCTTCAACTGAACTCCCGAGGTGCCAGCGATTTTTTGGACGCTCTGGTGGCGCTGGGCATGTTGAAGCGCATCAAAGGCCAATATTCCAACACCCCCGAGACCGATCAATTTCTGGATCGAAATAAACCTTCCTATATGGGAGGGATGCTGGAGATGGCCAACAAACGGTTGTATCCCTTCTGGGGATCCCTGACGGAGGCCTTACGGACGGGGGAGCCTCAAAACGAAGCCAAGACGGGCGGAGATCTCTTTGAGACCCTCTATAGCGACCCGGCCAGGTTGCAAGGTTTTCTCAAAGCGATGACAGGTCTAAGTTTGGGTGCCTGCCAGGCCATCGCCCGAATATTCCCGTGGAGTGATTACCAGAGCTTCCTGGACATTGGAACGGCTCAAGGAGGATTACCCGTGCAGGTGGCACTGGCTCACGAACATCTCACAGGAAGGGGATTTGACCTGGAAGTGGTCGGTCCGATCTTCAATGAATACGTCGATTCGTTCGGGCTCTCCGAGCGCTTGCAGTTCCACCCAGGAGACTTCTTCAAGGATTCCTTTCCCAAAGCCGATGTGATTTCCATGGGACATATCCTCCATGACTGGAACCTGGAAGAGAAACAGATGTTGATTGCCAAGGCTTACCAGGCGCTTCCTGAAGGCGGTGCGGTGATCATCTGGGAATCGATCATCGACGACGATCGCAGTCAAAACACCTTTGGATTACTCATGAGTCTGAACATGCTGGTCGAGACGCGTGGTGGATTTGATTACACCGGTAAGGACTGTTGTTCGTGGCTCAACGAGGCTGGTTTTCGTGAAACCCGGGTCGAGCTTCTGGCTGGACCGGACTCCATGGTGGTGGGGATCAAGTAGTCAGGGAATTCATAGAGTTTTGCGGTCAATATCCTTCCTGTGTCCCACTCGGACAACATAGACAACAAAGGTGTCATCTTCGATACTGTATACGCTTCGGTACGACCCCTGCCGAAGGCGGTAGCGCTCCCTGCCGGACAGCTTTTGACAGCCCTCGGGCCGCGGGTTGGCTGCCAAGTTTTGAATTCGCTCTATGATCCTTTGCCGATCCTTTTTCCGAGAAATTGCTTCGATCTCTTTTACGGCGGAGGGTTTAATCAGGAGCTTATATCTGGCCACGCCTTTTCAAATCCTTGACGACGTCCTCAAAGGCAAGATTCGGTTCGTCTTTGCGTTCGTCAAAGGCGGCCAGGTCCTCAGCATCCTCGGCAAGACTTAACTTTACCGCTTCGTTCACAAGGTCTGACACGGATCGATCCGTCTCGGCAGCCTTGATCCGCAGTGCTTGGTGGAGCCGAGGGTCGAAATAGACCGTTGCTCTTTTCTGTGCATTGCCCATAGCGCTAGAATAACGTTTTAGCGTTATAACGTCAACCTAGAACTGCAGCAGGTGGGTGTACTTGAGAATGATGGCTCGGAAAAGGTCGTCAGTCCCCATTATTTCCACTGGCTGACGGCATCTTGCATGGTCGTGGCCAGCCATTCAGCGTGCCGTTTGTCCTTGATGGAGCGGCCGAGACTGACCTTCTTCTTGTCGTTTGTGATCAGTGCGATGTTGTAATAAGGCGTGCCGGAGCGCCCACCGCTCTGCATGCCGATAGAGATCTTAATATCCTCCACATGGGAGCAAGGGATGACCTTGGAAGCTCCCAACCAGAGAAAACCGCTGGTCACGGTCAGCTGTCCTGACTCGATAAGCACCTTGCTCACGCCAAACCAGAGCTGGAGGACTGCATAGAGAAGGATTAGATCAAAGAGGCCGAAGAAAATGGGGAAGAGGATCGGGGCGCCGTGCGTCATCATGAACCAGATGACGGCGGACCAGATCAGGGTGAAGACGGTTAACACAAGCGCCACGCGCACATTGCGAGCCGGAGCGAAGTAAACTTCTGTTCCACCCCGCTGGCCGGGTCTCACCGTGATGCCCCCGTGGCTGGCTGTGTGGGTGAAGTCCTCAGCCATCTGTTCCGGAACTTCAGCTTCTCTGGCCGGCACGAAGTCTGGATCGCTCTCTGAAGTCCTGAAGAGGGGAACCTCAAATTGAGCTGCATAATCCACACCGGGGACGCTGGCCGCAGCGTCAACGTACCAGAGAATGGCGTTGTCCATATTCTTCCGATCCGTTTCCTTGGCGTCGTAGGGAACTTCAAAGGTGAAGGGAATGGACGAACCTTGCACCCGCGCTTCAATCCTGTCTTTGGGAATCACCTGCCGTTCCCGCCAAAGGATCTTCTCGTTGACGCTTCGATTCTTGCCTGAGCCGCTGACCGTGCGGTTGATGCACGTCAATTTTAGCGAGAGTCCTTCCTCGGGCAGGAGAGCCGTGCGGGTTTGGAGGAGTCCTTTCAGGTGACCACCGATCACCCCCGGAAGTGTTTCCAGTTCCAGAACGGAAGTGCCAAACTTCTTCCAGCGCAGGGTGGCCCGGATTGCCCAAATCAGAAGACCGGCTCCCACCAGAGGAAAAAGGAGGCCCAAGAGTGCAGGGTAGTTCCTGTTTTGAAGGACTTCTCGAGGCAACACCGTCAAGGACAGAGGCGCGGAAATGAGATTCCAAAAAACAGCGAAAAACCAGGTATAATTCAACGACGAGCGATTCGAGTCCTGGATTCTCCGGCTTGCCCAGTCCTTACGCCACAGCCAGGGCTTATCCGGGTGCTGGATCTTTCGTTCATCGACCTGCTGAGAAGACTTGTAACCCTTGAGGGCTCTGAGGATCATCCACACACCGGTTCCACCGAAGACCAGGCCAAAGAGTCCCAGAAAGAGAACCGTACCCATTTCCGGTTGCTCGGAAGCGGCCTCCCGCAAAGCAAGCACGACGCAAAAGAGGCCAACGCCACAGAAGGGAAGCATGAACAGTACGATGAAGATGAGGCCCCACCGCTTGGTTAATGCCATAACTTAATTGTAACGAATGAAGTGAGGGCAAAGTTATAACTGGGAGAGATTAGGGACAGGCCTCCAGGGCCTGTCCCTAATCTCTCCATCCGTTCTAAGAACGGACGCTACACATTTCTCGTTGCTTTCGATAGATTCAGCCTATGGAAGACAGCAAGAAGGATGTTCCTGGGGAGGATCCCTATTCACGGGTGGACTACCGGCGCTTCGTGGCCTGGCCGGACAGGATTCGTCGAGAAGCTCCCTTTCTCAAGGATATTCTGGAACAGGCTCCTAAGCGGTCTGTGATCGATCTGGGGTGCGGGACTGGAGAGCACAGCCGTTTTCTAGCTGAGGAGGGATATCAGGTGCTGGGGCTGGATCGTTCTGAGTCCATGCTTGCCAAGGCACAAGAGAAGCCTCTTCCCCCGAATTTACAGTTTGTCCTGGGGGAAATTCAAAACCTCAGGGAACTGGTGCCAGACCGGTTCGGTGCAGCAATCTCTCTGGGTAACACCCTGGTCCATTTAACGGCACGGCAGGACCTGGAACGGGCCTTCGCATCGTTGGCTCATGTCCTGGAGTCCGGGGGCATTTTCCTGTTCCAAATCCTCAACTACGAGCGCATCTTCGAGAAAAACATTCGTCATCTCCCACTGAATTTTCGCCAGGAGGAGGATGGGGAGATTATCTTTCTTCGTCTCATGGAGTTTCTGGAAGAAGGCAGGATCCGCTTTTGTCCCACCACCTTGAAGTACAATCCCCTTGCGGATCCTCCCGTCCAGGTGGTGCGCTCTCGAATGACCCAGCTCCGCGGTTGGAGGCGGGCTGATCTTATCCCACTCCTGAAGAATGCCGATTTTACCATCCTGTCCATTTACGGAGACATGAAGGGAGGGCCTTTTGAGCCCGGGAATTCCCAGGACCTGATTATGGTTCTTAGAGCCAACGATGAGCATGATGAGAATGAGCTTGATGAACGGTAAAATTCAGATCTCCCACACCGTTTATTACAGTGTGCAGGTGCCGGAGCAGAAGGGACCCCATCCGCTTCTCATCGTTTTGCACGGTTTTGGACAGGTGGCCCGCCAGTTCATCACGGTCTTTGAGCCCCTGGCTAAAAAGGGCATTCTGGTGGCCGCTCCCCAGGGGGCCCACCAGTTTTACACTCATCTGAAAAAGGGTCAGGTCGGCTTCTCATGGCTGACGAAATATGAGCGGGATCAATCGGTCTTGGACTTTGTGGCTTATATGGAACAGTTCTACAAGTTGCTGCAAGAAACCTGTGAAGTGGATTCACAGCGCGTCTTTATGCTCGGTTTCTCACAGGGAGTTTCCATGGCCTACCGGACCTGGGCCCACAGTTCACTTCCGGTTCGGGGGGTGGTTGCCTGCGGAGGAGATTTGCCACCCGATATCGTCGAGCAACTGGATGCACTGCCTCCCATCCAGATCCTGCTGGTGCATGGCCGTCAAGATGAGGAAGTTTCACCTGAGAAAGCCCAAGAAGCGCTAAAATACCTCAGGGCCCGTGGGTTGAAGTCGGAGTTGTTTGATTTTGAGGGAGGACACGTGGTGCCGTCCCGAGCATTGCCGATAGTGGAGGGCATGATTCTTGGAGAGACTGCTAGCTGACAACTGACAGCTGATAACAGACCACAGCCGGCTGGAAGAGAGGACTGAGTGATGAGGACTGAGCACAGACGGCAGAGCGTTGGCACCTTCTATACTCTCTTTTTTTTCTTTTCTCTATTTTCTATTTTCTGCGCGCAAAGCGCGCTTACGCTTGCGTGCTCAGCGCACGAATTCGACTTCGATGGTGGTTAGGGCTTCCACAGGCTGTCCGTCTGTTCTGCCCGGCCGGAATGTCCAGTCGTTGAGGATGGTTTCAAGGGCGCTTCGGCCCAGAAGAGGGTGGGGGCACTCCAGCAGGATGAAGCGATCAGGGTCGAGTCGTCCTGCCGTAGTGATGATGCCTCGAATCAGCACTCGCCCCGTTTCAGAAAGGCCTTCGGGATAGAGGGGTTGAGGCCCCTCGATCAGTTGCGGAGGTTCAAAGTCTTTCACGCCATCTTCTTGGACTGAAAAAAGTGGGATGGCCTGTACCGGGGTTAAAACAGCAAAGAGAGTTTGTCTGGCTGTTTTTCTAATCGCCACCAACTTGGTCCGATCCAGCTGGCCCTGGAACAAAATATCGCGGAACTTAAAGCCCTTATATTCACCGCTTAACGTGATCTGGTAGGACTCCCCTCTCCAGCGGTCTACCTTTAATTGGTAAGACAAGTCGCCGACAGGGCTTTGATAGGAGACCTTCTTTCCCCGGAGGGCCGACTCCGAGAGGGTATGAATATCCAACAGGATCAGTTTTCTCGGTATTTCAATGCTGCCCTCGGGCACTGTGAATTTCTGGAGCTTTGGAAAAGGGGCATACATGGAGGAAAACTGCTGCGGAAATTCCGCCGAGGGCAGATCCACCGCATGGTAATGGGGAGGATTGTCTGCCGGGGACACCCTGTAGGGGTAATTCTCAAAGAGGATCAACTGCAAGCCCTGCGGTGAATTCCGGGGTTCGAGGGAATCTCCTCCCCCCAACAGCGGAGTGATGAGGGAGTTATGGATAAGAAGCGTGAAGAGATAAGGAAGGGTTCGAAGAGCTGGGTGAACTCTCAACGGAATCGCCTCCCGGCGCTTCCAGGCAATTTTTCCACGGTAATCCCCTTGATTGGGCGAAGTATACACCATTGCTCGGATGCCCCAAACTCGCCCCAGGTGAGAAACACGGCGGCGATGTTGATCTTGATTCAGCCTTCAGTTGGGCCTCGACCGAAGGGTCTTGGGCCGTTTTCTAGAACCTGGGTTCTGCCGGGAAACCACGACAGCACGAAGGCACGACAGCACGGATTCAAATGCTGGACGCACCCTGTGGCGGAGTGTAAAATTTCGACGATATTGCAGTGAGAAGTGATCTCAAAAAGCGCATTCGACAAAAATTAGAGAACTGGTCTCCACGGAGCCTTGAGGAACACCACTCTGCAGAAGCTGCTGTCCTCATGACGATTTTTCAGCGAGACGGCGAGCCCTACTTTCTTCTCACCCAACGCACCCAGGAAGTCGCCACCCACAAGGGCCAGATTTCTTTTCCCGGCGGACTTCGTGAGGAGGCGGACTCCTCTCTTCGTGAAACGGCTCTGAGGGAGATGGAGGAGGAAGTGGGGATTTCGGCAGATTTCGTGGAAGTCCTGGGCCAATTCAACCAGTACAGGGCCGTCACCAATTATCGGGTGACTCCTTTTGTGGCCTTCCTCAGGGAAGGGTTCTCCGTTGCCCTGAATCCCCGGGAGGTGGAGCGCATCCTGGAGGTTCCCCTGCGCTTTTTTTACCAAACTGAGCCGACCGAAGAAATCCACCATCGTTTTGGAAGGGCGGTGACCCTTTTCTTCTACAACTATCAAGGGCATATGATCTGGGGTTTGACGGCGGCCATGATCAAAGATCTGATTGAGTTCCTGGACGAGGATTTACTCTAAGGGTCATGGGAGCCCAACTCAACTGGCGCCTGGAAGGAGGCTACTCGAGATTCATAGAAGGGTCGAGGGTGGAGCTGCGCCTGGAAAAAAAGCCCTTTCGCCACAGCCTCGATGTGTCCCCCTCAGGTCTCATCCATCGCTCTCAGCCTATAGATCTGATCTTTCGAGCCACACGGGGTTTCAGAGGGAAGGGACCGGGAAATGTGCGGTGGCGTGTCCGGCCCCAGGGCCAGGTCCGTGCGGTGATCCTTTTTGCCGGGAATGCTTTCCTGGGGAATTTCCGGGTTCCACCGGATCACCTGGCTATTCAATGGGATGTGGAGGCCAGCACGGAAGGTTCAGCAGGGTTGAGCCGAGTACCGTTGTTGATGGATATCGGGGCAAAAACAAGACTGTACCATTCCTGGGTCACACTCTTCCCCGAGGAGACTTCCATTGCTCGAGCACTGCGGGAAGCCTGGAAAAGCTATCGAAATCCGCTGAATCCGGGTGAAGTTCTCCAGATGTCAGAGGGGCAGGTGGTGCGCTGGCGGTGGAGTGGACGGGTAGGACTGAAGATGGGTGTCGAGTGGGCTCTGGGACCCGGGTGGGTCTTACCCGGTTCCATCCCTATGCTGAAGGTTCAGAAGGGACTCTCATCGGGAGCCTCCCTGGGTGCTCGGGTTGAGGTAGTGGAAGAAGGAGAGTTCAACGTCCAAGTCAGAAAACGAGCCGGGAAAATAGAGTTCCGATTGCGACGCCATCGTCAGCGAACGCGACAGGTCGGTCTCTTTGCTGGAGTGCACTTTGGAAATACGCTTCGGGTGACGCGGCTCGGCCCAACTCCTCAAGGTCCACTGCGGATTCTCTCCAAGGGACTGTCTGAGCCGCTGAAAAAGAAAATGAATCGGGTATTCAAGCAAGCCTTGGTGAGACGTCTGGAAGTTGCGATAGCCTTGGAGAGAACGCGCTGGAGGAAGCGTATCACGCTGCTGGCGGTCCATTGGCTGCGACCCGAGCCTGAGGTCTTTCGTAGGAGCTATGGCCGACTCTTAGGCGGTTCCTTGCCCTCTCCTGAACCAGGAATAGAGGTAACTGGAGGGTTTGAGCGCATCCGGGGTCAACGGGTCACCGTGCGCGTTAATGTGTTCAATTGGTTTGGACTCCGTAAGACCAGCGAGCGCCAGTCGCGTCAAACGCTCAGTATCAGCCCGGCAGGGGACATTGTGTTTGAGGCAACGGAAGGACTGGAAAAAACTCGTTATCGTTGGGATGAGATCCAGTTCCTGAGACTGTTGCACCGGGAGACCCTGAAGGGAAGCGAACGCTCACGGGAGTTTCTTTGGAGTTATGGCCAAGAGGGAGAATTCTCCCAGGGTGCGCTTCGGCAGCTTTTGAAAATGGGCCTGCGGATGGGCGTTTTCTCGGATTTCAGCCTTCCTGGCCCCTCTGCCTTCCCAATGACCCTTCAGCTTCTGGTGAGTACCCGTTTCTCTCCAGCGGGCATCAGGAAGGTACGCCAGGCAACTCCAGAGCAGAAGTGGGTGGCTTTGGTGCGAGCCCTCGAGATCGCTGAGCCGGAGCGATACGGAAAGGCAACCTTCTGGAGGGATTGGATTGACCATCGAGGTCTCAGAGAGAAGATCGATAGAGACCCGATTCAGACCCATCTAGCCACTCGTTATCCGATTGAGGGTCGAACCTCGTTTCAAAGGCAGCAGGTGGTGGCCGCTTACCGCAGATCCAAACGGTTTTTCTCTTTGTTGGAAGGTTCGGAAGAGGAGGATTTAAAGAAACTTCTTAAGTTGTTTAACCTGGGCTTGGATATGCCCATTTTCGTGTTTTTTCACCTCCTTTGCCCCCCGCAACAGCGCCGTTCGGGAGCCGTCATGACCGGTGACTGGGAACAAGTTTGGGGGGATGTGGAGTTGCTGGAGGAAACTGACAACATACCCAGCTGAAATTCAAAATCTCAAATCCCAAATCGGAAACCTGGAATTTGAAACCTGCGAACGCGCGCTTGCGCGCTAGCCTTTGTAGGTTCCAAAAAGTTCGTATTTCTTGGCCACCCGTCCCAGGAAGAATCCTGCCGCGACCGGGAGTCTGTCTTTCTGTGGAAGCTGAAGATCCTTATAGCACTCGACCACTTCGTGCATGAAGAGAATGTCGTGTCCGTAACACATGTCTCCGTCGTTCTTGACCGCCTGGCTGGAAAGGGTTTTGAAAAGTTCCTCTTTCTTGCTGTCATCCATTCCCAAAATGGCGTAAACAGCCGTCGCCGAAGCATAGGGATCGGTGTGGCTGATGACGCTTCTCAGTACACTGAAGGGTTCGAGGGGGCAAAGTTGGCGGGCCACTTCGTCCAGCGTCCGGTTCTGGTCCGCTTCACGACTTTTGGCGGAGGCTTGATTGAGCAGCACCGCTGCTATCATCAGGGCAAAGGATTTCTCTTCCGGAGTTTGATCCCTCCACTGGCGTATGCAGTAGGCAAGGTGAAAAGCTCGCATAGGCCAGATCCAGTCTCCGACCCTTGAGTTCGAGAGTGCCTGGGCGGCTGCCAGGAGGAGTACTTCCTGGACAGACTCCAGACTGGCTCCCGAGTTCGCCAGTTTTTCCAGCATCTGGAGAGATTCATCGGGCCCGTCGCTGAAAAGAAAGGTTGCCTCCGCCTCATCGTAGCTCTCGCTGGTGATTCCGCCCTGGTTGGAGTGAAGGGAATTGAGAACCTTCGAACGACCCTGCTTGAGCACAAACAGGGAGAGTGAGTGATCCTGGGGTGCCACAATCATGAAGTGCAGCGCCGGGCTCATGATCTGATCCAAATGGGTCCACTTCAGAGCCTCTGCCAGTCGCCAGGCCTGGAAGAGATACAGGAACTTATGCCCTCCCTGAAAGATGTCGATCAAGGCGTAGGTCAGTAATTTGCGGCGAAAGAACTGTCGATCTTTCTCTTCTTTGAAGAATGGCTTGGCCCAGGCCATTGCCGCTTGGAAATCCCCGCCATCAGCGGTCTCCTGAAAGTGCTGCCACCGTTGTTCCCGATCGCCTTCACTCTTACCCTCGATGTTGTCGAGATTCAGTGGGGTCCGCTTTCTCTCTTTGGTGGCGAACCAGGATTGTTGAACCAGCGGTCGCCAGCGGCTGTCCTCAGGAAACAAAGATTGAGCCAGCAGGGAAGCTGCCATAAGACCGAAGAAGCTGTGGGGCACGGTGTCGTCGTAGTAGTGTTCGTACAGACGCACAGGCAGATAGGCAGTAACCTCTTTGAGAAATTCCTCCTGGCTTCCATACTTCTCTTCCGCCTCTTTAAATAGAGGGACAAATTCCTTGATCTTTGTGGTTTGAAACAACTGCTCAAGAAAATCGCTCATTTGCTCATGATAAGAGATAACGGCTCGGATGACAAAGTACAGTCCCACAGAGTAGCAACGTCAATCCGCTTGCCGATTGTGTTTTCGAGGGACGTCTATTGTAAAATAAGGGTGATGATAGAACGCCGGAAGACCGTCACAGTCCGGATAGGGCAGGTTCCGATCGGTTCGGACCACCCCATCGTGGTCCAGTCCATGACCAACACGGACACTGCAGATATTGAGGCCACCGTCGAGCAGAGCCGCCAGCTTTTTCAGGCAGGGTCGGAATGGGTTCGGGTCACCGTGAACACGGAGGCGGCGGCTCAGGCGATCCCTGAGATCGTCGACCGCTTGGAGGGCGAGGGGCTTCAGGTCCCCATTATCGGAGACTTTCACTACAACGGACATCTCCTTCTGACACGATATCCGGAGTGCGCTCGTAAGCTGAGCAAGTACCGTATTAATCCCGGAAACGTCGGAATGGGAAAGCACCACGATGAGAATTTCAAACAGATGATCCAGGTGGCCCTTGAGAATGACAAGCCGATTCGTATTGGAGTGAACTGGGGTTCGCTGGATCAAAAATTGCTGGCTCGTTTGATGGACAGCAACGCCCAGCTCCCTGAACCCAAGGAGTCCAGTGAAGTTCTGATGGATGCGATGGTCCAAAGCGCCCTGGAATCGGCTGCTCTGGCCGAGGAGTACGGGCTGGCCCACCAGCGGATCGTTCTCAGTGCTAAGGTTTCCGCAGCTCCCGATCTCATTCAAGTGTATCGCCACTTGGCTTCGCTCTGCGACTATCCCTTACACCTGGGTCTTACAGAAGCTGGAATGGGAACCCGGGGAGTGGTGGTCAGTACTTCCGCCCTTTCCATTTTGCTGCAGGAGGGTATCGGAGATACCATCCGGGTCTCCCTGACGCCTCAGCCGGGTGGAGACCGAACGGAAGAGGTTCTCGTCGCTCAACAGATTCTCCAATCCCTGAACATCCGCAGCTTTGCTCCCCAAGTCAGTGCGTGTCCCGGTTGTGGCAGAACCACCAGCACCTTCTTTCAGGAACTGACTGAAGACATTCAGCAGCATGTCAAAGAGAAAATGGCGCTTTGGAGAGAAGTTTATCCGGGAGTGGAGGATCTGAAGGTGGCTGTGATGGGTTGCGTGGTCAATGGACCGGGTGAGTCCAAACACGCGGACATCGGCATCTCCTTGCCCGGTACCGGTGAATCGCCCAAGGCTCCCGTCTACGTAGATGGGCGACATCTGACCACGCTCAAGGATTCCAACATCGCGCAGGAGTTTATTGAGATCCTGGAAAAGTACGTGAAGGAACGCTATAAGGAGACAGAAGTTAAAAGATAGAGAATAGTAGGTAATGTCAGTGGTCTGCTGTCTGCTGTCTGCTGTCTCCTTCTGATCATGATTCAAGTGGAGCATCTCACCAAGCGATACGGATCGCACACCGCCGTTGAGGATGTGAGCTTCGAGGTCCGGAAAGGGGAAATTCTGGGCTTTCTGGGTCCCAATGGGGCGGGGAAAACGACCACCATGCGCATCCTCTCTGGCTTCTTTCCGGCAACGGAGGGAAGGGCGATTGTGGCTGGCTTTGATGTTTTCAAGCAGCCGCTGGAAGTGAAGCGGCGATTGGGCTATTTGCCCGAAAATCCTCCCCTCTATGGCGAGATGTCCGTGAATTCCTATCTTCGGTTTGTGGCCAATATCAAGGGCGTCGATCGAGCTCAGGTGGGCTCTCGGCTGGAGGAGGTCAAGATCCGTTGCGGATTAGCGGAAGAGGGCCCTCGTCTCATCAAGCAACTTTCCAAGGGATACAAGCAGCGGGTGGGATTGGCCCAGGCCCTCATTCACGATCCGGAGATCCTTATCCTGGATGAACCCACCATTGGACTGGATCCCCGACAGATCATTGAAGTGCGAGAGCTGATCAAGAGTCTGGCTGGAACCCACACCGTCATTCTTTCCACTCACATCCTGCCCGAAGTCAGCATGACCTGCCAGCGCGTGATTATCATCAACAAGGGAAAAATTGTGGCAGTGGACACGCCGGAAAACCTAACCGGTCAACTGGCCGGTGGAGAAACCATCGAGTTGGAAATCGGAGGTTCAGTGGACAATATTGTCGCTCTCCTGCAGGAGATTCCTGGTGTGAAGAGTGTCTCTGTAGGTGAGCGGAAAAATGACCATAACCCCGTGTGCGTCGAGACCGAAGGAGCAAAGAATGTTCGTCACCTGATTGCCCAAAAAGTGATTGGCTCGGGTCTCGAGTTGTACCAGTTGAGGACCCGAAGTATCAGTCTGGAGGAAGTCTTTGTCCAGTTGACCACCGAAGAGGAGGCAAAAGAGGAAGCAGTTGAGGGGGAGGGGAAATGAGGAATTACCTGGCCATAATGACCAAAGAGCTGCACAACCTCTTTGTGAGTCCCATCGCCTATGTGCTCATCGGAGTCTTCTTCGCTTTGACCGGATACTTCTTCTACATGATCCTGGTCAATGTCATTGATTTTACCATGCAGCAGGCCTTCCAGGCCCAGCAGTTTGGTACCTCAACACCTCCCTTTGATGCCAGTGCTGCGGTCATGCGGGGGTTTTTCAGCGTCTTGAGCACCCTTCTCTTGTTCCTGGTACCGGTGATGACGATGGGTGTCTTGGCCGAAGAGAAAAAGCAGGGGACGATCGAACTTCTTTTGACTTCTCCTTTGACCCACCTTCAGTTGATTTTGGGTAAATACACAGCCCTGGTCGTGCTGCTTCTGGTGATGTTGGTTCCCACGATGTTCAACTCCCTGCTCCTTTACTTTCTGAGTGAACCCTCGCCACCTCTGGCTACCCTGCTGGTCGGCTACCTTGGGGCTTTTCTTTTGGGAGGAGCGCTACTGGCTACCGGCTTGTTTGTTTCTTCCCTGACAGAAAATCAGATTGTTGCCGCAGTGCTCACCTTCGGGGTCTTCATTATCTTGTGGGTGATCGACGCTGCAGCGGGCACGGGAACGACCCTGACCAGTGAGACGATTCGCTATCTCTCCATACTCAACCACTATGACGATTTCACCAAGGGAGTCCTGGACTCTCAGCACCTGTTCTTTTACCTCTCCTTTATTTTCCTGGGACTTTTCTTGACGTCCGTATCGTTGGACTCGAGCAACTGGAGGCAGTAAATGTTTCGAAAGGTCGTTGAGGGTTTCGTTCAAGCTGGAGTGGCGGCTTTATTTTTAGCCCTCGTTGTTTACTCGGTCCAGGGACAGTGGGACTGGAGAGCGCAGACGCTGTTTTACGCAGGTCTTGCCCTCCTGTTGACCTATGGGATCACTCATTTTTCCGAGATCCGGGCATCTTTGGGAACACGGAGGGTCCGTTACGGAGGCACTGCCGGTCTGTCCGTCTCACTGGTGCTGGGAATTCTGGTCCTGATGAATGGTTTGAATTTTCGCTATCACAGCCGCCTTGACCTGACGGAAAATCAAGTTTATTCCATTTCCGAGCAAAGTCGAAAAGTGGTGGAGAATCTGGAGACCGAAATTCAAATCATCGGATTCTTCCGTGGGGAAGCGGGACGCTTGGATTTTGAGGATCTGGTGAAACAGTACCGCGATGTTTCGTCGAAGGTCGGATACGAACTGGTGGATCCGGAAGAAGAGCCGGGCCGTGCCGCCCAGTATGAGATTTCGACCCATGCTCAGGTGGTGATCCTGAATGGGCCGAAAAGGGAAATGATCGACAACGCAGACGAGCAAAAGATCACCAACGCCATCATCAAGATCACTCGCGAAAAAGAAAAATTGATCTACTTCCTTCAGGGTCACGGAGAGCGTGGTCTCGACAACGTCGAGGCTGATGGGTTTTCCACAGCCGGCGAGGAGATCGAAAAACTGAACTATCGGGTTGAAACCTACAACCTGGCTCAAGAGAACTCACTACCTGAAAACGCTGCGGTTATTGCCTCGGTTGGACCCAAGATGAATTTTCTCCCCACCGAAGCCGCTTTGTTGAAGAGCTTCCTGGAAGAGGGAGGCAAATTTCTTTTGTTGGTGGATCCTCAAACCGAATTTCAGATGAATGACTTTCTGGCCGAGTATGGCCTGGGTCTGGGAGACAAGGTGGTGATCGATGCCAGCGGAATTGGTCAGATCTTTGGGCTGGGTGCGGCAGCGCCGCTGGTGGCGACATATGCCGACCACCCCATGACTCGGGAGTTGAATAAGGCGATGACGTTCTTTCCTATGGCTCAAAACGTCACCACTTCGTCGAGCTCACTTGATTACCGGACCACCGAGCTGCTTTCGACTTCTCCCAATAGCTGGGCAGAGAGCAATCTGAAAGATGGGCAAGCCGTCTTTGACGAGGGCCAGGATGTCGAAGGGCCGGTTCATCTGGCCGCTGTGGCAACCAAGTCGATAGAACTTAAGGGCGAGGAGGAATCCGAGGGAGAAGGAGCCGCAGAAGGGGAGGAAGAAGTCAGTGAGGGTGAGGGTGCTGCCCCCACTCCACGGGAAGCCCGCTTAGTCTTGTTTGGCGATTCAGACTTTGCCAGCAATGCCTACTTCAACAGCGTGGCCAATGGAGACCTGCTTCTGATGACCATTGGCTGGTTGGCGGAAGAGGCTGACCTTATAGCCATTCGACCCAGAGATGTGGAAGATCGACGGATTTACGTGACTTTCACCCAGTCAAGGTTAATTTTCTGGGGCACGGTCGTGCTATTTCCTCTAGCCACACTGATTTTTGGAACCACGATCTGGCTTCGTAGAAGATGATGAGAAATTCAAAATTCAAGATCCCAAATTTGAAACAAATCTGAAAATCAATATTCCGAATTTTCCTGTCGAGTCTTCGGGTTTCGAGTTTTGAATTTCTCTATGTTTTTCTTTGAGTTTCTACAACGATGAAAAAAGTTGGAGTCCTTCTTGTCATTTTCCTGGTCCTGTCCGCTTTCGTTTACTTTTACGAGATTGTGGGCGAAAGCGATAGAGAGGTAGCCAGAAGCCTGGAAGAAAGTCTCCTTCGTACCCGGCAGGAGGAGATTACGGCTGTGGAAATTCTGCGCCCCCAGGAAGAGGGAATCCTATTGATCAAGAAGGAGGGAGAGTGGATGCTTGAACGCCCGGTGAAAACCTCCGCTGATAACAGTACGGTCGACGTGCTCCTTCGCGACCTGATCCGGGCCGTTCGAGACCGCACCTTCTCTGAAGGGGGAACACGGCTTGAGGAATATGGGCTCCATGAGCCGCCCATGACCTTGAAGATTCAGGCCAACGGGAAAGAACGCACCTTACTCATTGGGAACAAGGATTTTACTGGAAGTCATGTCTACGTCCAGTTTCAGGGAGAGCCCGAGGTGTTTCTCACCTCCCAGGTCCTCTTCTCCACAGCAGGCAAGGAGCTCATGGAGTGGCGCGACAAAAGGGTGCTCGTCATTGATCGAGACAAGATTCGAACCATCGAGGTCATCAACTCCACCGACACGATTCGAATCGTCCGGCAGGATGAGGAATGGCACCTGGAATCCCCGATTCAGGAGCGCGCCGATCAGAATGCGGTCAGCAGTCTGCTCTCGACCGTCGAGTTTGGTGAAGCTCAAGAGTTTATATCGGATGAGGCCCAAGAGTTGAAGTCTTACGGTTTGGATCCGCCCGCAGCCACGATACGGGTTCGACATGAAGAAGAAGACGGCTGGCGAACCCTGGAGCTGGGCCAGCAGAAAGGGGAATTCACTCTGGCTCGAAATCCTGAGCGTGCTTTCGTGTTCACCGTCACCCCGGAGATTCGAGACAAACTCAGCCAGGACGTCCTGGCCTTTCGGGACAAGGACGTGCTGGATGTTGAGCAGAGTCAGATTGCCCGGATTGTGATCCACCGTAAAGAGGATGAAGAGATTGCTCTAAGATATGAGGACTACAAATGGATCGTGGAATCCCCTGATGCGCAGAAGGATCAAGAGGCTCTCGCTTACAAGTTCTGGTATCCGATCACCGAGATCCGATTTTTATCGATCCAGGATGAGGAATCGGATCTCATGAATTTTCCAGAGCCGGATGTGGAAGTGATCGTTACGCTTAACGATGGTTCCCAGCGGACTTTTGTTTTCGTGGTCAACGGCGATCGGTATTTGGCTCGCAAGGTGGAATCCGGACGTCAGGGGACCATCTCCCAGGAGGATTTTGAAAAGCTGCATTTCAAGATTGAGGATGTTCTCTAGCCCGAACAGTTAGGATGGCCCACGCTTGTCGAAAGACGCAGTCAGATCTGTGGGCTTTTAGAGGGTGTCGCAAAACTCCCACTTGATTTTGATTAAGGCCTGTAGGGGCGCACGGCTGTGCGCCCACAAACCCTGTTTCATCAACGGCTTATAGGGCGCACAGCCGTGTGCCCCTAGGTAAGAAATCTGGGCCGATTTTCGCGACATCCGCTAAAGCCTACGGACCAGCCCACATTTACCTGAGGTGCGCCGGTTAGAGATAATGAAAGTTATGGTGATTGTCGTTGTGAGCCTGCTGATCTCCGTGGTCTTTGCACTGGGCGGCGCCTTGGTGTGGCTGGCAGCACGAGCTTTGAGGATTCGGAGCGCCGGTCGGAAGATTTTCAAAGGAACTCTTTTTTCCCTGGTGTTGTTTCTGCCGGTGTTTGGTTTGTTGATCACGCCAATAATCCTCTCCTATGGGGTGAGCAATATGGGCACCAGACCTCCCGAGCGCCGCTTGACCGATACTCCTGCTGATTACGGGAACGACTTTATCGACGTCGAATTCCCAAGCCGAGATGGATTAATGCTGCGGGGTTGGTTGATGAAGGGAGAGGAAACAAAGGCGACCCTTATCTTCGGACACGGGCTCTTTCGTAGTCGGCGAGAGGGCCTTGAAAGGGGCTCTGCTCTCAACAAGAGAGGGTTTTCAGTTCTGCTGTTCGATTTTCGCAATCACGGAGAAAGTGATGGAAAATCCACCTCTCTTGGATTTCTGGAGCGGCTGGATGTTCTGGGGGCCTATGATTTTTTGAAAGAGAAGAGAGGAAGGCGACGCTTTGTTCTGCTCGGTGTCTCCATGGGTGCAGTGGCGGTCATCCATGCAGCGGGCGACTTCCAGCATGACCTTGAGGCGATCATTGCCGATAGTCCCTTTCAGAGTTTGAATGAAACCGTCGCCCACCATACAGGGATGTTAGCTTTGCCTTCCTTTCCCTTTGCCGATCTCTTCAAGTGGAATCTCACTCGAATCACCCACTACGCAGCAAAGGACCTGAACACCCTTGAGGCTCTTCGAAGGTTAGACGAGATTCCAGTTCTATTGATCTACGGCAAAGAGGATCGTCGCCTGCCCCCGTCAGGCATCCAGAACATCTTTGATGCCATTCCATCGGCAAAGAAAAAACTCGTCTTCTTTGAAAATACCACCCATGGAGCAGCCTACCGGGTGAATCCAACCTTGTACTTGGACACGATTGTGGAGTTTCTGGGGGTAACGGCATTGTGAGTTTCAAGAGCGCGGACCATCGATATCGTTTGCTGGTCCTGGGACTCTTCACAACATCCGGGTTTACTGCGCTCATCTACCAGACGCTCTGGACCCGCTACTTCAAACTGGTTTTTGGCAGTACTTCACTGGCGGTCACCACAGTAGTGTGCACTTTCATGGCAGGCTTGGCCCTGGGAAGTTACTTTTTCGGGAAAGGCGTCGATCGATATCCACGACCACTGCGGCTCTACGGCATGATGGAAGTGGCTATCGGAATCTATGCCCTGGTGTTTCCTCTCTTGTATTGGATTCTCGGGGCTTTTCCCCAGCAGCTATTCCTGCCGGGAGAAGACAGCTTTCTAGCGAGAAGTCTCCTGCGCTTCCTTCTCACCTTGATGCTATTGATTGTTCCCACCTCTTTGATGGGAGGTACCTTTCCCGTTATCTGCAAGTTCTTCCTGCTGGGAACAAAGCACCGGGGTGTTTGGGCGGGCCGTCTCTATTCCCTCAATACATTCGGGGGTATATTCGGGGTGATTTGCGGCGGGCTGTTTTTTCCCATTTGGTTCGGGATTGGTTCCAGCCTGTTGATGGCTGGTTTGCTGAATATTCTTGTGGGCGTCCTATCGATCGGTGCCAGCCGGAGACTTGAGCGGGAAACTGGCCAGCAGCAGGAAGTCGAAGAGATACCGGCAATAGCGCCTTCAAAGTATCTCAGGCTCTTGTCTGCAGCGCTTCTGCTTTCCGGCATGACCGCCCTCTCCTACGAAATTCTCTGGGTTCGCATGCTGGGCATCATTCTCGGCAGCTCCATTTACGCCTTCACTCTGATCCTGGCTATCTATCTGACCGGCATAGCGCTTGGAAGTCGTTTATATGCCCATTACTTTGGGCGGGGTCGTGTCAGCCTCTTCCTGTTTGCCATTTTGGAATTGTCCATCGGATCTCTGGCCCTCTTAACCTTTCCTCTGGTCAACGAGCTCCCATACTGGACTGCCCGCTATATCAACCCTCTTAACTTCTCTTTCCTGGCAACCCAGTTCCTTCACTCGGGTGTCATCGGCGCCCTGATTTTAACGGCAGCCGTGATGATGGGAGCCACCATCCCCTGTGCCATTCAGATCATTACCGCCGACGAGCGGAATCTTGGCTACAGACTCGGGGTTCTCTACAGTATGAACACAGTAGGCGCCATCATCGGTGCTTTCCTGACCGGATTTTTCCTGATCCCATGGGTAGGAATCAACTCGAGCTTTCTCCTCATGGCCGTCATCAACGTGGGGATAGGTCTGGCCGTGGTGCTGGCTGGAGATTCGAGTCTGAGGCAGCGCATTTTATATGGCGCCTGTGGAGTGGGCTTTTCTGTCTTGCTACTTGTGATTCCCCCTGTGACCGAACGGAGTCTGAGCGTCGGCGTCTTCCTGAATCCTGACCGCTACAGTGGGCGACTCTACAATCGAGAAGTTTTCGAGCATCTTTGGGATCGTGATCGGATCCTGTTTTATCGAGACGGCCTGGCCGCGACAGTGACTGTTGTGGAGGGTCCTGCACACCGCTACCTGATCGTTAATGGGAAAACGGATGGTTCCAACGAGCCTTTCGACATGTCGACTCAGACCATGCTTGCCTATACTCCCTTGATGCTCCATGAAAGCCCCCAGGAAGTGCTGGTCATCGGTCTTGGAACTGGCGTGACCGCTAGTTCTGTCCTGGACTTTCCCGTCAAGGCGGTGACACAGGTTGAAATTGAAGCAGCGGTCCTGGAGGCTGCCCATTACTTTGAAGCCGAGAACCGTAGTGTCTTAGAGGACCCGAAGCTCAACCTGGTCATTGAAGACGGCAGGAACTATCTCTTGTCACACCGGAAGAAATTCGATGTGATCATCTCGGAGCCGTCTAATCCCTGGATGGCGGGCGTGGCAAGCCTTTATTCGCAGGAGCACTTCAAGGTGATGAGAGACCGGTTGAATGCCGGAGGCATCGCCTGTCAGTGGTTCCAGATTTACTCCATGCGGCCGGAAGACGTCCGAATGGTGGTGCGAACCTTCCACTCCGTTTTTCCTGAGGTCCACATCTTTCAGACTTCTCCTGGTGACATTCTTCTGCTGGGCTCGAAAGATCAACTATCCATTGACCCGGAGCGGATCGTTGCCTTGTTCGATGAAAATCCGCACATGGGTGAGCGGCTTCAGGAGATTCAGCTGCCCAACCCCCTGGTTTTTCTGGAGTGGGCTTACCGCCTGAACAGGGAGGGTGTAAGCGCTTTCTTGGGAGAGGGACGGATGATCCACACCGACGATCGACCTTTTCTTGAGCTTTCAGCACCCAGAACCCTCCATGAATCCTACTTCCGTGGGATTCTCCAGGAATTCCTTCCACTGATGCCTCCCTCGCTGGTGGAGGGTTACTTTGTCGACCCAGAAGCCTTAGGGAGACATTATCTGGACACCGCGCTCGTCTCTCGGCTTCATAAGGATTCCGCAAGGGAGAGTTTCTATTTCCAGAAGGCAGTCGTGACGGCCCCTGAAGACCCGGCAGTTCAGTTGGAACTAGCGGCCAGGGACTTCGGAGAAAATCGAGTGGATGCGGCTATTCGAAGAGCTGAAGCTGTCCTGAGAGCCCATCCGCAACATCGAGAAGCCGCCTTCTATCTGGCCAGACTCCATTTCGTACAGGAAAGCTGGGAAAAGATGCCGGAGCTGCTGGGGCAACTCCTGGACGGATCAGATACAGCAGCCGTGTGGAGTCGATTGCGTTTGGCCGAGTCACAAAGTCAACCCCAAGAGCAATTGCAGTGGTTGGAGAATGCCTATCAGATTGATCCTGAATCCTTGGAAGTTCTTTATGCCTTGGCCAACTACTATCGAATTCAGGGAGATCGGCTCCTGGAGGCGAAGTACCTGGCAGGCCTCCTGAAAGTTGAGCCAACCCAATACACGGCTAATGTACGCCTGGGTGAATTGGCCCTGGAGCGGGAAGAGTTACAGGAGGCCAGGAATCAGTTTCTGACGGCCATCGCCGTTCAACCAGACGATCCTCAGCCCCACGTGTTGCTGGCCCAAACCTATCTGGCTTTGGGGAGGCCTGAATGGGCAAGTCTGGAGTATCGAAAATCTCTCTCTCTTCGTTAGCCCGGGTTATGGACAGGCTCTTGTCACGAAGCGACGGAGGGGCGAGCCGGGACCGTCAGAATTGCAAAGACTCCGGAATGTGGGAGGCACCTCAGGTGCCGAATCCGAAAAGAACGGGGAAAGAATAGGCGAGAGTTATCTTGTGTTCCACGGTAGGAGCTATTTTAGGGATCGAGCTGTTCGGCACCTGAGGTGCCTCC